>NZ_PDEQ01000002.1:300000-600000 GCF_002554795.1 Longibacter salinarum | reverse complement strand
CTGCTTGGTGCAACCCGGAGTGTCGTCCTTCGGGTAAAAGTACAGGGCAACCCACGAACCGCGATAATCGCTGAGGGTAAGGGGCGTCCCGTCCTGGGTCGGAGCGGTGAAATCGGGTGCGGTTTCGCCCACTTCGAGGCGGTCAATCTGCGGATTCGACATCTTCGGTCCTGAGGTTGGGGACAAGTGGAGCTATTCCGATACCGACACCAAAACAGCGCTGGTAGCATCGGGTAGGGAACAGCATACAGGATCTGACCCCGAGCAATCAATTCCAACGCCCGGCTTCTAAGATCGCTTGAGTTTCGCCGTCGCCAGCAGACACACCCGGCCCTATCGATTTTCTGGAGTCGACGCCTGCTCGTTCATGCACGACGGTGCACGCGTGGACGAACATCTGCTGGGTTGGTGATCGCGCACCGCCGTCGACCAGCGGCCTAAGACCCCATCGTCGCAGCGGCCGATGACACGTTGTCAAATCCCTCCCTGGATTCGGCGCTGTTGCAACGGGACGACCAGTACACTTTTTCGATTTCGTACATTCCGAGCGAGTCGGTATTGTCCCATTTCGGGAAAACGTTCTCGACGACGTCAACAAGATCGAACCCGAGCTTATCCAGCACGCGGCAGGATGCAGCATTGCGGAGGAGCGGTCGGGCGTAAATTGTATCCAGACACACCGACTCGAAGGCAAACTCAAGCACGAGCCGATTTGCTTTCGTTGCATATCCGTTTCCCCAGTACGGATATCCGATCCAGTATCCCAATTCGGCCTCGCCCTGCCCCACGTTCATCAGTGACGTGACCCCGACGAGGGTATCATCGTCTTCGCGCATGATGGCAAACGAGTACTCAACCCCCGCCATCTGCCGCGGCATTGCAGAAATAATCCAGCTCGCCGCTCCGTCCTTGGGGTACGGCTGGGGGATATTTGTTGTCTCTGCAATCTTCGGGTGAGATGCCAGACGCTGAATCGCGCCTGCGTGGTATAATCGAACAGGGTCGAGGGAGAGAGAGTCGCGCACGCCAAAACAGTGGGATGGGTAATATCCAGTGCGGCGGTTGGCAGAGCCGAACCACTCCACGAATCGGTGAGGAACCGGCACAAGGCCTTCCTCAACGCCGTCGAGCCAGTTTCCGTAGCCCTGCGAACACTGTGAAAGCGTGACAGATCACGCGCTACAATCGCGCATCCAATCCAAACAAATAATATTCTCGTTTGAGAATACGAAAAGGGTGTCAGGGGATGCGATAGCAGCACTTAAGCAGGGTCGAGTAAAATCAAAACCAACCACACGAAGTGCGCTCCCATCCGCTTCGGGAGGCACTCTAAAGTGATTTGGTTCAGACGACATCTGCAGACCGACAGCCACTTTCACACGAATGACAATTTAGACAGCTGATGAAGAAAATCAACTGAATCGAGCCGATCCGTGAACAGGATCTTTACAAAAACCTCGATTCAGGAATATAGAAGATGGCACTCGCCAGCATTTCCCGTTACAAATAACAGACAATAATCATCTCTTCGCGGATAAAATCATAAATATACCGCATTAAAGGACGGTGCAGCACGCCTGATGCCCACCTTTAACTGAAATCGAGTTGCCTCCCTCCAAGACAACTGAAACAAAATGTAACCAAATTGAGACGACGTGAATTCCCCCACACTGAAAGACCGCAGTCAACCCTTCACTATATGTGACAAGGGAATATTGATGGTATCACTTAATTGCATGACACCCTGAGGAAAGCACGAATACAGAGCGAAATATTGAATGTAATACCTTACATATACGTCGGCATGCTTTCACAATACGCAGACTCGAACTCCCCGAATCCATAGCATGGGGGGAGCGACATGCATCGTCAAGCCTGGCTAGGCTTCTACCGGCGCCTCTTCGGAAAGGGGAAGGCGAATCCGGAATGTTGTCCCTTCACCTTCAACCGTCGAGAAGTCGATCTGGCCGTCTAGCTCTTCGATGCTTTTGCGCGCGATCGCCAACCCGAGCCCGGTTCCACTCGTCTTCGTTGAGAAGTTTGGCTGGAAGATTTTGTCTCGTAGCGACTCCGGAATTCCTGTCCCATTGTCTTCAATCGTGCACTTGACGGACGGTAATGCGTCCCCTTCCCCCTGCGTTGGTAGCGTAGAAAGTACGATTTCCCCTTCGCGGTGCTGAGGAATGGCTTGAATGGCATTCTTGATCAAGTTGATAAAGATCCGCCGCAACTCTTCTCGGTCGGCCTCAACGACCAGAGGGGCATGGTGTAGGTCCAAAATGAGATCTACATCGTTATCTTCTTCCCTCATCAACCGGGTTGCCTCGCGAATGACCTCATTCAAATCTAGAGGCTCGGGGACCCGAGTTGGTAGGCGGGCAAACGACGAAAACTCATTTGCGATGCGTGCAAGTGCTTCAATCTGCTCGATAAGTGTCCCAGTGATCCGCTCGAACATCTGTGCAAATCCACCGTCGTTCGATGTCGAATCATCCGATAGATGCTCCCGCTTGTACGCACGTCGAAGGTGCTGAATCGACAATTTCATCGGCGTCAGCGGGTTTTTGATCTCGTGTGCTACCTGCCGCGCCATTTCACGCCAGGCGAGTTCGCGTTCCTGCTTGGCTAGCTTCCGCCGGCTCTCTCGCAATTGCTCCCGCATTTCGTTGAACGTCCGAACGAGATCACCAATCTCGTCGCGTGTGTTCACGGGAAGAGCTCGGGCGAATCGACCCTCGCCAACAGCTTCCAGCCCCTCGCGAAGCTGGGCAATCGGGCGTGCAAGAGCATTTGCGAGCAATAGTGCCGTCAACATCACCACCACGACCAGGATGAGGAGCGCACCAAACAGATACGCGAGCGTTCGGGCCTGCTCCTCTTCGATGCGCTCCTGCTGAGCGAGTGTCGGCACCGCCAGCACGTATCGCGGCGACCCATCCTCTCCCGGAAGCGCCTGATATCCAACAACGTACCGGAAGCTTCCGACATAGCTGGGAGCCGTCGCAAAACGATAGCGATCATCGTACAGCGCTCGATAAACGTCGACCGGGAGACGGTCATCTACGAGCCGATCACGGACCAATCGGGCACGACTGGTACCCTGAAGTTCGGCGCCGTCGTACAAACGGAGATCGAGTCCAACCCGGGCCGCGAGAGAGTCGAGATCGATCCGTTCCGCCACCCGATACATCATCTCTCCCGGTCGCGCTTCGAGGGCAAGCGTCTCCTCGACCCGATTCAGATGATCATGGAGTCGACGTTGAATGACCCGCTCATTTTCACTCGTCACAACCTGTACACCGACAACACCGACCGCGATCATCGACACGACGCCCACGGCGAGAAACGCGCTGAGAACCTTGTCTCGAAATCGGACTGTCGGTGCGGGGAGAAGGCCACGCTGATAGCGACCATATAGCCCCAAAAGGTAGAACAAGAAGGTGACGAACAGCCCGGCGATCGTCAGCCGCAAGATGTAGTACAGATGATCAAATGCGAGCACCGAGGGAATCCGAACGGCAATGGTGCGCTCTTCCGCTGTCTGCGTCCCGCCTTCTCGCGTTGGAGCCGCCGATGCGTTTCGGTATAAGGTGAGATAACGGGCCCCTCGAACGGATTCGCTCTTCCACTGAAGCGAGTCCGCATCCAGCGATGACCGGAGTTGAGCCTGAAGGCGCGCTCGACCGAAATCGCGTCCAAGGCTGCGAACCAGAGCGCCGTCACGAAATTCGGCGAGGGACAGCTCAGCATAGAGATCGGAGTACGATCCGTCCGGAAGCAGAACCGCCGGTACGCCCGTTCCAGCCCCCGGTAAGAGAGATCTAGGTTCGGCTCGAACGAGGATCCAGCCGCTTGCCCCCGGACCTTCCTCGTCACCGTCTGCTGAAGGCTCGACCGGAATCAAGCCGGCGTAAAGCAGATTAGGCGTACGCTTGTCACCTGCCATACCCTCAAGCTGTTCAACCAGTGGGCCGGAAGGCGACTGAATGCGATAAAGGCTCCGCAGCCGCTGAAAGGCACTGAGGTCGCTGGGCCGAGGCGATGTCCGGCGCGCCCGGACCCCCGATGCGGTATACCGCCACTGTGGAGTCCCGGCCTCATCGACATAAATCAGACTCGCCTCGTACGTCGTAAGAGACGCAAGCAGGGACCGCTGCACGAGCCGAGTGGCAACCGAATCGATCGTGGTGGCTGGAGGCCGGTCGGATTCGCGAGAAGCTGTGGTTACCTGCAAAGGCGCGGCGGCACCACCGGGCGTCCGAATTCGATCCGAGAATGAAGCAGACAGCTCCTGTCGAGACGATTTGAGCATCTGCTCGATTGAATACAGAACACGGGGATCTCGCCCTTCCTCGAACGACATCGCGGCCCCACGCATCCGATCCCGGCGCTGCGTATCCATGCCCATATATAGCATGGGGTACAGCAACAACGTGAGCGCCAGAACGGACGGAAGAAGCCCTCTCAACGTGAGCTGCCCGACTCCACCGTGCGGCCAGAGAACTCCCAGCGTTGCGGCAACCAGGACAATCCCCGCAAATGTCATCACAACGGGAATCGGCACGGCCGGACTGGCAACCGGAAGTACATAAAACCCGGCAATTACGCCCGTAACGACGAAGGTGATGCCGATGATCGTCAACCCACGGGGCCAACGCGAGGGCCGATGCTCAATTGCCACACGAGTCGCCATCCAAGCGACGGCTGTCCCCGCGAGAACGGCGGATACGGCGAGCAGAAAAAGCGAGCAGAGCACGATCATCACAAGCGGCTCTGGAAGGACCCCCGTCCGCGAGAAATAATCGAGTGTGCTATCGAGGACCGCCCGCCGGACAACGTTCGAGAGCATCACCACAAGGCCCATGATCAGACCGGTAGCCGCAGCGATCGTCAGAAAGAAACGTAGCGGTCGCGGGTCATCCGATTCGGTTTCGCTGAGACGTTCGGCAAGCTCTGCGAGTGAATCGGTCTCGGGACGCGTTCGGGATGCGAGGTGAAGAAAAGCTGTCGCACTTACGATCGCGAAGATAGCGGTGACGAGAAGATCGCCGGTTGACTGCAGAGCGCCCCATCCAAGAGTAGAGGCTAGATGCGTCGGATCGAACAACGCCGCCAGTCGCGATGACATTTCCATCCACCGCCCCGGCACATCCAAATCAACCATCACGTACCGCAAACCGACCCATCCGACTGCAGCCAGGAAAAACCACAGAAGACGTAGCGCGGCTCGATCACCATCTGCGTTCTCCGTTGACCTCCCTTGTGCCTGATACGCTACCCAACATCCTGCGACCGAGCAAAACACCAGGAGGCAAATCCACAGCACAATCAGGTCATCGAAAATCGCTGTCTGGACTTCGATGAGGCGATCCCCCGACGGAGGCCGGACCGTCACCACAGCCAGGGACTCTCCACTCACACCTTTCAGAGTGTGCTGTGCACGGTTCGACGTGTCCGTCCGGGCTGTTGCGAGATCGCCGTACGTAATCTCGATCGCTTCGTCCGTGAGTGTCCGCCACTGCGACTCGAGGTCAAACGTCTCAATGTATCGGTTTTGAACGGGCGGATGAAACTGGATGAGCTCGACCGCACGAACGGCACCTATAACGAGCCCCTCGTGCTCCACCGGCCACCAAACGGCAAGGGCCCGCCGCACGTCACTGTCGGTTGCTATCGTCGTCCGAGGCGAAACGATCCGTGATGGCGTCGAGAACGCGATGGATTCACGCGCCGGAATCGATGCCCCCTGCCAGGCAAGAAGAGCTCCGGACGCGGATCGAACCTCGACGCCCGTGCGCTCCTCTAAACGAAGCGAACTCACCCGGCGTAGCAGACGGGTTGGGCGTTCACCGGCGACGTTCCATGCGGACAATGCCCGAATGACCGTCGAATCTCGCGCCATCGAACGAGCACGTCGAACAAGCCGGCTGTGCCGTTGCTCGAAGTCTTCTTCGATCGTGGCGAGCGCCTCGGTGGCAATTCGCTCTTGCCACTGCGATTCGGACGTGCGTACGGTTGCTTCCGTAACCCGACGAAGTTGCCATGTCAAGGCAAGGGCAACGATGAGCGCCAGGCCAACACCGAAGAAGAGGCCATATCGTCGCCAGAACCGGGAAAAACGAGAGCGCATGATGGAGGCAAGAGTCGCAGAGCGTTTGCGCGAACAGGCGCAGACCGACAGCTACCGGAGCGGCTCAACGCGGATCTCGTACAGCTTGTGGCCACTGCGGCTTACAAACCGAGTGTAGACATGCATCGGCTGCTCACTCCGTGAATACCAGAACCGACCGGTCACAAAATAACTTGCACCAGCCTTCGACACGTCCTCGATCTCGAAGCGAGTGGGGTCATGCTCCTGAAAAAATGCTCGTAGAACGTACATAGCCTGCGACCGGCTATAATATGCCCTCGTTCCTGGCAAGCTGACCTCGATTCGGTCTGCGGTCTGTTCGAGAAGCAGATCAGCATCTCCGTTTTGAAACGAGTTCGAGACTCGAGTTATCACCTGTTCTGGTACGCCGGACGTGCTGTCAGCAGATTCAGATGACGTATCTGCCTCCTGGGCACTCGCCACCGTACTCCCCATTGCAGCAAAAACCAGCATGCAGACCATCACTTTGAGGAAACGCATACAGTGAGGGTGGTCCGAAAGAGAAAAAGAATGACGTGGAAGAAGAGGATACGGCTCGTTTAACCATTACACAAAAGTAGGGCCATCAGCTTTTTGAGCTCGTTACGAACGGTCGTCCCCTGGACCGTCCACTATCGTATACGACCCGTGTCCACCCTGTTGGACGCCTGCTTCGGTCCCAGCGACAACAAACATCGGCGCGTACGGGAAACAGCTCAAGCATCGGCCCTAGGTACCGGACAGTTTGGTTCCACCACGGAATGGTTCCGTGCGACTTCGAGAAACGGACCGCGTCAGCCCCACACGTCTCGGAAACGAGGCGTTATCGTCGAGAAATGACGCACTCTCACACTCCCATACCCACATACTCCCGTCCATGTCGGCGCAGCCGCGCCGGGGAATGTGGAAGTGACGTGGGTACCAGTGAAAGTGTCCGGTAGCTAAGCATCGGCCTTTACCTCGCCGCTTTGACATTCAAACCCGCCGCCCGCTCTATAGTAAACGAACGCGGATCAATTTCGTCCTCCCATCCACGCCTCTCCCACTTCTGTCATGGCCCAAATTGTCGTTACTCGTCCTCTCGTCGACGGTGCACTCGAAGGCCTCGCTTCGCATCACGATGTTACCGTCGGCTCACCACCGTCTGGCGATGGACTCAGCGAGCAGTCGTTGATCGATCGTATTGGAGACGCACGTGCCATAATAACAACGGTTGCCGACCCCATCACCGCTGATGTTGTCGCCGGCTGCCCTGGCCTTGAGGTGATCGCCCAGTATGGGGTAGGACTTGACAACGTAGACCTCAATGCCGCCGCAGAAGCCGACATCACAGTAACACACACACCGGGTGTACTCACGGACGCGACAGCTGATTTTACGTGGGCGCTGCTTCTTGCTGTTGGACGCCGCGTTCTGGAAGCGGACGCATTCGTACGAGAGGGTCACTTCGAGCGGTGGGAAACGAGAACGATTCTGGGCATGGAACTCGCTGGCAAAACGCTCGGGATCATTGGTCTCGGGAGAATTGGGGCGGCGGTCGCCCGCCGGGCATTGGGCTTCGGCATGGACGTCATCTTTTATAACCGATCGCCTGCCAACCCTACGGTGATCCGTGAATCCGGGGCAACGCCCGCTTCTCTCGAAACCGTTCTTACATCGAGCGATGTGGTCTCACTTCACTGTCCGCACAATGAAGACAGCCATCACCTTCTCGACTTGGAGGCGCTGAATATGATGAGACCAGAAGCTCTTCTGATTAACACGGCACGCGGGCCGGTGATCAAAGAGGCTGATCTCGTCGAAGCGCTAGATGCCGGCATGATCGCTGGTGCCGGCCTCGATGTATTTGAGGAAGAACCCGATGTCCACCCGGGCCTCATGAATCACGACCGCGTCGTGCTCGCTCCCCATCTCGCCAGCGCAACGGTCGAGGCTCGCATCCGCATGGGTCAGATGTGCGTCGAGTCACTACTCGCCTATTTTGACGGGGAGGACGTGCCGCATCGAGCCCGGTAATTCGTATGCGCGTGTGGCCCGCCAGCCGTGCTACGCCAGATCCGCCAGCGTGACGCCTGCCCCGCCCTGTTCGATCGGAGCTTTGCGAACGTCCTTCACGTCGGAGCGGGAACGCAGATCGTCGTGAATTGCCTGCCGGAGTGCTCCTGTACCTTTTCCGTGGAGGATCTCGACGGTATTGAGTCCAGCTGCAATAGCGTCATCGATAAAGTGTTGAATCCGCTGACGCGCCTGCTCCACGCGTTCGCCTCGGACGTCGATCGTCGGGCTTGCCTCAAGGGCCGTCATCGAAATGTCGGCCCCGTACCCTGTTTCAGGCTCCTTCCGCGGACCGCCGACTTTCGTAAGCCGGTCGAGGTCCACTCGCATGTGCATCGCTCCCATGACAACAACCGCTTCATCATCCTCAACCTCCTGGACATCCATCGTCGTCGAGCCGTTGTCGAGCACGACGCGATCGCCCTCCCGAATCGGACCGCCTTTTTCCTTCGGGGTGGAAGAACGTGACGCGCCATCTCCGGATGTCGGGCGGGTGGCACTGGACCGATCACTCTTGGATGGTTTCTCCGAAGGTTTTTCGCTCGCGCCGCGAGCTTCGTCAACATCCTCTCGCAGGTCCTTCTTGTAGGCTTCAAGTTTCTCGCGGGCGTCCTTCGTAGCCTCGCGTTCGGCCTCCGACTCTTTGATCTCCTTGATCGTCTGCTCTATCCGAGCATTCGCGTCTTGAACAATCCGCTCCGCTTCTTCAAGTGCCTGCTGCCGAAACGAGTCGCGCTCCTTCTCGATTTTGCGCCATTTCTGCTCGAAACGCTCTTTCTCTTTTTCGGCGTTTCGCTTCTCCGACTTGGCCTTGTCGAGCGTTTCTTCGAGCTCCTGATTCCGTCGCTCGAACGTCGTGATCAGGTTTTCCATTGCCGTCTTCTGCTCACCGGCAAGGTCACGAGCACGATCGAGAACCCGTGTCTCAAGCCCCATTCGCTGGGCAATCTCGAAGGCATACGATGAACCGGGTACCCCCTGCTGATATCGATACGTCGGACGCAGGGTATTTTGATCGAACTCCATCGACCCGTTTTCTACGCGGTCGGCCTCATGGGCATATACCTTGAGGGTGCCGTGGTGCGTCGTCACGATGGTACTCGCTTCCACAGACGTGAGGTGTTCGAGCACGGCTTGAGCGAGCGCGCCCCCCTCGTCTGGGTCCGTCCCCGTACCGGCCTCATCGATCAGGACGAGCGTATTCGAACCTGCGTTCTTCAGCATGTGCCTGAGGTTCGACACGTGCGAACTGAACGTTGAAAGGTCTTCTTCAATCGACTGCTCATCGCCGATGTCCACCATCAGCTGGTGGAAGAGCGAGAAGCGGGAGTGCGGCGCTACGGGAATCGGCATGCCATACGCCAGCATCAACGACAGCAGACCGACCGTTTTCATTGCGACAGTCTTACCGCCGGCATTGGGCCCTGTAATCACCAGCGTGTTGAATTCATCGCCGAGACGCAAGTCGAGCGGCACAACCTCCCTCGGTCCGTCTTCATCATCCGCCACAACGGGATTTGACGCTCCCTGACCTTTTTTCTCCGCTTCAAAGTGAAGCTGAAGGACCGGATTGCGACCGTCTTTCACATCGATAATCCCGTCATCATTCAATTTCGGGACAACCGCTTCGAGGTGATTTGCCAGACCTGCTTTCGCCTGAAGCAAGTCGAACTGCGCGAGTGCTTTCAGGTTGTGTCGCATCTCCTGACTATGACGACTGAGATGAGACGTCACCTTGCGTAGAATCCGCTGCACTTCTCGCCGCTCGTCACTCTTGAGCTCATTCACCTCATTGTTGAGCCGCATACAGGCCGACGGCTCGATGTACACCGTCTGCCCCGTCGCGGAGGTGTCGTGAATGAAGCCGTCCACCTTTCGCTTCGCCTCCGCCCGGACGGGGATCACCATCCGCCCCCCGCGGATCGTCGCCTGCTCTTCCGTCGCCCAGCCCTGATTCATCGCTTCGCGCAGGGCGCTATCTAAAGCCCCCCGGAGCTCGTTGCGTCGCTTCTTAATCTGACGCCGCAGTCGTCCCAACTCCTCCGACGCATCGTCGCGGACCCCTCCCTCCTCGGCAATGACCGTGCTGATATGCGTCTCGACATCCTTGAGCGGAGTGATTCGCTCCACCGCAGACGCCAGACTCGGATAATCGGAGCGGCGTCGGTCGAAGTACGATTTCAAGCGTCGGAGCGTAATGAGGACCAGACGCACGCGCCGCAAATCTTCCGGGTCGACATACGCATCTTCCGGCGCTGCCCGCTTCATCACCTGGCGAAGGTCGAAGATGTGATTCAGCGGAACGTTTTCGTCGTACTGAAACGCCGCCTGCAGCTCCTCAACGCGCACGAGTTCATCTTCGAGCCAGCCCATTGTTCTGGCCGGCTGCATGCGGTCAAGCCGTTCCTGCCCGAGAGGACTCATCATTCTGTCGGACAGGCGCTGACGAAGAATGTCGAAGCCAAGCTTCTCTTCAATCGAAGCTGGATAGGTTTCCATCGGGGAACGGCGCTAAAAAAGCGATTCGTGTTCGTAGAAGGATCAAATTCTGCTGCATACGAACGATCTGCCGGTCTGCTTGCTCCGCCACAGGTGGATGTGGTCGGGAAACACACACGGTGTTCGTCTCAAAACGCCAGATTCCGAGCAAAATAAAACGACCCGACGCAGCGTGGTCGTACACGCCGATTCGGGTCGTTCCCATGCTACAATGTCTTCAAGACTCAGCCGGTAACCTCAGAATGGTCACCGATATTCACTGTGCCGGTCATCGCCTCGACGACGGCGTGACGTCCAACAATCGAGTCTGACAACACGCTCACCTCGACGTGAGCATTGGGATACACGATGCTATCGCGCACCACGGCATCCCGGACTGTCGCGCCTGCTTCCACCGATACGTTCGGTCCAACGACCGCGCCGTCGATCGTTGCCCCAGGTCCAATGTATACCGGGTCGTGAATGATGCTGTCTTTCACGGTTCCCTGATGGAGGTCGCCTTCCTCCTGGTGGAGAATCCGCTTCGTCGTTTCCAGCAGTGCGGGAATCGTTCCGCAGTCCATCCATGCGTCGACCCCCTCCGTCGTAAAGCGTTTTCCATTCTGGAGCATGCGATCGAAAGCATCGGTCAACTGCAACTCCCCACCTTTGCCCCGAATCTCGTTGTCGATCAGGTACCGGATCTCGGTCTGCAGATCCGCGAGCTGCTTGACGTAGTAGATCCCGATGATGGCTTCGTTCGAGATCGGCTCATCGGGTTTTTCCACCAGACGCGTAACCCGGTCCCCTCCCTCTCCGCGAACCGCGACACCAAAGCGACTCGGATCATCGACGTGCTTGACCCAAACGACCACATCTGAATCGCCCAGGTCGACGTCGTCGTCAATGCGGAAGAGCGTATCGGCGAATACGACGATTCCCTCTCCCTTGAGATGTTCACCCGCACATCCGACCGCGTGTGCCGTCCCTTCGGCGCTCTCCTGCACGGCAAACTCAGCCGTCATATCACGCGCCTCGCAGATCTGCGTCAACTGATCTCGTATGTCCTGACCGAAGTCCGGTCCGAGCACGAAAACGCCTTCGTCTGGCACCTCGGGTAGGACACGAGAGAACGTGTCGACGATCCGTTCGACGATCGTGCGGCCCTTTACCGTGAGAAGCGGTTTGGGCGTAACATGCGAGTGCGGCCGAACGCGAGTGCCACGACCGGCCATTGGAACGATCAGCTTCATAGGATTGGGTGGTAGGAGTGAGGATCGTGAGTTGCTGCCGTTGCAATCGGGCCGGTGCGAGCCACTTGCTGGGCCACAACCGGATTGCCGTACAGAATACGCCGGGTGACCGCACGAATGCCAACGGGAAACGTGATCCCTGTGTGTATCCTTCCGCCGGCGTATGTCTCAGTAGACAGTTTTCTGACGGCTGTGTCTGCCAGAGTATACGTTCCCGCCAAACTGTCAAGCATATCTTCGGGTACAAGTCACGGCTAAGCCAGCATTCACACGATGATAAAAGTGTCGAGTATCGCCCAGCAACCCCTCCAGAGTCCGCTCCCGGCCGATTTCAGAATGATCCTGATGGTAATTAGACTTACCGCAACGGTACTGCGTGCTCCGACAGCCAAACGTTGGCACGTGCGTTGTAAAATGGAGGGGTGCAGTAAGATTACCGAAGTTTCCGGGATCATAAGTTCGGCGCGATTCGCTCGACGCGACTCATTCAGATGTGAGCACGGGTGCAGCGTAGGTACCGTGTAGGATGAAGACCGCACACGGGCGTATACGGCGGAAATGTACCGATCCTCTTCGCAGCGAACAGATGGATCTTCTACATACGTAAGGCTATCTAGCAATAGCCGAAGTTCGGTTGACACAACGAATGCTTCGGTCTCACCCAGACTTATTCATTATTCTGCACAGCATTATGCAACGACTGAAACGAACGCCCCTTTCCGCTATTCTCGTTCTGGCACTCGCCCTGGTCACCATGACCGGGTGCAAAAGCCTGAGCAACACGGAAAAGGGTGCTATCATCGGTTCGGGAGCGGGTGGTGCCGCTGGTGCAGCCGTCGGTAAAGCCGTTGGTGGAACAGCCGAGGGCGCCATCATCGGTGCCGTCGTTGGAGGCGCTGCCGGTGCAATTATCGGTCAGCGTATGGACAAAAAGGCCGAAGAACTCGAACAGGAACTTGCCAACGCAGACGTTGAACGGATCGGAGAGGGTATCGTCGTAACGTTTGATAGCGGTCTTCTCTTCGACTTTGACTCTTCCGCCTTACGTAGTGGCGCGCGCCAAGACCTTCGCGACTTCGCAAGCAGCATGCAGGACTACCCTGAGACGGAGATTCTCGTGGTCGGTCACACCGATTCGAAAGGCTCGGCAGATTACAACATGGGTCTTTCCGAGCGGCGTGCAGAATCCGCAGCGGACTTCCTGATCAATCAAGGAATCTCTGCTGATCGCCTGCGCACTGAAGGTCGCGGTGAGACCGAGCCCGTTGCAACGAACGATACGGAAGCCGGCCGTCAGCAAAACCGCCGTGTGGAGGTTGCTATCTTCGCGAGCGAAGAATACCGCGAGGAAGTCAAACGAGACGCGGGTAACTAGTAGATTCCGATAGACGGATGGATACAAGTGGTGTTATCGCAGGCCCCTCTGTGGTGCCTTAACCGAGTCGCCACCTCGCGCTCCATCCCATATGATTCTCTGGATCCCCCCGGTTCAAATTGGACCGGGGGCTTGATCCGGACGAAGGCGACGATGTACGATTCGTCAACCTTCAACCGTTCTTACCGTCGGATCCACTCCAGGGGCTTACACCCTCTTGGTTCCGGAACCCCGACGTGACTTAATCGCTACGAATCAGGGTCTCCTTGCAGCGCTGCCACGCCTGCGACCCATCACCCTGATTATCATTGTATTTACTCCCAGCGCCATCCCACCTATGAACGTGAATGTTCGACATATCGCACGGAGCCTGAGTCGCCGTGTACTCGTTCCGGTCCTCGCTCTCGCTCTTGCCCTTGTGGCAACCCCCGTCCTGGCTCAGGACGGAAGCCAGGCGAAAGTCGAGGAATTAAAGAAGACATATGCGGCGGCGATGCAGGCGGCCAAGCAAGGCAACGCTCAAGAGGCGTACCCAAAACTTGAACAGTCGCTCCAACTCGCCAACGAAGCCGAACAGTCCGGCGCTGCTTCTCAAATCAAGCAGAAGATGGTGGCGCTACCGAAGCAATGGGGCAACAAGGCGCTCAAGGACAAGAACTATGAAGAGGCGCAGATGCACTTTAGGAAAGGTGCAGAATATGCTCCCGACGACGCCTACATGCTTTACGGTATGGGCCTCGCTCAAATCAACCAGGAAGGTAAAACGACGGAAGCGATCCAGACGCTTCAGAAAGCCATTTCGGTTGCTGAGGAGAATGGCGATCGCCGTACGGCCAACACGGCTCGCGAGCGTATCCGCCAAGAGTTCGTCTCCCGCGCATCGAAGGCGCTGAACGTGCAAAATCCTGGTCCAAGGGCCGCACAGGAAGCGCTGGCAGCACTTGACGAGATGCGCAACTACGTGGACCCCAGCGCGAAGTCTTTGTTCTACCGCGCGACTGCGCAGTATGCAAACGGCAACGCCCAGGAGGCAATTGCCACCGCACAGCAGGGCCTCGAGATGCATCGCGGTAGCCGAACCTCGGCTGCGAAGTTTCACTTCGTGATCGCCGAGTCGCAACTCAAGAACGGCAACAAGGAAGCGGCCTGCGCTGAGTTTGAACAGGCAGCGTTCGGTGACTACAAAGCCCGCTCAGAGCACTATCTCGAAAACGAGTGTGAGTAACGCTTTACCTGAGCAATACCCGCCGGCTCGCTAACGCTCTGCCGGTGTAGACAAACGAAAGCGCCCGCGCTCTCTATCAGAGCACGGGCGCTTTTTTGTTGCTCGTCGTGGTCTCTCGGGAACGATGCCCAGAAACGGCACCGCTGCAGACATCATGAGCGACCCAATAGGGTCTCCGGTTAGCGCACCGTGGATTGGGTGCCGGCATAGAGAAGAGCCACGAGCAGAATCATCGGTACGATCACGGCGCTTATCGTCATCCACTCGAGCCCCGTGCCGGTGGCTTCGGGGATGAACGCCGATGTCGCCGACTGCTGTACAATCGTGAGAGCAAGAAGAGAAGTCATGGCTAGGCAAAAAGTCAGAGGGGAAAAAGGAAGGACGCTTGATCCGTATCACCGAGTCAAGCCAGCCTCAGCAAGGTGAGAAACCGTCAAATACGCAATGCGAGCAATAGAGGCTACTTCCCGGATCGTGGTGGTGTCTGATTACGCGTCGTCTGCAATCGGCTCCAGCGCCGTCATGGTGGAGTCTCCGCCTCCGAGGAGATGGATCCGTTCACGAAGATCCGGGTCCGTGATGTCCGCGAGCATATTGCGCGTATCCACGATCGAGCGAGCTGATGTCGCAATCATCTCTACATCAAATGCATCATGGTCCGTTACAACTACCACGACATCATGCTCGGCCACGGTTTCGGGCGTGCACTCGACCTTTTCGATCGCTCGCGACGAGCCGTCTCGATACCGTACGTGGTACTCATCGACATGTGGATCGGCGAACCGGATTGAGCCCACGTTTTTCTCTTCCAGCAGCTTTATGATTGTCTCTGCTGGAGAGTGACGCGTGTCATCAACATTGCCCTTAAATGCTACTCCGAGAATGAGAATGTTCGCGTCACGAAGTCGAATCGGCTGATCTGCAACAGCACCGATTATGGCCTCGGCCACGTAAAACGGCATGCTCTCGTTAATACGAGCGGATAGCGTGATGAAGCTCGTTTCGAAGTCGTATTTACGCGCCAACCAGGAGAGGTAGTGGGGATCAATCGGAATACAATGGCCGCCGAGACCGGGGCCCGGGTAGAACGGCATGAATCCGAACGGTTTCGTTGCCGCCGCCTGAATGACCTCCCACATCGATATTCCGCCAATCCGATCACAGAGGCGGGCCAACTCGTTCACGAGCGCGATGTTGACGGAGCGGAAGATGTTTTCCAGCAGCTTCTCCATTTCGGCAACCTTCGGGTTGGAAACCGAATAGACATGCTCGATGATCTCCTCGAGCGCAATCTGAGACACATGGCCGCACGTCGGTGTCGTCCCCCCCACAACAACAGGCGTGTTCGCCGTCGTCCACTCCTCGTTCCCTGGGTCAATCCGCTCCGGGCTAAACGCGAGAAAGTAGTCTGAGCCGAGCGTAAGACCTCGCGGATCTCCCTGTTCTTCAAGGATGGGCTTGACGATGCCTTCGGTCGTATCGGGGTAGGTTGTGCTCTTCAGGATGACGAGCTGGCCGGGACGCAGATGTTCTGCAATAGAAGCTGTTGCCGATTCGATGTATCCCGTGTCAGGGTCTTTGCTCGCCGTGACGGGCGTGGGCACACAGATAAAGAATACGTCGATGTCTCCACACGCGTCAAAGTTCGTTGACGCGGACAAGAGATCGCTTTCGACCAGACCTCGCACCTGGTCGTCGTCAAGATCATCGATGTAGTTATCACCGCGGTTGAGTCGATCGACGCGGCTTTCATCCAAGTCGATACCGACAGTCTTAAAGCCTGCAGATGCATATTCAACAGCCAGTGGTAGCCCAACGTATCCAAGGCCGATAACACCGATGGTTGCCTCGCCATTATCGATCTGCCCCAGTAAATTCAAAGCTGCCGGAGACAGGGATTCTGGTTTACGACGGGACTCATCGTTAGAAAGTCCATTGACCGAAGACTCACCGGAGGGTATAGATCCGTTGGAGTGCATAGATGAGGCAGAATGAGACGAAGACATTGTGCTAACGACGTGCAGAATCGGAAAGTAGAAGGAGATACTGTTGGACGCAACTCTGTTACAGAAGCATCCAAAGAAGGGGACGCTCACAATACGCTATGTGCAAATACGTTCCGTGGCAGCGAAGAGAGAAGTAGCCCCACGGTGTAGCCAGTTCCCGGATTGGTATACACCAACCAGCCCCATGATCTAGGCGGATATAGGGAGATTCGGACGAGCAGGGGCTGTGCTACGCACGTCAACTGATTCAAAGTCCACGTGTAGCCTCTTACAACTCACGTTCAGACGTTCCATGATATCCACCACCTCTCTCAGGCGATACGGCGGCAGGTCGGCTGTGATGAGAAGCACTTTGATGTCGTGATTCTTGCAGATCTGTTCTATGTCTTCGAACCCACCGAGGACCGGCAATCCCTGCACGGTCAGTCCGATTTTCAACGCATCGTCGTCGACAAATCCGACGGGGCGGAGGTCGAATTGGTCGTTGTGCCTGATCATGCGTACGGCCATAGTTCCGTCGCCCGCAGCACCATACAGAAGGGTCGCCGCCCCCGCTGCTCGCTTTGCTGCAAGGTACTGACGTAGCCCACGAAATCCAAAGCGGACCCCGGTTACAGCGATGGTTACCATCATCCAGTCAATAACAAGAACACCGCGCGATACGAGATCAGCCCCAAACATGAGGGCGATCATGCCCCCTGTACCGGCCGTCGCCGCAAGCGTTGCGAAACCGGTACGTAGAAGTTCGGGCGTTCCGGCATACCGCCAGATGCCTCGATACAGGCCAAATGCATAAAAGACCGCGATTTTGATGCTCACCACGAGCGGAAGCACCTGAACCATTCGATCCGCGTGTGCGGGCGGTACCCCAGATTCGAAACGGAGCGAGTGAGCAACGACGAAAACTGCACCAACGAGGACCGCATCGGCCAGGATACCGAACAGCGCTTTCCAATGGTGCCCCATCAGACGATGCAACACATGCAGCGGACGAACACCACGTGGTGGGGCACCGTCACCCGACACGTCACCATAAACGTTGGCCCGTCCAAGCTGTATTCCCAGGACGATCAGTGCGACAATAACGAATGCAGTCAAGGCAAAAAACAGCCGCTCACCTGCATAGAGAGCGGTAAGTGCTGCGATACCGGAAAGCAAGCTAAGCCCGTACAACATAAGGACGGCGTGACGCTCAGAAAGACCCAAGAATACCAACCGGTGTGACGAGTGGTCGCGTCCGCCCTGGGAGATCGGTCGTCCGGATAGCTTGCGGACTAACGTTACGAGAGTTGTGTCAAAAATCGGAACCGCCAGGACAGCAAGCGGCACGAGGGACACTGCGACCGGACCCGCCGTCACAGATTGGGCCTGGATAATGAGTCCGAGTGCGGCGAGAACATAGCCGAGGAAGAGACTCCCACAGTCCCCCATGAAGATTTTCGCCGGCTTAAAGTTATACACCAGGAATCCCAGCGCAGCACCAACGACCGGCGCACCGATCGTGATAGCGAGCGAACTCCCCGCCATAGCAGCATAGATAACCATGATAGCCGCAGCAATCCCCGCGATACCCGCAGACAGCCCATCCATATTGTCCAGCAAGTTGATCGCATTCGTCACCCCGACCACCCATACGAGTGTGAGAGGCAACGACAACCAGAACGCCCAGTCTTGGCCGAAGGAATAGCCAGCGTACAGAAGAACACTCGTCGCGAGCACCTGCGCAGCAAGCTTCGCCGCCGGCCGGATTTGCCACATGTCGTCAATGAGTCCGGTAACGAACATCAACGTCGCTCCGCACCAGAGAATCCATACATCGGCTACGGGTGCCGTTACGAAGACGGCTGCGGTTGCACCAACATATAGGGCAATGCCGCCCATAAGCGCCGTTGACGACTCATGCCACCGGTCCTCGCGCGGATGCGCGACCCATCCCAACGTACGGGCGAACCAGATAACGAGCGGCGTACACGCTACAACGGTAGCAAACGCAATAGCCCCACTCAGTAGCGGACCCTTGAATGTGTTTGTTAAAACCTCAAGCATAGGCTAAGACGATAAAACGGCGCTAATCATGCCACGAAAACAAGTTTGTGATTCGCTCTTGATCTTGAGACAAGAGAAACGGGCAATACTCACCCGGGCTGGTGTGATTTAGTATAACCAAAGTGCATGCTTAGATACCCAAAGCCCACCTTTCTTAAGCAAACCTTGACCCTTTCATCTTTTAATCACACGAAAACATATAAATACGATTCATGATTCCACGTTTTTGAACTCGGCAGAAAATGAACTCGAAGACAGTGACTTAAAATGATGGGCCCCGCGGCGTCGTGCATCCTCCGGATCGTTAATGTCGACGGCTTCAAACGTTAGAACACGTAAAGCCTGATCAGAACCCAGTGGGGCGACAAGAAAGCCGACGTGCATCAACGTAGCCGCGCATAAACTACGCCCCGTAACAACATCCCTAAATAAAAACTTCCGTCCCGGGATGTCTAGCCAAGCGGAATTACGGGATTAGCGACATTAATGCTGGGAATTTCTCGCAGGATGAACCAGCCCCGTGACCCATTTTCACGCCTCACGTACGGCTGCGATAACGTCCTGGAGTATTTCGTCTGTCGGTCGCCCTGGGATGAAGTCAATCGTCTCCCGCAGCTTGGTCACGTCCGGTGTACGACGTCGCATGTCTTCAAACCCAGCGCCGTAGACTTCTTCATACGGAACGTAGACGATGTTCGAGTCCGAGTCGGTGAGTGTACGAACACGTTCGGCCAGATTGCGAATCGAGATTTCGTGGCGCGAACCAACGTTAAACACCTCACCGCGGAGGTCGTCATCGGAGGCAAGGAGCCGCTGCACCGCCTCCACAGCGTCGAATACGTGCGTAAAGCAACGGGTCTGCTTCCCATCGCCGAACACGCGAATGTCTTCCCCTGCAAGAGCTTGACGGACGAAGTTCGGGATGACCATCCCGTATCGGCCACTCTGCCGCGGGCCAACCGTATTGAAGAACCGGAGCGAGATCACGTCGAGTCCGTGTTCGTCTGCATAGGCCTTGGCCAGAAACTCGTCCATGGCTTTCGAGCAGGCGTAGGCCCAGCGGCGTTTTGACGTGGTACCGAGCGTCCAATCATCCGTCTCACTGAGCGCGTCGAGTTCCTCGTCTTTCTGCATCGCCTTGCCATACACTTCAGAGGTCGACGCAATAGCGATCTTCTTATCGTGCTGGTGAGCCAATTCCAGTACCGTTTCCGTACCGCCGACGTTCGTCTTGATCGTCTCCACCGGCTTCTCCATTACGCGCTTCACCCCCACAGCAGCCGCCAGATGAATCACAACATCTGCCTTGGAGATTGCTTCATCGAGCCGAGACCGATCCAGAACGTCGCCCACAGCAAGAGAAAAGCGGGGGTTTTGTTCGAGATGGGCAATGTTGCCCCGTCGCCCCGTCGAGAGGTTGTCGTAAGCGAGAACCGAGTGATCGGCATCGAGAAGTGCGTCGGCAAGGTGACTACCAATAAAGCCGGCGCCTCCCGTAATGAGGTAGTGCATAAAAAAGGTGGTTATCGAAACGGAGTGTCAGAAGGCAGACGAGGACAACGAAGAGTTACTCGCTGGCGAGAAAGCCGTAGAGACGTTTGACGATCCGGTCCGCGGCCTGGCCATCCCAGTTGCGCGGCGTCTTCCCGCGAGTGTCTTCGTCTTGACGCTCTAAGACACGATCGACGACAGCTGCAGGATCGATGTCCATAAGCTCGTTGGTTCCCTCGTCAATCGTCACGGGCCGCTCTGTATTTTCGCGGAGGGTAATGCACGGCACTTTCAGAAATGTCGTCTCTTCTTGAATGCCGCCCGAGTCGGTCACCACCACCGAAGCCTCTTCCATCAGCGCCAAGAACTGCAGATATCCCTGAGGCGGTAGGACGACCAGCCGGTCAATAGAATCAAGCTCGTCGTCGAGCCCGAACTGTTCGAATCGGTTACGAGTACGCGGGTGCATCGGAAATACGACGCTGGTATGCTCAGCGAGGAGGCGCAAGAGCTCAAGTAAGGTTTCGACACCCTCTCTGTGATCCACGTTGGACGGGCGATGCATGGTCATCAGTACGTAGTCGTCGCTGGCCAGGTCGAGTTCTTCGACAATACCAGTGGCGCGAGCTTTTTCCCGAAACGACATCAGGGAGTCGATCATCACGTTGCCCACGAAGGCAATCCGCTCATCCTCTACACCTTCACTCCTTAGGTTTTCAACACCGCTCGGCTCGGTAACGAACAGCAGATCCGCGATGCGGTCCGTGACAATCCGGTTGATCTCTTCTGGCATCCGCCGATCGCCGCTTCGAAGCCCGGCCTCGACATGCGCGACCGGAATGTGCATCTTCGTTGCCACGAGACTGCAGGCGACGGTCGAGTTGACATCGCCAACGACATTTACCAAATCCGGCTGAACCTCCTTCACCACCTCCTCGAACGCCGTCATGATACGCGCCGTTTGAACAGCATGGGAGGCGCTTCCTACTCCCAGATAGCGGTCCGGCCTGGGCATTTCGAGCTGTTCGAAGAAAATATCGCTCATCTCCTCGTCGTAGTGCTGACCGGTGTGGACAATCAGCGACGACAGGGTGTCGTGACGTTCAAGTGCGCGATGGATCGGAGCCACCTTCATGAAGTTCGGGCGGGCGCCGACGACATTGATGATTTTCATGCCTGAATAGAGAAGCAGAGAAAAGAGTTGTAGACGGAGGAGAACACGAACTTATCCAGCAACGATCTGCTCGACGAAGTTGACAAGGCGATCTGCCTGTTCTCTACGTGTGCATTCGGAACGAGAAAACTGCCGGCCGGCCTGCCCCATGTCTTTGGCCCGCTCCCGGTCATCTGCAAGTTCGCAAATCGCATCGGCGAGCGCATGAGCATTCTCTGCAGGGTATGACAGACCAGCGTTGGCCTCATCCAGCAGGTCCCGGGCCTCTCCATCCACAGAGAGCAACACCGGACGACCGGCCGCCATGCTATCGAATAGCTTAGATGGGATAAACTGACGGTAAATGGGATTATCACCGAGCGGAACGAGGAGCGCATCAGAAGCGGCCATATGGGCAGCCGCCTCCTCCAGCGGGACTCGGTCGAAGAAGCGAACGTTGCCCCGTTCTTTCTCTCGTGCAAGCGTGACGAGCTCTTCCTTCACGGGCCCGCTTCCAACAATGTGAATCTCGATATCGTCTCGGTCGGCGAGATGGTCCGCTGCATTGATAATGTGCGGAAGTCCCTGCGCAAGACCAACGTTACCGGCATACGCGACCACAAACGTATCGTCTTCCACGCCGAGCGCTTCACGCATCGGTTTTCTGGCCTCCGGTCGATCAAATACATCAGGAACCGTTCCATTCATTACGCGCTGGGTTGGGGTCCCCGAACCTACTACTCTCGAAATGTGCTCACAAAAGCTATCCGTAACGGCGGTGATACCGTCTGCCTGGCTATAAATGAACGCTTCGATCTCCTCAGCCACGCGGATCATGACCGGATTGGTCAATTCCCCCATCGCAACGGCAACCTCGGGCCAGATGTCACGGACATCGAATACGAAGCGGGCGCCCTTGAGACGTGCCGCCGCCCAGCCGGAAAGCCCGACGAACAACGGAGGCGACGATGCGATCACTACATCGAACGATCCCCGCGCCTTTAGTGCTCCGAGAACCGATGTAATCATGAACGAGACGTAGAATAAAATCCGACTGATGAAGGTCTTTTCCGGCCGGGCCCGTACCCATGTGTAGATCACAGGGATGCCCTCGTATTCTCGTTCCTCGAAAAGCCCCCCACGGTACTCCGGTCGGATGATGCCTTCGGGGTGATTCGGCTTTTCCGCGACCACCACTACCTCATGCCCGTTTCGCTGAAATCCCTGCGCGACGGAAAGCATCCGATTCGATGTACCACCGGTCTCTGGCGGAAAGTACTGTGAAAGCAAGAGAACGCGCATGGTAGAGTCGGACACCGGGTTCCAGAAGAGATTGAGGCGAGATGCTGAGTCGTGATTTACCGCATTTACCGCGCCTAAGCCATGCGGCAGCCAACCGCGACCGCAATGTGCGTGCGGGCGAAGCATCGGACAAGTTGTACTGCTAGAACGGCCAGCGCACTCGTTGGACGCTGGCTCGTAGAATCAGATCGTTCGGACCTCCACGAGGTCAAGAACAGCAGATGTACAAAGTTTCCGCATATGAGCCGCCCTGATGGTAAAGGCAATCCTAGTAAGGTCCGAGGAAATGTCGAAGATCGTCGCAACCGTTTCTGCTATGCCGACTGGAAGCGACCAGAACGGTGGCGTCCGACACATTTCGTAGTAAACCGAACTGATCCGTCGGATCGTTGAAATGATTGGTCCGTCGACGTAGATGTAGTCCGCATGCTCGGGAACATCCAGTCGACCACAAACCGATATGTAGAAATTCGATTATCGACGTAATAACGTCAGTTTGCGAGCATTGTCGTAAGCAATCGTCATGCAATGCGGCTTGTAAATCGACTCAACCACACGATGAACGATCGTTCGCGATCGTGGGAGGCGGACGTGGATCGAAGATACGTGAAGAATGAGGATCCGAGCGTCTGGCACATCACTACTGAACGCCTGCTGCACGTGCTCTGCCTCTTGGCCGTATATGGAAACTCAAGAGACTACGGCGAAGACTCCAATTTAGGCTCTGGCTCCGTGCCATGTACAACAACCGTGCTGTAAAACACGTGATCTTTCACGTCCTATCAACATGGCACACAGTGCCCGCTTCACATATACCTTCCTCTGTGATGGACGATCCATTTAGGATTTCGTTTACAAACAAACCCGGTCGACTGTGTTCAAATCGGTCCTTGCGATCCATCCCAACCCTCTCGCACTACGTTGATGTAACTCCAGTACGAGATGTATGCCAATAAGAAGAGACGACCCAGTGACCAGAACGTTCACAGACTAATAAAAAGTGCAAACTAACATGACGGACAACACCTGTTCGCCCCCTAGAACGAGCCCATTGGTCGCTAGTGGCTTTCTAAAGTCGGGAGCATAGGCCCCTTTTTCCACTGAGGCGGGTGAATCAACGATGGACATTACGCACCTCCGTGTCCCGATAGGTGTCGTTCAGCCTCAACATGATTAGAGCCGACAAATACCCACTGTGTTTTCTAGGGGTAACCATACGATCGTGCAAAGAGCAGTAATTCTTTCACACAACATGAGCCGCTTCGCGGAACGGCATCTGTGAATAAATTCTATTCAGACGACGTGATGTGAGCATGCTCCGTTCTTCGGTGCTGATTCTGACCGATCATGATCCCGATCAGATATAGAAGCCAAATGGGGAGTAACCAACCGGCGAGTGTCTCCGCCACGGTTCCCATTACCAGTGCCGAGAGAATATAGACGATGCAAATCTGGGCGATCTTATTTCTCCGCTGCTGGTAGCATAGTCGAAATAGATATATGGCAAATGATATATGGAATAGGAGACCGACGATTCCGTTTCGGAAAAGGACGTAGAGATAGTCGTTATCCAACGTCTGTGTAAAGGAACGGTCACTGAGCCCGAACAGCCATGTCCATATATCACCCTGCCGGAAGATATCGGCGACCATCTCCCAATGGATGAATCGGGCGTTGAGTGAACCGATGGCTGTAAGCGAACCGGTAACGAAAAGTTGCCGAATCGATCCCACGTACGGTAGGTACTGGGAAACAGCTATAAATAACGACGTCGAGATTACACCGACAAGGAGCGCAACACCGATGAGCCTTACGATTCTAACGCGCGGGCTCCGCCGAAACGATTGCGTCAATACGATAACGAACGGTAGAATAAGCGTCGCCGTACGGGATCCGGACATAACGGCCATCACTGCCGCAATCAACACCAACGGGTACGCAGTCGCTCGTCGGTTGAGCAACGTTATGATGGTCACAAGCTGGAGCATCACCCAGCCGTAGAAGTTCGGGTTCGCAAGCGTTCCAGACAGCCGAAGCAGTCCATAATAGGGGCTTGATTTCGATGAGGTGTAAATCAAGTCAAAGACGCGAATACCGAGAAATTGCGTCGCACCAACGATTATTTGCCCGGCCAGGACAACGTACGCTGCCCAGAGTATACTTAAGGTGATGGTGTCATCTGTTTTCGCAACGCCGATCTTATACCCGTAGGCGATGACGACCATGTAAAGGAAGGGCCTGGCAATACGGGTGACCCCACTCAGTTCCAATCCTCCGGAGTTTAAAAGCTGTGAGACGGCGGTCAGAAGCGCGATCACGAAAAGCCATCCCCAGACCGTGAGAACGCGCTTCCCAATTCCCTGCTTTTCTGAGGTAACCGCGACAAAGCCCAGTCCTATTACAGCCCCGATCGTCCCGTAAACGACGAACGGGGATGAGTACACAGCGCTTCGTGGTGCAAAGATAGGGATGAGGATCGGCAACGCGACTAGCCACCGATCTACATTTATGTTGCCGAAGTTTGCCACAGAAGAGATATGCCTTAGCTCAAAACCGTGTCGGTGTAAAATTCGAGAAGGCGATCGGCCTCTCGCTCCCAGCTGTACCGTTCCTGGACGGCCTGGCGCCCGCGTTCTCCCATCGCCTGCGCCTCGTTCGGGTGGTCCAACATATAAGCGATCGCTTCTGCCACAGCTTCAGGGTTTAACGGGTCAGCGACAAGGCCACAGTCTGCCTGCTCCACCACACGTCGATACATCGGGATGTCGGACGTAAGAACCGGGAGCCCAAGTGCCATATATTCAAACAACTTCGTCGGATAGGAGCCAACGAAGTTCGGGGTCTTCTCTAGCATAGCGATGCCGATGTGGCAACGGGACATGTGTGACCATCCCTCCTCCGGCGGAAGATACCCGAGAAAATCGATGCCTCCGATGTTCCGGTCCGCCTGTATTCGATCCAGCTCCGCCTGGTGACTCTCTGTCGCAGGACCGATGCACTGCCAGCCGATCTTGTAGCCACGTTTCTGGAGATGGTGAAGAGCCTCGAGCGTAACGACACTCCCTCGATCCTTCCGAACGCCGCCGATATACCCGAGCATCGGCGTGTCAAACTCCGGCTCATCGATATCTGTCAGTTCGGAGACCACAGGCATGTTCTGCACCGTGACGGTATGATCAAGCCAGTCATACGTCTCCGCATAGGAGGCCTCTGCAAAGATCACCGGACGGTCTTTCAGGAAAACACGAAGGCTCATTCCCACAATTGTACTCAAGGCCGAACGCACAGCGTCGGGGACCCAATCTTTGGTGTGAATCTGCGCGACAATGTCTTCATGCATGTCGTACACGACGGGCGCGTCTCGCAGTTGAACCGCGCACCACGGAAGCAGCTCAGGATCGTGAACATGGTAGGCATCGGCAGGTATTTGCCTGGCGCGACGGGTGACAGACGTGCTGGTTGACGTGAACCGCACCCAGCGATTCCGGGGTGGGTCGACTGCAAGAATTTGGACGCCGTCTTTCATCTTGTCCTGACCTGTCGGTGCGATTAAATAGACGTCATGCCCGGCGCGCGCCATCGTGCGACACTCCTTCCGAAATACGCGGGTGTCGGTCGGGCGGTGGACGGACGTTAGGTGAACGATTGTTGCCATAAAGGAACGGTTAGGCGCTGATGGACAATCGTCGCGAACGGTTGTGTATCACGGTGTAGAGGACTCGGACGAGCGTTCGCCGGGTCCTGCGGGCGGGCGAAACCGGTCTGGGAAGATGTGCGAGAGAGAGACCCGGATATACGGCGAGAGCCATGAGAGTGGCCAACGGGCCCCAGCGTGGCGGCGCGCATACGTAAGACGCTCTCCGAGAGGTTCTGCCTTTACGTCGCGAAGGGCAGAAATTCTCTCCCACCAAGACAATTTCGGCTCAAACCATGGACGAGGGCCATGGTCCCGTTCGCACTCTCCGTGAACTCCTGAGCCGACCCACACCTCGCCGCCCTGCTTCTGAACCCGGAATCCGTAATCGTAATCGCCAAATCCGTGGGTGTAAGCCGCATCCAGGTTGCCCACCCGGTCGAGAACCTCACGGCTAATCAATGCGCAGTTTGCATTGAATGTATCGCAGATCTTTGGCTCCTCCGTGGGATGGACAATCGCGGTGCGAAGCGGGTTAATGCCTCCGGTTCGCCGCCACCCGCCGTAGGTCAACTCGCCTGAATCCGGGTCACGGGTGGATCCAACGATCACGATGGGGCACCCCCGGCGTTCCTTAATCCGACGATGATCTTCGATCAGGCGTTTAACACTATCCTCAAACAACTCCGTGTCGTCATTCAGAAGGAGGATATATTCAGGATCCATGTCTATTGCGTGCGACATCGCGATGCGCATGCCACCATTCCAGAAAAGGGATCCGTCTCCTTCGAGCAACGCCACATCCGGAAACTCATTGCGCACGGCTGCGGCAGTCCCGTCCGAGCTGTTATCATCTACGAGGACTACGTCCAAATCGACGGCTTCAGCATCCTCAAGGTCAAGTCCAATTTGCGAAAGGCGACGCAGGCAGGCAGTCGTCTTCTCTCGTCGATTATGGCAGGTAATAGCAACAACCAGATGAAGCGTACCGGAGTGTTGCTCTGTAGATTTATCCATGGTGGATCATACTATCATTCGAAGATTGCAGCTTGTGCTTGTATATCTCATATTCGCCAAACGGCCATACCACGCTTTTGAGGGCCCCTATGAGATCTCCACCCAAATACTCCAAGGTCAAAGGGGAGTCGTTTATCACCCTGGTAAGATCTTCGTACGAATACCCCATGATGCGAAGCCGCTCGCTTCCAAGCCAGTTCAAGTATGATCGGGCGCGTCTCTTCCGAAGCGGATTTGTCAACACTGCCCTCCATTTTTCCAAGGAGGCTGCTGAAATTGAGTCGTATTGGTCCTGTGAGGGGTCTCCCACCACCCCATTCAGGCTTGGCGGCCTCATGTCTAGCTCTTCGTACGCCACATCAAGATGGTCGCACAACTGCTTCAACGTCTCTTCCTGCCGGGTAACGAGGTCTTCATATCGAACCGAAAACACGTTGGAGCGCTCATCCGCCGCGAGATCTACGAGTGCTGGAAGCCCTCGATAGAAATCGACGTTATATCGGTATAGGTTCCACTCACTGTTTCCCCATGTCTCAATCATGGAGGCCATGATGGCGAGTGGATTACGCCAAAGAATCACGGCGCGTGAAGACGGAAATAAGTCAAGGATATCTGAGGCAATAAGATGGTACCGCGGAGTCTTATCCAAGAAATACGTAGCACTCTCCCCAGCCGCTCTTCTATAAAGCCGCAATACAAAGGCTCGCAACTCTTCATCAAACCCTTCTTTGCCCCCACCAACCCGTTGCTGAAAGTCGGCAATGGCACGCCGAGCGACAGAGTGGTTGTAATCGGCGAACACGCCTTCCCTCATCATGCTGAGTAGCGGAAGAAGAAGCCACGGTTCTGGTGTCGTCGCAATACGGCTGTGTGTTTTGAGAACTCGTTGCAGCAGCGTCGATCCAGACCTCGGCAGCGAGAACACGAATACCGGACGGATGGATTCCATTTTTTTATTGCCAGTATGATATTCGCTTGATCTGTCTCCGTCGTATCACGCCCTGCTCCACGGTAGTGTTAAACTCGGGGCAACGCCGTCGATCGAATGTCGATCTCCCGCCGCACGCAGTACACGGCAACTGCATTCCACAACACCATAGTGATCATGGTGGCGAAGGCGGCTCCCTGAAAACCGACCATTTGAATGAACCCGAAGTTTAGAATAACGTTCATGATCGCCGTCACTCCGAGAATTCGAGCAGAGACTCCTTGGCGGTCGGTCATATTTAGAAGCATGATCGCAGGTCCTGAGAACGAGTTGACGACCTGCCCCACAAGCAGCGGCCACAACGCCGAAGCGGACGCGCGGAACTCGTCGCCAAATATCCCCAGAAGCTCGAAGCGAACCAGAAAGATAGCAACGGCGACGATCCCGGAGAAGACGAACGATACACGAGCTGCGAGATCAACAACCCGCTGTAACTCGTCGAATTTTTTTTGACTGTACAGCTTCGAGGCCAACGGGGCCATAATGGCGTTGACCGACGATAAGACAAAAACGAGAACTGTGGCGATTCGACTTGCCACATTGTACAGGCCAGACTCCGTGGGGCTGATCAGCATTCCGATCATCAGCACATCCGCACGAAACAGAATTACGTTGAAGCCGCCAATCATGAGCATATCACGGGCGGTGACTATCCACCGTTTCTTTCGCGCCGCAAGCGCTGGTCGGGGAGAGACGCCACGAAGCGCTGTCGGCATCTCGGTGCGGATCCGCTGTAAAAGAACACCTAGAACGAACAGTGATGCGCAGATGTTTATGCCAAACGCAGCAGGTGCGTCCAGACCAATGCCTTGCCAAGAAGCCAGTAAAACCAGTCCGGCGAAGCAGAGCGGATACAATATTTTTTCCGGGACCAGCGCTTGTACCACGTGCTGAAGTCCTCGTAGCTCTGCCGCGGCGACTCTCACGCGCGTGAGAATTAGGACAAGTATCGCTGCGACGAGGAGCGAAGACAGCAACTCATCGTCACTCCCCGCGAGAATGTACCCGCTGACGACGACGGTAAGACCCGTCCCGACCGAAACCAAGAGAATCACGCGTCGGCTAAACCGAAGGTATTGAGCCAGGCGTCGCGACTGCGCTAACGACTCGTACTGTGCAATGAACTTGACTGATGCCGTCTTGAAACCAAACGTTCCCACGAGGACGGCGATGTTTATCCATGCCCAGACGTAGGTGTATGTCCCGTAGCTTTCGACACCGAGAACACGTGCGAGTGTCACTTGGAGGAACAGAGCAAGCAGCGCGCCAAACGATTGGACTATAAAGCTACTGGCGCTCCCCTTGAGAAGGATGCTTTCGTTCTGGTTCAAACAATTAAGCACTCGTTCTTTAATCGAGCGTCGCTCGCTCAGGCACATCGGCAGCCAATAAAATGGAAGGCACAGGAATTGGTGACTGAATCTCACTCCTCATCAGGAATGCTCCTCGGTACGCTGCTCTTCCGTGGATGAAGACGCACCAGAAAATGGCGAGATGGGCAGCAAAAGTTCGGAGAGGCGATCTAGCTTTTCCTGCTGATGCTTGTCATGACGAAAAACTTGCACAAGTGTGAGTGTGATGGCAATCCCGCATCCGAGCAATACACCGACAACTCCACTTAGAATAATGAAAAGCAAGCGGTTCGGGCCGCTCTTCTGGAGAGGGGGCACCGGTTTCTCCACTACTGTGACCACCGGTTGCTGGCGCTGTAGGTCCAAACGCGCCTGCGTGAGTTGTCCACGCAGGTCGCTATAAAGCTGCTGCTTGAAATTAACCTGGCGGCGAAGCCGGTCTTCTTGAAACTTGAGCGTGGCTGTCGTTGGGTTCTGGTTCTGCTCAAGGAACTGAGCAAGGTCGTCTTCTGCCTCATTCAACTCCGCCCCCACCTCTTGAAACCGGCTTTCCACAAACGCGACTCGCTCACGCACCTTCGCGGTCCGAAGTTCGCGGACACGATCCGTTAGATGTCGGATAAAGCTAGATGCCACTTCGGCCGATAGAACTGGGTCTCCCGCCTGTACAGACACTGTCATCAAGCCGGAGTCTTGATTAATGGACGACGACATCAACTGCGATATCATCTCCACGGCATCTCCTTCTTGCTCCGTCATTTTCCGGATCCCCCCATCGACCGCAGTAGCGTTGGTGCCTGTCGTATCAGCGGCATCGTCGCCCCTCATCACAGCGTCAATGATGCGCTGAAGGAGTCCCGCCGGTTGGTCGACGTATTCGACAAATGTCATCCTCTTTTGTGCGTCCGGAAACCAGAACGTGTCTCTCGCCACTGACAAACGGACCTCTCGGCTCTCCAACACCTCTTGAAACGCCGCCGAGTTCATGCCGCCCCCCGAGAGCGTGCCCAGATTGATCCCGAGCCCTCCACTGAGCGCGCCGAGCCCGCCGAGCTGCGAAAGACCACCTCCGGATTGCTCAGACTCTCGGCTCAGTTTTGCCGTTGAGACGTAGCTGTCTGATGCGAGAAATGCGTACGTGCTTCCGAGGAGTACGGCAACTAATGCCGTGCGAACGATTAATGAGCGCTTCTCGACCAAAACGAGCAGGAGATCCAGCAGTGACACGTCCTCCGACGAAGCATCTTCGGCTGAATCCGACGCATTAGCATGCGACTCTGCACGGATCGCACGATCAGAGGAAGGAAGCTCACTCATCGGTCTCGTAGTTTCAAGCTTCGGAAGGTGGCACGGCTCTTGGCGGAACGCAGAAAAAGGCTTCGTCTTCCACGTCGGCTACACATTTTCGACAGCAGCCTTTTTCTGGGCTCCCGTCATATCGGACTGAACCATCTCCTCTGCCATCTCCTCGAGGTCATATCGAGGCTCCCAGCCGAGCGTCTCTCGAGCCTTCGCCGCGTCCCCCAGCAGCAGATCTACCTCTGTCGGGCGGTAGTATCGCGGATCAACCTCGACAATGCACTCGCCGGTCTCGGCATCGTAGCCCTTCTCGTCGCGGTCTTCTCCTTCCCAAACCACGTTGATCTCCGCCGCCTGAAAGGCCATATCGACGAAGTCGCGGACGGAGGTTGTCGTCCCCGTCGCCAGCACGAGGTCGCGCGCTTTCTCCTGCTGGAGCATCAGCCACATGCCTTCCACGTAGTCCTTTGCGTGGCCCCAGTCGCGCTTGGCGTCCAGGTTACCCAGATACACTTTCTCTTGCTGGCCGAGCTTTATGCGAGCCACGGCACGGGTGATCTTGCGCGTCACGAATGTCTCGCCGCGGCGCGGGCTCTCGTGGTTGAAGAGGATGCCGTTACACGCGTACATGTCGTACGCTTCGCGGTAGTTCACGGTGATCCAGTACGCGTACAGTTTCGCTGCGGCGTACGGGCTGCGCGGGTAGAACGGCGTCGTCTCGCTCTGCGGCGTCTCCTGCACTTTGCCGTACAGTTCGGACGTAGATGCCTGGTAAAACCGCGTCTCTTCTTCCATGTCGAGAATGCGGATCGCCTCCAGCAGACGTAGCGTCCCGAGCGCATCGACGTTAGCGGTATACTCCGGCGAGTCGAAGCTCACCTGCACGTGACTCTGCGCCGCGAGGTTGTAGATTTCGTGCGGCTTTGTCTCCTGTACGATACGAATGAGGTTCGTCGCATCCGTCATGTCGCCGTAATGCAGGAAGAACCGGACCTCTTCCTTGTGCGGGTCCTGATACAAATGATCGACACGATCCGTGTTAAACTGGCTCGCCCGGCGCTTGATGCCATGAACTTCATACCCTTTCTCGAGCAGCAGTTCGGCAAGATAGGAGCCGTCCTGGCCGGTGATACCCGTGATAAGTGCTCGCTTCCGATCCGCGGGTCGATTGTCCGGAATCTTGCTGGTGATTTCTTTCTTGCTCATGGAGCGACGTGCGTGTGCGGAAATGGTAACCTTTAACTTCGTGGAGTAGGAGCCCTCCTCGTCGCAACTCAAGGTATGTTCCAAAGTTGCGATTTAAGACGGTTTACGGTCTCCATCGGTGAGTCTTCATGCGTTTCTTCCCACGAACTCGACTAGCTGGAGCTAAACAAATCAAGTGTGACGATCAGGCAGCAAAAGTGCAGGGGTTCAAACGCGGACAATGTACCGGCGTTAGACGCGTACAATGTCTTTTTCGTGATCAAGATACCAGTCATACACGTCACGGATGCCTTCACGCAAACCGATGCTCGCGTTCCATCCGAGCTCGCTCATCCGGCTGACGTCCAGTAGCTTCCGTGGCGTTCCGTCGGGCTTCGACGTGTCGTGTTTAATGTCTGCCTCACTCGATACGACATCCCGGATCACGTCAGCCAGCTCATTGATCGAGATGTCTTCCCCCACGCCGATGTTCAGCATGCCGTCGGGAGCCACATCGCGTAGCTGGCTTTCTGGTGTTTCGAGCACGAAACGTACGGCGTCTGCCAGGTCTCGACTATGGAGAAACTCGCGGCGCGGCGTTCCGGTGCCCCAGAGCGTAACCATGTCATCGGCATCCGGCGCCTCGTGAAACTTACGGATGAGCGCCGGCAAAACGTGACTCGTCTCCAGATCGAAGTTGTCGTCCGGCCCGTAAAGATTGGTTGGCATGAGCGTGATCATGTCATCGCCGTGCTGACGATGGTACGCCTCACAGAGCTTGTGTCCGGAGATCTTCGCGATCGCGTACCACTCGTTCGTGGGCTCGAGCTCTCCCGTAAGAAGGTGCTCCTCTTTCATCGGCTGAGGCGCGTGCTTCGGATAAATGCACGTGCTGCCGAGGAAGAGCAACCGATCGACACCCACGCGATGGGCGGCCTCGATCAGGTTCATCTCGATCGCGAGATTGTCATACAGGAAATCAGCCGGGTACGTATCGTTCGCAAGTATTCCGCCGACTTTCGCCGCAGCAACCACGACAACATCGGGGCGCTCCTCCGCCATGAATGCGCGCGTGGCCGCCTGATCACGAAGATCAAGCTCCGAGCTGGTTCGCCCGATGAGGTTGGTATAGCCAGCCTTTTTTAGGGCGGCCCCCACGGCCGAACCGACCATCCCGCGATGACCGGCGATATAGATTTTTGCAGATGGATCGGACAAACGCATGAGCTGCCGGCTAATATATGTCTGTTTAGTCGAATGCCCTCGATGCAAGCACGATGATCGTCAAGGCGCTGGACAGAATTCCAGTCACGTCTCGAATGGTGTTGCCAATGTCAATGGGCTCTTTTTCCTTCTTCTCTGGCTCCTTCACGACCCGGATAATGGCACCGTCGTCCACCTGCGGCGTTCGCCGGAACCAACCGGTTCGAACCCGGAACGTTGCTCCGGACGCCTGTGTGAGGAAAACGGCTTCTGTATCGTCACGTAATCCGCCAGCACGTTCGAGGTAATATTCTACGCGACGACCAGGCTCGAAACGGACGAGGCCTTCGTTCGCGACATTCCCTCTTATTGTGATTGTGTTCGGACGAGGAGGCAACACGATTTCATCATCAGGCTGGAGAATCACGTCATCATCCGCATCCCCGTTAATGGCATCGTCCATTTCCACGATCACTTGTTCATTTCCGCGGATGAGACGACCGCCGCTAAGGTACCCCGTAGAGAGAACGCCTCCCGCCCGCTTCAAAATATTGCTCAACCGCTCGTTGTCACGAAGTAACGTATACTCCCCGGGGTATCGCACCTCCCCTCGAACCATCACCGTTTCCTGCGGCTGAAAGGAGGGATCCGTTCGGACGAACACACGATCGCGATGCTGCAACTCGAATTCGCTCGCATGGCGGAGCACCTGTGCCGTGTCGGCTTGTGTTCGCACCTCGAATTCCGCGTCGTCCACAGAAGATGCTGACCGGGTCAAGGGGATTCGGATCGTCCGAGCACGCTCTCCCGTCTCGTCCTTCACGCGAACCATGCGTGTCACCTCGACTTCATGGAGCGAGGCCCCTTCTTCGAACCCATTCGCCTGCAAAATGACATCTTTCAACGTAAGATTGTCTCGGTACGGATACTCCCCGGGCTCTTTAATAGCGCCTTCGATCTGGACGAAGCGGTCTTCCAGACGCGTGACGCGAGCAGGGTAAATTCGGATCTCATCTTCAGGCTTGAGGTCCATAGCTCCAAGTCCTTCTCCCTCGAGGGCGTCCCCGAGATGAAACGGAATCACACGTTCCTCGCTTCCGTCGTCGGATACGCGATACAGGTCCGCACGCCCGAGAAATACCTCTTTCAAATACTCGTCGTCCGCCAGTCCTCCTCCAAGAAATAGAAGGTCGCGAATTGTCATGTCGTCCCGATAAACGTAATCGCCGGGCTTGCGTACCTGCCCGCTGATCCGTACGAATCGATCAGACTCCATCTCGCGGATCGACGCGACGTGCAAACTATCACCCGGTTGCAGGACGATGTTCTCCGTCGGTACGTCCTCCATCGCCTCTGCAAGGTTAACGGACTGCACGGAAGACTTCAGGTTGTCCTGAACGCGGACGAGGGAAGCACGGTCGAGATATGCATCGCCCGTCAAACCGTCGGCATTCTCAACCAGATCACGAACCGTACGAACGTCCGTGCCGAGTTCGTAGCGACCCGGCTGAAAGACGGCCCCGCTGACCTTGACGGCATCAATTCGTGTCGCAATCACACGGTCGTCCGCCTCACGGATGCTATAGACGCGTACGCGGTCCCCATCGGACATCGGCACGTCGATCCGTCCTTCACGCGCCGCCTGCAGGTCGTAATCAACCACTTCGCGAGCCACTGACGGGTCTTCGCGCTCGTCGTACGGCACGATCCGGTTCACGGTAAAGCGCTTGACGTAGGCCTCCGCCTCCAGTCCACCGGAGTAGTCGAGAAGATCGCGGAAGGTCTCCTCTTCACTCAACTCGTAGTACGCGGGGCGTTCAACCGAGCCCGTAATAGCGACCGTTTCGCCTCGCGGCGGGACAAACACGTAGTCGTTGTTCTGCAGCGTAACGTTCGCTGTGCTATACCCTTCCAGCAAGTAATCATACAGATCAACCGTGGCGATGACCTCACCTTCACGGATCACCTTGATGTTACGAAGCGATCCACTTCGTTTCGGTCCGCCCACACTGTAGAGCGCGTTGAACACGGTTGAAGATGCGCTCAACGTGTACCCACCCGGCTGTGCAACTTCTCCCAGCACGAACGCCTTCACTGGCTGAACGCGCGTAACCGTCAGATCCATGAATACGGACGGAGGATCACTTGTCAGGCCTGCATAGCTTCGAGAAAGCCACATCTTCATCTCCCGACGAAGGTCTTCCAGCCGACGGCCGGCGACGGTAAACTGCCCAACGTTTGGCACCGTCACTCTTCCCTGGTCGTCGACCATCAACTCATACTGAAATTCGGCGCCTCCCCAAACAGTCAGACGAAGTTCATCGCTCGGACCCACGACGTACCCCGGGTCCACAGGACCTCTTGAGGAAGGTAGAAAAGCCTGCGGGATGGTGTTGAACGCGTCGTAACCGAAGTACTCCAGCGAGTCTCTTCCAGCAGCCAACGAATCCTGCTTCGGCAGTTGCCCCTTCGGAAAGATCGTGAGCGTGCGGCCAGTCGAAAGCGTAACCGTAGTATCCATCGTCGATGCTTCGACGAACAGCGTCCACGTCCCAGCTGAGGAATCTCGCGGCACAGTGACCGTCCCTCCCCACACGCCGTCGAGCACAGAGCCACTCCGACGCATCCGGTTTTCCACGGCGCTCGTATCGCCTCCCGCCGTCAGGAAGAACGGACGGACCGTGGAGATGAGTGCACTACTCCTGAGGGGGACGGACACGTCGATCTGCCTTGGCAGCTGGCCCTTGCCGATGCTATCGGGCGTAATCTCCGGCGTACCCGCAAGCACGGGGTAAGCAGGCACTTTCGACGTGTCACGCGTCGTGCCAAGCTGCGGCTGCTCCTGTAGGTCCTCAGGTTGTACAGCCTGAATAATCGCCTGGATCTGCGACTCGGGAATGCCGAGCTCACGCGCCCTCCGAATCGCTTGCTGCGGATTATTCAGATCAATCCCAAGTTGCTGAGCTCGCATTCGGGCCTCCTGAACCGTCATATTTCGACGATCCAGCTCCCTCTGTATGGCCTCCGGCACCGGCTGCTGCTGAGCGACAGCCCCCGAGGGGAACGCCCATCCTACAGCACACACAAGAAAAAAGGCAATGGAGATACGAATCAGCATAGTCGGGCAGAGGAACGATACAGGGGATCCGGGACGCACGGACGCTGAGCCTGAGCGCAACCGGCGGACGCTAGCGTGGACAAGACCGAACCTGAGCGACACAGGCCAGAAAACCACAGAAGGATGTGAACGATGAGGATACGTATCTGGACGTATCGGCTTGGATTACGACCAGACCGGGCCGTCAAGACTGCAAAAGCAGAATTCTTACGTTTGACGCCTATGTTTGGTACGTCTTGTAACGGAAAATAGCGAACGACTCGTACCACCACCTTTCAACTTTCTCAAATTTTCGACCTACCCTGTCGCTCAAAGCAGCTTGAATGAGCCTCATCTACTCAGCGAGATCCATCAGATACTGACCGTAGGTGTTGTTGGACATGCTCTGCCCGATACGCTCTAAATCGTCGGTATCGATCCACCCTTTCCTCCACGCGATCTCTTCCGGGCAACTGATTTTCAGCCCCTGCCGCGCTTCGATGGTCTGAACGAAATTAGACGCCTGCAAAAGGGACTCGTGCGTCCCCGTGTCGAGCCACGCAAATCCACGCCCCATGGTTTGAACATGCAACCGCCCTTCAGATAGGTACCGGGCGTTGACGTCCGTGATTTCCAGCTCGCCACGATCCGACGGCGAAAGTGAACGGGCGATATCAACCACCTCGTTGTCGTAGAAGTACAGTCCGGTCACGGCATAATGTGACGCCGGATGCTCCGGTTTCTCCTCGATGCTGATGGCACGTCCCTCGTCGTCGAAGTCCACAACTCCGTAGCGCTCAGGATTTTTTACGTAGTAAGCAAACACCGTTGCTCCCTCGTTCCGACGACCGGCCTCGACGAGCATGCGTTGCAATCCGCTCCCGTAAAATACGTTATCACCCAGGATCAGTGCCACCGGATCATCACCAATAAACGACTCTCCCAGAATAAACGCTTCTGCAATCCCGCGAGGCTCGTCCTGAACGACATACGACAGGTTCATCCCCCATTGCTCACCACTCCCGAGCAGATCTTCGAACCGAGACGTATCGCGCGGGGTCGAGATGACGAGCACGTCCCGAATTCCGGCGAGCATCAGCGTCGACAGCGGATAGTACACCATTGGCTTGTCGTACACCGGCAAAAGTTGCTTGCTGACAGCCTGCGTTGCAGGATTCAGTCGAGTACCGGCACCGCCAGCGAGAATAATTCCTTTACGTGACATTCAGCTTAGATGTCGTCAATGACGAATGAAAGTCGCGAGGACGCACGAGACGGCCACGTACATTTAGCTACCCGACGAACGGCCGACCGTGAGATGAGGTGCTGTGTCGGCCAGCTGCCGGGTCCAAGACGGTGGGATAATGCCGAACGTTTGTCGCAGCTTCGCTGTGTCTAATACGGAATATGCGGGGCGTGGCGCAGGACGAGGAAAGGCAGATGTATCCACCGGATCGACGTCCACCTCCATCCCAGCGTTCTGAAAAATGGCCTGTGCAAACCCGTACCAGCTCGTCTGCCCTCGGGCCACGGCATGGTAGATGCCTGCTGTCGCGGACGGATCCTCGTGTTCATTTACGAAACGCAGTAGGTCTCGCGTCGCATCGGCCAACCACAGCGTCGATGTCGGGCACCCGATCTGGTCATCTACAACCTGAAGCTGGTCGCGCTCTGTACCGAGTTGAAGCATGGTTCGGACAAAGTTGCTTCCGTTCGGACCGTAGAGCCAACTGGTGCGCAAAATCCAGTGCGTAGACGCAGACGCAGCGACGCGCTCTTCTCCTTCGAGCTTCGTCTGGCCGTACACAGAGGTCGGATTTGTCGGGTCGTCTTCGCGATAAGGACGGTCCTGCGTGCCGTCAAAAACGTAATCCGTCGAGTAGTGAACCATGCCGGCGCCGCATCGCTCGGCTTCCTCTGCCATAACACCCGGCGCAATGGCATTGACCAGTCGCGCTCGCTCTGCGTCGGTCTCCGCGTCATCAACAGCCGTGTAGGCTGCGGCATTGACGAGCAGGCGGGGCGTTGTCTCTCGGATCAGGGCGCGCACCGTGTCAAGGTCCGAGAGATCGGCGTCCTCACGGGTTGCAGTCACGACGATACCGAGCTCGCCCAAAGTCGACTTGAGGGCCTGTCCTAGCTGCCCACCGGCACCGATTAACAAAATGGGACGATCATCCACGGGCAAGTGAATTGCTTTGAGAGACAGATTCGAGTGCGTTATTGAACAGACTCAGCTAACATAAGCCGATCGGGGTCAATATCACGAAGGCGAGGAGCAGCGGCATCCTTCCCCGACACGATCGGTGTATCGACCGGCCATTCGATGTCAAGATCCGGGTCGTTCCACAGCACGGAAAGCTCTGCGTTCGGGTCATAAACATCCGTACACTTGTACGCGAAGAGAGCCGGTCCCTCGGTGACGACGAATCCATGAGCAAACCCTTCCGGCACGTATAGCTGGCCGGACCATGCGTCGAGCGTCGTGCCCATCCACTCCCCAAAGGTGTTCGACGAGGGCCGCACGTCTACGACGACGTCGTACACCGTGCCCTGCAGCACGTAGACGAGTTTTCCCTGTGGATGTGGATTCTGCAGATGCAGGCCCCTGAGGACGCCCTCTTCCGAGCGGGAGACATTATCCTGAACGAACGTTGCATCGATTCCCGCCTCGGCATAACGCTCTGCATGAAACGTTTCCATAAATGCGCCGCGTTCGTCCTCGTACACATCTGTTTGAATGTGCAGGACACCGGGAAGAGCAGTTTCCTCGACCGTCATGACATGACTTGAGCAGAATCCGAAGACCAGAAAATGAAACCGAAATCGCGAACGTCAGCACTCGCGGGAAGGTCCTTGTGTGAATCGTTGTTGCTTCAGAAAACTTCGACTCCATCTATCCGAAATGAGTCTGTTCTATCGCTGCACGCCTGACCGGATAAGATCCGAAACGCATTTCAAATACGATACGCCTCCGGGCAAAAGAGCCCACGCCGTGAGGTAGCTTATATCCGAGCACAGCGGCCGAAACCGCTATCACTACCGCATCGGCATGAGACATGACCTCGATGCGAAACAGCGATGAGAAGTCTATCGACCGCCGCACTGTTGCTTTCGTTAGGCCAAGATCTGTGAGTAGCGTGATCACGGTCATCGCCATCGCTACAAGCCCAAACCCTTCCGACTCCACGAGACGAACGAGAACCGCGAGCGACCCCAGTCGCAAAACGAAAATCCCCGCCTGTCCAGCCAGGCTGACAAGTCCTCCCGTTACCGACTCTTTCTTGAGACTCTTGTTGTCAAATAAAGACGGCTCTGAGTCGGTGGACGAATTCATATAGCGTGGCTTAACCGCTTATCGGAAGGGGGCCTGACTCTGACGGAAAAGTCAACATTGAGAAACCGATTCGGAACGTATAATCAGATCGCTGAGCAGCTACGCATCCGTCCCGAGCCTCGACAGATCGTAACCATCTAGCACTTCATCCACCCAGTCGAGGTGCTCAAGATACCATTTGACTGTCTGCCGGATGCCGTCCTCGAACGTCGTCGACGGCGTCCAGCCCAGCTCGCGCTCGATCTTAGAGCAATCGATCGCGTAGCGCCAGTCATGGCCCGGGCGGTCTTCTACGAAGGAAATGAGCGACCGATAGTCGTCGCCGCTTCTGGGATGTAGCTCTTCGAGAACGTCGCAGACCGCGTGGACAACTTCAATATTCTGGCGTTCGGCGCGTCCCCCGATGTTGTACGTCTCACCCAGCTCCCCCTTTTCGAGGACGGCGCGAAGCGCAGTTGCGTGATCTTCAACGTACAACCAGTCCCGAACATTTTCGCCGGTACCATAAACGGGAATGGCATCGCCGGCGAGCGCTTTGAGCAGAATCACCGGAATCAGCTTTTCCGGGTACTGATACGGGCCGTAGTTATTCGAACAGTTCGTTACCAGGACCGGCAAACCGTACGTTCGGTGCCACGCACGGGCCAGATGGTCGGCCGAGGCCTTACTCGCAGAATACGGCGAGCTGGGATCGTAGGGCGTCGTTTCGTGGAACGCGCCCTCGTCCCCGAGTTCACCGTACACCTCGTCGGTCGACACGTGGAGGAAACGGAAGGCATCCGCGGCATCATCGTCAAGCGAGCGCCAGTGGTGCCGTGCAGCCTCGAGGAGCGTGTACGTCCCGAGAATGTTCGTCTCGATGAACGCAGCCGGCCCATCGATCGATCGGTCCACGTGCGACTCCGCGGCCAGATGCATGACCGCGCCCGGCTGAAATTCCTCGAACACATCCTTCATGGCTCCGGCATCCGCGATATCTTCCACGACGAGCGTATGCCGCGGACTGTTCAGAACCGGGCCGAGATTGGCACGATGGCCAGCGTACGTCAGCCGATCGACCGTAACGACTTCAGCATTCGTATCGCGAATAAGCTGACGAACGACGGCAGAACCGATAAATCCGGCGCCGCCGGTGACGATGATGGGCTCAGACATGCGAGACAGAGTCAATGCGTGGAGAGGGTGCGGGGAAACAGCACAGCCCGGACGACCGCTACGAAAGCGGGTCCGGGCTGCACCCAACTGCGGGAAACAAGCTTACTCGATGATGCCACGTTGCTTCAGCGCTTCAACCAGCTGGTCAACGCAGGCTTCGACATCATCCGTGTCGCTGTGGACCACGACCTCAGGCGATTCGGGCTCTTCGTACGGAGCCGTCACACCCGTAAAGTTCGCGATCTCACCGCTCTCGGCTTTGGCGTAGAGGCCTTTCGGATCGCGCTCTTTGCAAACCTCGATGTCGCAGTCGACGTGGACTTCGAAGAACCGGTCGTCGGGAAGCAATTCCCGGACACGGTCCCGATCCTCCTGGTACGGCGAAACGAAGGTGCACAGCGTCACATTGCCTTGCTCAAAGAAGAGGCGTGCGACCTCACCAACGCGCCGGATGTTTTCCTTCCGGTCGCGAGCGGAGAAGCCAAGATCGCCGGAGAGGCCGTGGCGCACATTGTCGCCATCAAGCATCATGGTCTGGCATCCGAGGTCGTAGAGGCGGCGCTCCAGTTCCTTCGCAATGGTCGATTTGCCGGAACCGGAGAGACCGGTCAGCCACATGACGGCTGCCTTATGGCCATTGCGAGACTCGCGCTCTTCGCGCGGGACGTTCAGCTCTTCCCAGACGACATTCGGCGAGGTCGCTCGCTCCATGCCCGTTTCGGACTCCGTTCCGTACGGCGCCACGTTCTCGGCTACACCACGGATCATTCCAGCTCCAACCGTAGCATTCGTGTCGGGATCGATCAGGATGAACGCGCCGGTTGAGCGGTTCACCTTGTACGGATCGATGAAGAGCGGATCCGCCGTTTCCAGTTCGACGCGTCCGAGTTCGTTCAAGCGGAAGGTATCGGCCTCCTCGCGGTGGAGCGAGTTGATGTTCATGCGATACACCACCTTGGACACGTACGCCTGCGTACGGCGCGTCGTATGCTGGATGATGTACGGACGGTCGGTCCGCATCGCCTCTTCGTCCATCCAACACAGATCGGCATCGATGGAACGGGTCACCTCCGGACGGTTGCGCGCCCGAACGATCATCGAGCCCCGGCTCACGTCAATCTCATCCTCCAGCGTCATGACGATGGACTCGCCCGGTCCGGCTTCTTCCTGATCGCCGTCAAGCGTGACGATCGACTCAACCGACGTAGACCGCTCGGACGGGAGGACGATGACTTCTTCACCCGGGCGAATTTTACCCGACGCAATCTGCCCCGCATAGCCACGGAAGTCCTGGTTCGGCCGGATGACGTGCTGCACCGGATAGCGGAAATCGACCTGGTTCCGGTCGCTCTGCGTCTTGACGGTCTCCAGCTTATGGAGCAGCGTGCTTCCGTTGTACCACGGCGTGTTGTCCGACGATTCAACGACGTTGTCGCCTTTTAGCGCCGAAATCGGGATGAACGTGATGTCGTCCATATCGAGCTTCTCGGCGAATGCTCGATACTCCTCCTCAATCTCGCGGAAGACGGACTCGTCGTAATCCACGAGGTCCATCTTGTTCACCGCCACGATCATGTGCGGGATCTGCAGGAGCGAGGCGATGAAGCCGTGCCGCCGGCTCTGCTGCAGTACGCCATTGGTCGCGTCGATCAACACCACGGCCAGCTCCGCCGTGGATGCACCGGTCACCATGTTGCGCGTGTACTGCTCATGGCCCGGCGTGTCCGCGATGATAAACTTCCGCTTCGGCGTCGCGAAGTAGCGGTAGGCGACGTCGATCGTAATGCCCTGCTCACGCTCGGCACGGAGACCATCCGTCAGAAGCGCCAGCTCTAGATCTTCGTCTTCCCGCTGCGTGTTTCGCTGGATTTCCTCCAGCTTCTCCTCAAAGATCTGCTGCGTGTCGTACATGAGCCGGCCAATGAGCGTGCTCTTGCCGTCGTCAACACTGCCGGCGGTGGTAAATCGAAGAACGTCCATTCTGTCAATGCGAAGTTTGAAGTGCGAAAGGCGAAGTGTGATGCACAGAGTCGAAGGAGACGGGCGACGCGGATTATGTCCGGCAGTCGAACATCCCAATTCGAATTTAGAATTTCGGCCTTCGCATTTAGAAATATCCCTGCCGTTTGCGGTCCTCCATCGCGGCCTCAGACCGCTTGTCATCTGCGCGTGCACCACGCTCGGCCCGTTGTGCAGTCGCTACCTCTTCAACCACTTCCTCAAGCGTTGTCGCCGTCGACTCCACGGCACCTGTGCACGTCATATCGCCGATGGTACGGAAGCGAACCATCTTTTCAACGTAGACTTCGCCCTCCTGCAGTTCGATGTAGGGGGACTTGGAAAGAAAGACCCCTTCCCGCTCCACCACGTCACGTTTATGCGCGAGGTAGAGGCTCGGAATCTCCAGGTCCTGCTGCAGGATGTACTGCCAGACATCCAGTTCCGTCCAGTTCGACAGAGGAAAGGCACGGAAGTGCTCTCCCTTTTCGCTGCGACCGTTGTACAGGTTCCAGAGTTCGGGCCGTTGGTTCTTCGGGTCCCACTGACCGAACCGGTCGCGGTGGGAGAAGAAACGTTCTTTGGCGCGGGCCTTCTCTTCGTCACGACGCGCACCACCGAGGGCAACATCGAACTTGTGCTCTTGAATCGCGGCGAGGAGCGTTGGAATCTGCGCCTTATTTCGGCTTGGAGTAATTCCCTTCTCCTCCTTCGCAAGGCCTTTCTTAATCGTCTCCTCCACGCTTCGCACGATCAAGTCCACTCCCAGTCGGTCGACCAGGTCATCGCGAAAGCGGATCGTCTCCGGAAAGTTGTGCCCGGTGTCGACGTGGAGCAGCGGAAACGGGATGGGTCCGGGATGAAACGCCTTTCGGGCGAGGTGAACCATCAAAAGGGAATCCTTTCCACCCGAAAACATGAGCACGGGCCGTTCAAACTGGGCCGCAGCCTCACGCATCAGGTGAACCGCCTCGGACTCAAGCCAGGCTAGGTGCTTCGAGGTATCGTTCGAAAAAACCATGGGTCGTTGTATTCAGGAAAAGCAAAGAGTCCGCACCATCATCGGCTCGCTTCAGCGGATGACCGTTCGTCGCGTACCGAGAACGCGAACGAAGCCACTATCGAACCGAGGATTGGAAAACTGGACGCATCAAATAAAGACGATCTTAGACGTTCTAAGCTTCCACTGGGGCAAGCCCCATTTCCTTCCGGAAGTAGTCAAGGGTCCGTTTCAGTCCATCTTTCCGGTCCACGGCGGGTGTCCATCCAAGAACCTCCCGAGCGCGGGTAATGTCTGGTTGACGCACCTGTGGGTCGTCTTTCGGAAGCGGCTCAAACGTCAGCGAGCTATCGGAACCTGTAAGCTCGATGATCTCCTCGGCAAATTCTTTGATGGTGATCTCGTCAGGGTTTCCAATATTGACGGGATCGGATTCATCACTCATCAGAAGGCGAAAAATACCATCCACCAGGTCGTCTACGAAGCAAAAGCTTCGCGTCTGGCTTCCATCGCCGTACACGGTGAGCGGCTCCCCGTTCAACGCCTGCGACATAAACGTCGGTAGGGCGCGGCCATCGTCGATTCGCATCCGCGGACCGTAGGTGTTAAAGATCCGGACGATGCGCGTCTCGACGCCGTGGTACCGGTGATACGCCATCGTCATTGCTTCGGCAAACCGCTTCGCCTCGTCATAGACGCCGCGCGGCCCGATGGGATTCACGTTGCCCCAGTAGTCCTCTTTCTGTGGATGAATTTCGGGATCGCCGTACACCTCGCTCGTCGAAGCAAGGAGAAGGCGTGCGTCTTTCGCTTTCGCGAGCCCGAGCGCCTTATGCGTTCCGAGCGCTCCGACCTTCAACGTCTGGATTGGGAGTTCCAGATAGTCGATTGGGGAGGCCGGACTTGCAAAGTGGAGAACGTAGTCCAGCTCGCCACCGACGTGGATGAAGTCCGTGACGTCGTGTTTAACGAAACGGAACCGATCGTTACCGAGCTCGAAAAGATGCTCGATGTTTTGGGTATCGCCGGTGATCAGGTTATCCATACAGATAACCTCGTGCCCCTCGTCGATGAACCGATCACAGAGGTGCGACCCTAGGAAGCCGGCGCCTCCTGTTATAAGTGTACGAGGCATATTCAGGAAATCAGTTGTAGAGCGAGGGCAAGGGAAAAACCCGGCACCCACCGCCGGAGACCTTCATCCCCGGCGATGAGCGCCGTCGGGCCGTTATGCCTGTCCGTTCTCGGACAGCGCGGCTTTAATTGCCTCAGCGTCTTCCTGTGGGGCCACGTGCGGCCGTCCAATGCTGAAGTATTCAAAGCCCATTTCTGCCATCCGCGACGGGTCGTAAAGATTCCGACCGTCGAAGACAACCGGGGTACCAAGCGTGTCGTGGACCCGAGCGAGGTCGGGGCGGCGGAATTCGTGCCACTCAGTACAAATGACCAGTGCATCCGCATTCTCGAGCGGCGCGTACATGTCTTCGGCGTAAGAAATGCTGTCGCCAAAGTTGACTTTGGTCGTCTCGATCGCTTCCGGATCGAACGCCGTGACCTCCGCCCCGCGCTCAAGTAGTCCCTCGATAATCACGTGGGAAGGCGCTTCACGTACGTCATCGGTATTTGGTTTGAACGCGAGCCCCCACATGGCGATCTTCTTGCCTTCGAGATCCCCGTCGAAGTACTCATCGAGGCGGTGAACCATCAGCTCGCGCTGCTGATCGTTCACACTCAGCACGGAGTCCAGAATCTGAAAGTCGTATCCGTGCTGGCGGCCGGTGCGATGAAGGGCCTGGACATCTTTCGGGAAGCAGCTTCCGCCGAAGCCGATGCCTGCGTAAAGGAAGTGGCGCCCGATACGATGATCCTTGCTGATGCCGAGTCGGACCTTGTCTACGTCCGCTCCCACGCGCTCGCACAGGTTGGCGATCTCATTCATGAACGAGATGCGCGTCGCCAGAATCGAGTTGGCGGTATACTTGATCATCTCCGCCGAGCGCTCATCCACGACCAGGATCGGATTCCCCTGACGGACGAACGGCTCGTACAGTCGCGTCATCTTGTTTGCGGCCTTCTCGCTGGACGTACCGATCACGACACGGTCCGGCTTCATGAAGTCATCGACAGCCGCGCCCTCGCGGAGAAACTCCGGGTTCGATACCACATCGTAGTGCTCACCCGTGGTGAGACCTCGGTCGGCCATCGTTTCCGACACGCGATCCGCCGTTCCGACCGGGACCGTGCTCTTGTTGACGATGATGCGGTATCCGGGATCGTCCTGCTCAACCAGGAGATCGGCGATGGTGCCGGCCGCCTGAAGAACATAACTCAGGTCTGCGGAACCGTCTTCGCCAGGAGGGGTCGGCAATGCGAGGAAAATCACCTCCGCATCGAGAACGGCATCCTCATAATCGGTCGTAAAAGACAGCCGCTCTTCTTTCCGGTTGCGGGCGAAATAGTGTTCCAGGTCGGGCTCATAGATCGGCAGTTTGCCGCTACGAAGCATGTCAACCTTGTCTTCGTCGATGTCTACACAGGTTACCTGGTTGCCCATTTCAGCGAAACAGGTTCCAGAAACAAGACCGACATAGCCGGTCCCGATAATTGCGATATTCATAGAGTGAGTAGTGCGTTCACACGAATAGGTCGGAAAAGGGCGGAGTCGAGCATGCTACTCGGATCGACTCGTATTGAACCGGAAAAATGGGAGCACGGCAAGCCCTTTCAATGAATTCACGCGGTGCTGAAGGTACGGTCTCGCTGGCGATGCCCTGCCAACTTCCGGGGGCATCCGTCGGGCAATACCGGATCAACGAGCGTCATCCTTCCGCCCCTTTGGATCCGGATGGAGTCATCCTCACCTCCGGTATGTTTCAGATCGACCACCGATGAGACAGTCCAGATTGGACCCCATCTCTGTATGTAAAGTTTTTAACGGTGTGTTCGATCCAAATTGATGTGTTGGTATTTTCAGTAACCAACGTCTCAACTAAGGTACGCAAAAGCAATGCGACAACGCGTGCCCCGACCGTTCTGACTCCCTCTAAAACACGCCGAACGACGGATTCCGGCCTTTTTCTTGCGACCTTCGCTTTTCCACAACACGACGAACGTCCTGGTTTCACCCGCACGATCTGGTGGATGTGTCGATCTGTCTCCCCACCCATTCCGGGAAACCTTTCGGTTTGTCATCGAACTGCCTAGGTTTCCCTGAACCAACACTCGTTTTCAGCAGGCCTTCTTCTTTCATCGTCGCATCGAACCGTCGTGGACGAATCACCTAGTTCGGATATGGATCCGATTCCGCTCTCGCAACCCGACATTAGCGAGATGGAGCGGTCGTATGTGTCCGATGTGCTCGAGTCGACGCGACTCTCTTTCGGTCCGTATCTGAAACGCTTCGAGAGGCAAATGGCCGACCGATGTGGAACGAGTCACGCTATTGCCGTGAGCAGCGGGACGGCAGCGCTGCACTGCATCGTCCGCAGCCTGCATCTCCAACCCGGGGATGAGATCCTAACCACGCCATATAGCTTCGTCGCGTCGTCGAACGCGCTACTATTCGAGGATCTTGAGCCAGTGTTTGTGGACATCGATCCCGATACGTATAATATCGACATTGAGAAGGCGAAGGCTGCTCTGACTGCCAGAACGAAAGGCATACTTGCCGTCGATGTTTTCGGCGTGCCGGCCGACTGGCCCGCACTTACGGAATTTGCTGAAACGCATGACCTCGCTCTGATTGACGATGCATGTGAAGCGCTTGGTGCCTCCATCGGCGACCGCCCGATCGGTGCATGGGGCGATGCGGCGTCGTTCGGTTTCTATCCGAACAAACAGATGACAACCGGCGAAGGTGGATGCATCACGACAAACGATGCGGACCTCGCCGCAATCTGCCAATCGCTTCGAAATCAAGGACGTGCCACGACCGCAGAAATGCGCCACGTTCGACTCGGCTTCAACTACCGGCTGAGTGAAATGCAGGCAGCGTTGGGTTGTGCACAGCTGGACCGCCTCGATGATCTTCTCGACCGCCGCTCTCAGGCAGCTGAAGCGTACAGTGAAGCTCTCGCCCCATTACACCACATGTTGCATCGGCCGACATCGGCCCCGTTGGGGCAGCGAAGCTGGTTCGTATACGTTGTCCGACTTCACGACAGTGCTCCCCCCGATGCACGGGACCGATTGGTCGATGCTCTCCATAATGCGGGTATCGGCGCCGCACCGTACTTCCCGAGCATCCATCTACAACCGTATTACCGCGACCGTTTCGGCTTCACCTCCGGGTCCCTCCCCATTGCCGAACGTGTCGCTGCGCGAACGCTCGCTCTTCCGTTCTTCCCTGCGATCACGTCCGCCCAGATCGAACGTGTCGCTGAAACGATAAGCCGCGTGCTGCCGCCCATCCTGGACCCGGCCCCCTCCCAACGTGCTACGTCGTCATGATCAAACGATCAATCGACATTGTCGGAAGCCTTGCGCTTCTCACACTCACTTTTCCCGTCCTCGCCGGTGCAGCACTGGCAGTCTACCTGTCTCTCGGACGCCCGATCCTCTTCCGCCAGATTCGTCCCGGTAAAAACGAGGTCCCGTTTATCCTTATCAAGCTTCGGACGATGCGCGAGGACAACGGCGAAGTGTCCGATGCCGACCGTCTCACTCCGGTTGGACGCTGGCTTCGGCGAACAAGTATTGACGAGCTTCCATCCCTCATTAACGTTCTTCGGGGAGACATGAGCCTCGTCGGCCCGCGACCGCTGCTTATGAAATACCTCCCATTTTACACGGAAACAGAACGTCTCCGACACAGCATTCGCCCGGGACTCACAGGCTGGGCTCAGGTGCATGGGAGAAATAACCTCGACTGGGATAAGCGATTTCAGTTGGACATCTATTACGTCAAGAATAGATCGCTTGCCCTGGACCTGAACATTCTCTTGCGGACGGCTGGCACCGTTCTCTCACAGCGCGGCGTCGTTCCTTCTTCAAACATGACCCTTTCCGATCTCGATGTAGCCCGACGCGAGCGTCGTCGCCGGCCGCTGCTTTCGGTCGACTCGTGAGACGGGAACGCGCTTATTACTCATATCGGCCGAACCGTCACGCCGACGATTCTCCGGTGTCGCGCCTGTTCACCTCATCTTGCATGGTGATCCCCGTTCTAATACCAAATCCAAATTCTAATGTCCGGGTCTGCTTCGTTCGCCCGGGTGATTCAAACGGCAGAAACAAGCATGGATCGTTCCTAGCGACGTCTTTTTACCCTTACTCGACCGAACCGTCCCTAGCGGCCGAGGCATGGCATCCGGACAGCGTCATTTGGATTCAGTATAAGAGCGAATTGCCATTCTCTCGCCACGAAATTAACTAACAAAGCCGAATCCGGCCGAACAGTGTTTAGCGCCTCCGACCTCAGAGGCGTTGGATGCGTTTATTCAACCCGCAACAAAGCGCGTGAACCCAGATTTCCCATCCGAAAACGAACGAGCGAACGGAGAAGCCGGATAATCTACCCAACATGTCGTTCTCGGACATGCCTACGTCTCTCGGTTCGCCCTCTTCCTCTCCAGATTTCCAACTGAAGTGAAGGATTCTTTCGCAAACGCTGATAAGGCCCCTTCATGCTGGCTTGTTGGGGCTGGTGGCTTCGGGCGAGAGGTCGCGTCTTGGGCACAAAACGCTACCAGTGGACCGACAGACGCCGCCCGACTAGCATTTATCGATGATGACCCGGACCTCGTCGGTCAGAACCGACTCGGCGTACCGATCGATGGAACCATTGCCGATCTTACGACAGCGAGCGGAGGCAGCTTCGCGATCACAATCGGCACGTCCGTGCTGCGGCGGCAAATAGCCGATACGCTCACGGAGGCTGCTGTTTCACCCGTCTGTCTCCTCCATCCCAGCGTTGCTCCGGACCCGACGGTGGACATCGGTGCCGGCACGATTCTCTGCGCTCGTGTGACACCAACGGTCAATGTCAGAATCGGGTGCCACGTGATCGTGAACCTGCACGCTACCATTGGGCACGACGCCGTGCTGGGCGACTTCGTCACGCTTCACCCTGGCGTCCATGTCTCTGGTCACGTCGTGATCGGGGAAGCGACGGAGATCGGTACGGGTGCCGTACTTCTTCCGGGGGTAACCGTCGGTGCGAACGTGCGAGTGGGGGCGGGCGCTGTTGTCACATCCGACGTTCCAGATGGCGAAACCGTCGTTGGAGTGCCAGCCCGCGCGACAATGCACTGACGGCGCAATGCACGTATGCGTCATCGTGGGCAGCCTTCGCTCCTGTGTCTACCTCTTCGTTTTCTCACCGTCTCAACTGTCTACCTTCCCGGGACTCGGCCCTGCCTTGATGCACATCCTCGCCTTTATCCACCATTATCATACACCAGACTGTGCCACCGCCGTTCGACCCTATTCTCTCGTGCGGCATCTCGCGCGCAATCACGACGTGACGCTGATCACGACGGATGCGTGGCGCAGCCGCAGACACACGGACGAGTTCCAGTGGGTCCCGGACAATGTCCGACTTATCGAGTACGACGTAACGTATCGCAACGCGATGGGGACGAGTGAACGCGTAATTGCATTTGCGAAATTCGCTGCACGAGCGCTCGCGGACGGCATTCGGGGAACAAAGCCCGATGTTATCTTCGCCACATCTACACCACTCAGCACAGGTCTGGTGGGCGCGCTCGTTGCACGATGGCATCGCGTGCCGTGGGTCTTCGAGGTTCGCGACCTCTGGCCCGACTTCCCGATCCAGATGGGCGCTCTTCGCTCGCCTGTACTTCGCTCGCTTCTTTACCGTCTCGAGAGCTTCCTCTATCGGAATGCATCGCACGTGATCGGTCTCTCTCCGGACATGACGGATCACGTCCAGCAGATTGCTCCACAAACGGCCGCATCGACCGTTCTATACGGTAGCGACCTGGATTTCCACCGTGCGGTTTCAGACGAGGACGTGGCTCGCATGCGCGCCATCGCAGGGAAGGACGCCCCGATGACTGTACTTTACGCTGGAAGTTTTGGCCGGGCGAATGCAATTCCTTCGCTAATAGAAGTGGCCCGCAAGCTTCAACATCGTTCGGACATCCGCTTTGTGATGACGGGTGAAGGCTATCATGCCGAAACGGTTCGTCAAGCCGAACGTGCACTCGACAACTTGACTCGGATCCCGCCGCTTCCGCACCACCAAGCGGTCGCTCTCTTTGCTGCAGCCGATGTTTCCCTCGTTTCATTTGCCGACGTACCTGTTTTATCGTCGAACTCACCTGGCAAACTATTTGACAGCCTTGCAGCCGGAACCCCTGTCGTTGTCACCAACCCCGGATGGACGGCCGACGTCGTTCGAGAAAATCGATGCGGCTGGGTCGTTCCACCAGAAGATGTCAGTGCGATGGCGAAAACGCTCGTTGAACTTCGCGACCGACCGCAGACCTTGCAAGAAGCAAGCACGAACGCTTTGGAAATCGGCCGCAAACGTTTGCAACGATCACAGGCAGTAAAAGAAATTGAACGCGTTTTGCTCACAAGCGTCGTGAACGAAATATCGTAATCGAATCGATGACTGATCCTTTCATGATCGATTGCTATTGCATTCCTGTTCTGCGGTTCGTCTCTTAACGTACTGCTATTGCTCTATCTGAGGGCCGAATCGCTGCCCCACGCAGGGCGCTCCTTTCCCTCTATCGCTCCCATCCCACACTGTCCCGCTTGTTCGTGCGCGACACGGATTCCAACTTCTCGCTAGAGCAGATGACTTCTGCGCTCAGACTTGGGCAGATCGCTCTTTTCGCTGTTGACGGGGTCTGGGTCTACGTGGCACTCGCCCTTGCGAATTACGTCCGTGTCGGCATCTGGGAATGGCCGCAGGACATGCTGCCGACCGGTCTCGTTCTGCTGCTTACCTCGATTTACCTTCTGGCGATGATCTGGGGTGGGGCTTATCAGCGGCCGCACGCCCTCCGCTTTTCTGAATTCGCCCGTCTTGCCGGGGGGCTCGCTGGCGCGTTCCTTCTTTCGATTGCCGCTGCATACCTCGTTGCACCGTCGTCCCTTGTGCCGCGCGGTACCGCCGTGATTCACGCATTGCTTTGCGTGATCGGGCTCCTCGGCAGCCGGTCGGGCCTGCGCCTCATCAACGAGTGGCATCGGTCGGGCGCACCATCGACCCCGCCGACCGAGCGCGAACCGGTTACCCTTGACGAGTTCGTGGATCGTCCGCCCGTCGAAATCGACATCGCCAACCTGCAGGACGTGCTCTCGGACGAGACGGTTCTCGTGACCGGCGCCGGCGGCTCGATTGGAGCCGAACTATGCGAGCAACTGGTTCGGCTTCATCCCGAGCGTCTGATCCTGGTCGATATGTGCGAGTACAACTTGTACCGCATTCAGACCCGCTTGGGTCGTCGCCAGCATAGCGTCGAGATGGTCTACTCGATCACAGACGTGAGAGATCGGTCCGCGCTCGAACGCCTGTTCCAGCGGTACAACCCGGGCATCGTCATCCACACGGCGGCGTACAAGCACGTTCCGCTGATGGAGTACCATCCGGAGGCGGCATTCGACAACAATACGATGACCACCGTCCACCTCGTCGACCTGTGCGACACGTTCGAGGTCGACCAGTTCGTGTTCGTGTCGACAGATAAGGCGGTTGAGCCGAAGAGTGTGCTCGGCGCAACGAAGCGGCTCGGCGAATGGTACGTCCAGAGCACCTCAACGAACACCCGATGTAAGATTGTCCGCTTTGGAAATGTCTTCGGGAGTCAGGGAAGTGTCGTCCCACTATTCGAAGAGCGACTCCGTGAAGGCGAACCCGTGCCGGTGACTCATCCCGACATGGAGCGCTACTTCATGACCGGCCACGAGGCCTGCAGCCTGATTCTGCAGACCCTGCTCCACGACTCGCACTCGGTGTACCTGCTCCGAATGGGAGATCCCGTTCGAATTGAGTGGCTCGCTCGCAAGATGGTCGAAACGTATTTTCCCGATGTCGTCACGGACCGCATGATCGAATACATTGGGAAGCGACCGGGGGAAAAGCTCAGCGAGTGTCTGGTCACCCCGACCGAAACGATGGAAGACAGCGATCATCCCAACGTCGTCGGCGTGAAGAGCCATCCGCCCTATTCGTGGTCGGAGCTACAGCATCAGTTCGAGACGTTTAAGAAGCTTAGCCGGGAACCACACGTCGACCCATCTACGCTCCACGAACTGCTCTTTGACGCAGCCCGTCTTCCCGGGGGAGACGGACAGTTGGGCACCAAACCGTTCCCCTCATCGTCCGACACTCAGTGATTCGACGCGGATCGAATGGACCGGACGAGTCTGGTCACCTCACGGCTCAGATCAAATCGCTCTACCACTTCGGCCTGAGACGCTTCCGCCCACGCCAAACTGGCATCGTAGTCGATAAGTATGTCTTTGAGAGCGTCGGCGAGCGCCGTGGTATCGTCTGTTGGGATGACACGTCCCGTCAATTGATCTCGCACCAGCGAAGAAATACAAGCCACCGACCACGGGAGCACCCTCGGCATGACCTCTCCGTTTCAATGGTTTCGAGGAGATCTGCGGCGCACCTTCGACCGAATCCGTGAGCAATTGCAAAACTCCGCGCCGACACGGGAAAACCCGTACGCGGCCGTGCTCAACCTGCGCCATCCCGGTTGGGGAGACGGAATAACCTCTCTACCGCCTTCCCCGTATCCGGCATGCATGGAAAAGCCGACTGTCCGTCCCTTTAATTGCCAGACTGAGACCGCCAGGCTCTCCTCGTGGCTGTCCAGACAGTCCGAGCGCGCGACCACTCGCTACGCATGAGACGCGCACCGATCTTCCCTGCCGTTTCGACGGCAAGCGCAAATTCGGGCCACGGCGCATGCTTTCGGTAGTAACGAACAGCGGAACTTGCAATCCAGCGGTCTCGCTGCTCGGCACTCGTTGAGCTGCCGCCCACCGCGTGATAGACGGTCGCATCTTTGGCCACGGCGACCTGCCACCCGGCACGCTGCATCCGAACACACAGATCGACATCTTCTCGATACATGAAATACGCCTCGTCAAGTAACCCGATCTCGGACAATGCGTCAATGCGTAGCAACAGACACGCACCCACCAGATAGGTAATAAGCGAGTCCGGGACCGGACGGGTCCAGTTCACAGCCGCACCGAGCCACGGTGCATGCCAACCACCGCCCCAGGTCTGCACGTGGTTCGGGTCTGCCATGTAGCGGAGCACCGCGCCGACACCGCCAACGGCGGGGTGGGCATCAGCCACATCGCGGAGAGCACGATACGCTCCATCTGCCGGGATGGCGTCGTTGTTTATCAACCACACGTACTCCGCACCGTCCCGTATCGCGATTCGAATACCCGCATTGCACCCCCCGGCAAAACCCAGGTTGGCCCCGGTTTCGTGCACCCGCACCTCCGGACAGGCAGCGCGGATCGTCGCGGCCGACCCATCCGTCGACCCATTATCGACCACCAAGCATGTGCAAGACGCGTCGCTTCGTGCCTGGACAGACCGCACACACTGAATCGTGTCGTCGGCGCCGTTCCAGTTCAAGATGATGGCGACAACGCGTCCAGCCCTCTGATCGCCTGCATAGGTACCTGAATCCTCTGCTAAATGTGTCGACTTCGTCATTCACGATGAATTATTGGTCGGAAATTGCGCCTCGGACGGTGTTTGAAAAATGTGTTGGTGAGTACAGATCACCGCGAGATCTTCTTCTCGCACACCGGCGACGGGAATGTACGCATTGACCGGCTGAATCGCATCCATTAATCGCTACGCATAGAAAACGAAACTGCGTATCGAAAAGAGGTTTTTCATTTATGGCGCACGTTGTCTTCCTTCCCTCTTGGTACCCGACTCAGGCCGTACCGAACCGGGGAAGATATTTCGTTGATCAGGCCCGATGTCTACAAGAGCACGGGCACACCGTTGGCGTGGTCTACCCCGAACACGAGTCGCTCCGCCACGCGACGCCAGAGCGTCTCTGGCAGAATCGATTTCAGATTACGTCCGGTCGGGAAGGCGGTGTGTACACGGTGCGCCGGCACGGCTGGAATTTTGCGTGGCGTCTCCCAGGAAGTATCGCCTGGCGCGTTCGAAGCGCGGTCAACTTGATGCAGCACTACGTGAAGGAGCGAGGACGACCGGACATCATTCATGCACATAGTGCGTGGTGGGCGGGAAGCGCCGCCGTTCAGATTGGGAAACGGTTCAACCGACGGGTTGTGATTACCGAACACCACGAACAGTTTCTGTCGCCCGACTCGCTGTCTCGTCGGCGGCGCGCGCACGCCACCCGAGCGTTTCGAGAAGCGGACGCCGTCTCCTGCGTGAGTCCTGCCCTTCAAGAATCGCTGATCGCCAGTGGGCTTACCGACGCCGCCTCGGTCATCCCAAACCCTATTTTCCCGGGCTCGTATCCTCTTCGCCCTCGGTCATCGCACACGGATCCAGGAGCTACGTTCCGTTTTTTCACGCTGAGTCATCTGTACGCGAATAAACGTATTGGCGAGCTCGTTCATGCCTTTGCCCGGGCGTTCCCAAAAGCCGGCGACAGCCCCGCGGCAATGTCCCGGCAGGACACCGGAAGACCCACCGATGGAGGCGTCGAGCTCGTCATCGGCGGGGAGGGACCGGCGCGAACGCACATCGAACAAACGATTGACCGGTTAGATGTTGGCCGTCGGGTTCGGCTCGTGGGCGCGCTGTCGCAACTTTCTGTGATCAAGCACATGCACGCTGCCCATGCGTTCGTCCTCCCGAGCCGACGTGAGACGTTCGGGGTTGTGCTGCTGGAAGCCCTCGCGTGCGGTCTCCCCATCCTTGCAACCGATAGTGGAGGCCCGTCGTCTATCATCACTGAAGCGAACGGTTATCTCGTTCCTCCCGGCTCCGTAGCCGATCTCGCCGCCGGACTGCGTACGCTCCATCAAACCGCGCATCGCTTCGACCCGGCCGCTCTCCGCCGCGATGTTGTATCCCGATTCGGACCCGACGTGTTTGCTCAACGTACCGAGACGTTGTACGAGCGCTGTATGCCGAACACCCCGGCCGATCCCGCCTAACCGGACCGGATCCTTTCTTATTTCGCCTCACCCCAACGTAGTACGTATGCCTTCCCCCATCCTTCGCGGCATTCTCGCGTGGACCGCGACTCTTCTGGTTCTTGCTGTCCTCGGCGCAGATTCGTCCGATCGGAACGCCGTTGCTCCGGCTTCCGATGCAGCGTGGTCGTCGCCGTCCCGGTCGTCCGCTTCTCCCCGGATCGTAACCTCCCCAACGAACGCAGCACGTCTGGCTCTTGACCCGTTTGCTGTCAGCGACTGGCACGATGGCTCCGCAGAGTACGTCCGTATCGCCGTCGTAGAGGATGGCGTGTACAGCGTCCCCCGGTCCTCGCTGGAAAAAGCAGGCCTTCCTGCAAGCGCAGATCCGGCCTCCTTTCGCCTGATCGAAAACGGCACCGAAATTCCAATCGTCGTTGACGGATCCGGTCGCGTGGAATTTGTCGGGAGCCGCAATCGAGGTACAGACGAACTGTGGGCCTACAATGGGAACGCTGCCTACCAGAGCAGTAATGAGCGAAGCCTCTACACCGACACGACGTACTACTGGCTCACGTGGGGCGGAGCGAACGGACTCCGATACGAGACACCCTCTGCCCCAACCTCTCCCACACCACGAGCAACGGTTCGAGAAGAATCACACGCAGAACAGGACGAGGTTTTTTACCTCGGCCGCCCCTTCGAATCGGAGCATCCGCTCTACCTCTCTACCGAAGGATACTACTGGGAAGAAATTCGGCACTCGAACGTCGGGACAAAACAGTTTGAGACAACACTGGATGTCGGCCGGCGCGTCGCCTCGTCTGCTGAGACGCTTGACCTGCGCATCAAGGTCAACTCTTCGTCGGCGTCGTGTCATCGGGTCGAATTGTTTGCTGAAATTCTTCAATCCGGGTCGCCCACATTTACCTCCCTGGATGTCATCGAGTGGCAGGGGTACAGTGAAAAGACGCTGACTGCCTCCATTCCTCAAGATCAGGTACCAGCGTCGGGGCTTCGTGTCCGCCTTGAGTCGAGCAACGGTTCCTTCACCAGTTCCAGCTGCCCAGACCCGACGCGCAACCCAAACTATGTCCTCATCGACTACATAGAGGCGGATTACACGCGGCAGTTGACGGCGTCCGGCAACGCGCAACGCTTCGACGCACCCACGACGAATGCCACCACCTTCGAGCTTGGCGGCTACACGTCGGGTCCTGTCCGCATTTTCCACCCAGAATCGCGTCGAATCTGGTCGATTCCGGTCACAAATGGAAGCGCCTCGTTTTCCGACGCTCCGTCCTCCGTCAACAGCCGGTATGAGGCCATCGCTGCGGGCGCCGAACGTGCGCCTGCAGCCGTACTCTCGGATTCCCCCTCCAACTGGTCAGACCCGCAGGCAAACGGGGCTGACTACGTGATTTTAACGACGAAGAGTCTTCGTCCATCCGCGGATGACCTCGCTAATTATCGCCGAACTCAGAACGGATTTGATGTGGCCGTTGTCGAAGTTCAGGATGTGTACGATGAGTTCGACTACGGGCGCCCTACGCCCATTGCGATCCGACGATTTGTACGTGCAAGCCAATCCTGGACCGGGGGAGCGCCACGGTTTTTAACCATCTGGGGCGACGCACAATACCCGATATATACCGATGACGAGATTGACGAAGTTCGACCGTCGTGGAGCGTCAGCTCGTTCGGGTTTCCGCCGTCCGACGGGTGGTTTGCCATGCAGCAGAACGGCCCCACGGACTGGTCCGAGTTGCTGGCGGTCGGCCGGGTGCCCATCCGATCTAACGAGCATGGACGCACCTATCTGGATAAGCTGACCACGTACGAATCCGCACCTCGCGACCGGTGGCAGCAGCGGATGCTCCTGCTGGCTGGCGGAACGAGTAGCTTCGAACAACAGCAACTGCAGTCGAGCTCCAATCGCTGGGGGGAGCGTGCCACGCGCCGCTCCACGCCGCAGGGCGACACGCTCTACCCCGCGGGCATGGACTCGATTCGCTATTACAAAAGCATCAACGATCCACTCGACGTATCCTTTCAGGACTCCCTCGCCCAAGATCTTCGTCAGGGCGTCGGCTGGCTCAACTATTTCGGTCACTCGGCGGCGCAGACCTGGGAAATCGTCACCGATCCGCCGTCCGAATTCGACAATGCCGGACGCCTGCCAATGGTTGTTTCACTCGGGTGCCGAACCGGTTCGTTTGCTGGAGGGCGCTACGAGGTTCGCTCTGCCCCATCCCTTGGCGAACAACTTGTGGTCGGATCCGTGAACGCGTCCGGTCAAGTGGAACCGGGTGCAGAAAACGGAAGCATCGCACACTGGGGCTCTTCTGCGCTCGGCAACCTTCGCCCCTCGGCCATTCTAAATGACGCCCTGATCAATCGTGTTTTCCGGGATACCATGCGCGTCCTAGGAGTGGCGATCCAGCAAGCAAAGGCAGACGTCGCAGCCAGTTATGGCGGAAGCCCGACGTATGTCCGCCATCTGCTTCAATACAGCCTGCTCGGTGACCCCGCGACGCGGCTGTCACTTCCCGATCAGCCCGACTTCCATCTTGAAGCATCTCAGATTCGAACGTCTCCGTCCGCACCAACCCCCTCCAACTCGCTCCAGCTTGAGGTCTCGCTTCAAAACCGTGGTCTCGTACCGTCAGATAGCGTCGACCTCTACCTTCAGTGGTCGAAGCCCGACGGAAGCGTCGAGGAGACATCCCGGCGTCTTCCCCGATTTGCCCTCCAGACGGAGGAGTATTTCTCCCTGGATCTCAGCGAGGCAACGATCGGAACGAACACACTCGAACTAACGGCAGATCCGCTCGGTCAGATTCCAGAGATGGTCGAGAGCGACAACCGTGCGGAAAACTCAATTGTTGTTTTCTCGCAGGGCCTCGAACTGGTCTCGCCGGTGCGCCAGGAGACCGTGTCAAAGACGTCGCCAACCTTTCGGGTCAACCTGGTACGACAAACGCCAGGGGATCTCTCCGTCGATATTCAGGTGGACACCACGGCCTCCTTCTCTTCCCCGGCGTTGCAATCCACATCACAATCTACTTCAAACGTCTATCTCGACTGGACGCCCCCCGAACCGCTGATCCAGGACCAACCCTATTACTGGCGAGCACGAATCGGAGGAAACTCGCCCGGAGTGTGGAAATCCGCGGCATTTTCCGTAGCTCCAAACCAGCCGGCCGACTGGCGACAGTTCAGCAATCTGTTCGATGTAAACGGCAACCAACGGGTCGTCCGAGAGAACAACACTTGGTCGTTCTCGACCTTCTCCCTGAACGTGAAATCGTACGGTCAACGGAGTTCCTCGCCAAGCGATTACGGGTTTAATGTCGGTGGATCAGACAGCTACATCTTTCTCGGCCTCGGGTATGGGGTTCTCGTGATCGATGGCACGTCTGGAGAGGTGAAAGCGGTTGACGAGTTCACGACCTATGACCTGCAGACCCAGTTTGAGTATGCTCTGGAAAATGGGGAAATGCAGGAAGCAATCGACGCGCTTCGCGCCTTCTTAGACACCAATGTAGACGCAGGAGACTACGTGTTCGTGCAGACCCGCCACCTCGGGCGAGAATCTTCCTTCGGCGTCGACATTCAGCAGGAGGTTAAGGATCTTTTCAAAAGTCTCGGATCAGGAACCACTCCCACCCCCTACACCACCTACATCGATACGCTGGAGTACACAGACGCATGGACCCTGAGTGCTCGGAAAGGCGACCCGTCGTTCACCCGTGAACAGGTACTTCCCGCGGGCACAGCAGGGGCGACTCGACAAATCATGCTTGAGCGAAATCTACCGTTTCGGCGTGCGTCAGGAACAACCGTTACACCGCTTATTGGGCCTGCCTCCGACTGGACGGAACTCCGCTGGAAGGGATCCACATCCGCCTCCTCGAACATCGAGGTTGAAGTCCTCGCCCCCGACTCGACTCGCCTCCTCGGTCCGTTTTCCGGAGATAATGGCACCGAGGCGCTCTCCTCTCTGGATGCCGACACCTATCCCTACCTGCGCCTTCGAGGTACGCTTTCTGACACGGTCCAGCGAGACGCCCCACAGCTTGATCGTTGGGAAGTTGATTTCACCGGTGTCCCCGAAATTGCCGTCGACCCAGCAACACTGGCTACGATTGCCGATACAGTTCAGCAGGGCGACAACCTTCCCATTGACCTCCCCGTCATCAACCTGGGCGATATCGCATCCTCCGATGTTGTCGTTACATACCGGTTCACCGGGTCTAACAACATTCAGCGCGTTGTTCGGCGCGATACCCTCACGGGCCTCGCTCCGAACGAACAGTCGCAAAGCCAGCTTCAACTTTCGACCCAAGACGTGGACGGCCTCACGCTTCTCGACGCGACCGCATCTATCCCAACTGTTGAACGGCTCACGTTCAACAACACGGCCGTCCGCAACCTTCGTGTCGTAACGGACGACACTCCTCCTGTCCTCAGCGTTTTTTCGGATGGCCGCCAGCTTCAGGCACGCCCCACGGTGGACGACCTAAACCTCAAGGACGCCCGTCTGCCGTTCGTTCCTCTGCAGCCCACCCTTGAAATCCGCATCGAGGATGAGAACCCGTTCTTTGCCATTGACGACACCTCGCACGTCGAGGTGTATATCAGCGAAGGCCTCCCGTCCACAGACACTGGATTTCTCTCGACCTATGAGCAGGTTGGCTTCGCCACAAATCTCCTTGAGTTTTCCCCATCGAATCCGAATGAAGGCGTGCAGGAGGCGACCGTCACCTACACCCCAGATTTCACTGGGCGCGACTCGACCTACACGCTTCGAGTGGAGGCGAAAGATGGTTCTGACAATGAAATCGACCCGTACGAAGTCAGCTTTCGGGTAACGACGGAGCAGCGAATCCGTGATGTTTATCCATATCCGAATCCGATGAGCACGAACACGACGTTCGCGTTTCGGGTGGAAGGGGGCCAGACTCAGGATCTCCGCAACTTCCGGCTCCGCATCTATACGGTCGCCGGCCGCCTCATTCGTGAGTTCGACGAGCGAGATCTGCAGACAGGGTCGCTCCGCGTCGGCTGGAATATGTTGCCGTGGGACGGACGGGATGAGGATGGCGACCGGGTCGCCACCGGTGTATATCTTTATCGGGTGGCTGTAGAAGGGGCAGACGGGACCTTCACCGGAGATGTCGAGAAGGTTGCCGTCATCCGCTAACCCCGGGACTGCGTCACTTCGACTCTTCGCTTAGCTTCTTCCGCCTCTGTGCCTCTCCCCCTTTCCTTTCTGGATCGGCTTCCTCTCGCTCGCGGCGCGGTGCTGGTTTTCGCAACGCAGATTGCCGGCGTCATACTCGCGTATCTGGCCCAAATCCTCATGGTTCGATGGGCAGGAGCGGAGGCATTCGGACTATTCAGTATGGCGTTCGCAAGCGCCTCCGTTCTCGCTATCACTGGCGGCATCGGCCTACCCGACGCCCTCGTCCGACTCGTTTCCGAGTATCGCGTCAACGAGGAGCTTGCGACCCTTCGACGGCTCGTCTCCGCCTCTGAGCGCGTCGTCCTGGTCTCTACTCTCGGGCTCGCTCTTCTGGCCACAGCGGGGATCGTCATCTACCATGGCGCATGGCCTGCGCTATCTTCTCCCGCCGGCGCGACGCTGCTTGGCAGCTGGATCACGGCTCCCGCGCTTGTGCTCTTCACGCTCTACACCAACGTCTGTCGCGCGCAGCATCAGTTCTTGACGGCCTACGGTCTCGGCCGGGTTGGGCGGCAGCTCTTGATAATCGGAGGGACCGGAGCAATTGCTTATCTCCACGTCCGCTGGCTCGACGGCGTCGCACTTCTACTGATGGTCACCGGGAGCATTTTCGTGATCAGCATAATCCAGCGGACTCATGCACGGACTAGCCTACCGCACAGCAATGCTGATGGGTCGTCTCCCGCCGAAGTCCGCGGCTGGATTCGGTTTGCACTCCCCTTCTTCTTCACTCACGGCTTTTTTGCGCTTTTCCGCCAGACCGACCTTCTACTCGTCGGTCTTTTCGCTCCCGTTGAAGATGTCGGCCACTACCGCATCGCGATGAACACGGCGGCCGGGGTGAGCTTCGTACTCGCCGCCGTAAATACCGTGGCCGCCCCTCGATTTGCCGCCGACCACGTCCAGGGTAACGCCGATGCTCTCCGAAAGACGATCCGCCGCGTCCTACCCTGGATCACCAGTCTCTCCACGGCGGCATTTCTGATTCTTGCCGCTAGCGGCCCGTTCCTGCTTTCTTTTTTCGCCCCATCATTTCAGAATAGCTACGTGCCTCTCTTGATTCTGGCAGGCGGTCACCTGTTCAGCGCGTGCTGCGGGCCGGTCGACACCCTTCTGTACATGACCGGGCATCAGCGTACGGCAGCCCGAATCATCGTCACCAGCGTGGCCGCGAACCTCTTGCTCAGCGTCGCCGGTCTGCTTCTGTATGGCCTCGTCGGTGCCGCCGTAGCATCAGCCGTGTGCATGGTCGGGTGGAATGTTGCCTTTGTACGACTCGCGCGTCAACGCCTCGGCGTCGACCCCTCACTTCTTGCACTCCTATCAACGGGTCGCTGATCTTTCAGGGGAACGCCATGTGCCGCCCGGTCAAGCCTCCCGCACGATGCCACGCACGAGATTGGTCAGGTCCTCCCGTACCTGGCGGCCTACCTCGAGCACTTCCTCGTGGTCGAGCGATTCCGCTCCCATGCCGGCCGCCGGGTTCGTGATGGTCGACACACCGAGGACCGACATGCCGAGATGCTGAGCCTGGATAACTTCCGGCACGGTGCTCATCCCCACGGCATCGGCACCAAGCTTCTCGAATGCTCGAATCTCGGCTTTCGTCTCGTACGTCGGCCCCTGCACCCAGATGTACGTTCCTTCGCGCGTCGCGATGCCCATATCACGAGCGACCGACTTGGCGCGCTTTGTCCACTCTTTGTCGTAGAACGGGAGGTGACGGTCTGAACGCTCTCCCGGCACGGCCTGACGCGGCGCGTGGCAACTCCCCACAAGCGGGCTCGCGAACGCAAAGTTGATGTGGTCGGTGATAAACATGAGCGTCCCCGGCGAGAAGTCGCGATGGATCCCGCCCGCACTGTTGGTCACAAGGAGCTTGTTTGCGCCGAGTGCATGGACAAGACGTACCGGGAAAGCCAGGCGCCGCATATTGTAGCCTTCGTATGCATGCACGCGTCCCTGGACGAAGACAACGGGGGTCCCTTCGAGTTGCCCGAAGACGAGCCGTCCGTGGTGACCCTCGACCGTGGACGTTGGATAACCGGGAATATCCACGGCCTCGACATTGACTGATCCTTCCGCGGCGTCCGCGAGGTCGCCAAGTCCCGAGCCTAGAATCAGAGCAATCTCCGGCTCAATATCGACCTTCTTTCGCACCGCTTCGACAGCGGCATTGAGACGAGCGTCAGACGTAGCGGGATCGGGAGCAACGGACATGTATGGGACGCGAGGCGGTGATGCGAGGAGAGACGAATGCATGCTGCCTCGCCTGTACCCTTGGCGGACTCAGAGGATCCGAGCCGTCCGTCCACGACCACGACTCGATCATGTCGAGCGCAGAATCCGATAATTACGAATGCTCCAGATTACCTGCTCGGCCATAACGCGGATCGTCGTCGCCAGGGGAATCGCAATGAGCATGCCCACGATGCCGCCGAGTTGCGCTCCAATTAGGACCACAAACAGGATAATCAGTGGGTGAGCCTGCGCTGCTCGAGAGAAAATGATGGGTTGCAACAGGACATTGTCAGCCAGCTGCGTCAATCCCATGGCAATAGCCACACCCGGGACAAGCGAAAAGGTACCGGTTTGAGCGATGCCGACAAGACTACCACCGAGGAAGCCCAGAAACGGACCGAAATAGGGAATCGTGTTCGCGAGGCCCGTGAAGATGCCGATCGCAATCGGACTTTCTAGACCGACGAGCCAGAGCAGCGATGAGGCAATAATCGCTATGGAGGTGCATTGCACAAGCAGGGCTCGAAAGTATCGGCCGATATTCGCTTCTACCTTAGCGAGAATAGCAAGCGTGACCTCAAAGTACCGATTGGGTACCAGCTGAAGCATACTTCGACGAATCTGGACGCCGTCCTTCAGCAGGAAAAAGGTGATGAATGGAATGATGATCACCGCGTAGAGGATATTGGTGAACACCGAGACCACCGAGGTCACCGTCTCGGCCACGCGATCCCCTTCCACAAGGTCGGCACTGACGAGGGCATTCGCGATCTGCCGAATGTTCTTCACGAGAACGCCCTCCTCGATGGGTACGACCTCTCGTACGCGCGTCTCGATATAGTCGGCTACGTCCGTTGCTGCCTCTACCGACACGAGCTGGGAGATATCTCGCAGCTGTGTAGCAACGAACGGAACGATTGACGTCACCAGAACGGAGGCGACAAGAAAAAGCAGGACGAACGTGATCAGGATCGCTGGCACGCGTCCAAGACCGAGCCCCTGGAGCCGATCGACTACGGGGCGCAGCAGGTACGCGAAAATGCCGCCCACGACGAGATACACGACCAGTCCCATGAAGTACCACAGCACCCACCCGGCGGCACCCAGGGCCGCTGCTCCGAGGATAAACCGGATGATACGGTCGGCGGTGAAAATCGACCGGTCATCCCTGCCTCCCGATGGTGCCGGTGTGGAGGCAACAACCTTCGGGTCGGATCCTAGCGGCGAATGAGCTATCGATCGGCGACGCTTCGGGCCGGCACCACCGGATGGCTCTGGATCCTGACGTGGAGCTGACGGAAATTGCGGCGACTCCGATGACGAAGCCGAAGCGCCGGAGCCTCCTGTTCTCATTCCACCACTCGATGCACGATCTCGCGACGCCGCCGACGAGGGGGACGAGGGAGACGCGGGATTAGACGGAGTGGGTGCCGACGCATGCTGCGACTGCACGGCTCCATTACCGGGAGCAGAGGCCTCTGCTCCTTCATCATCGGAGCGAGGCTGCGACCGATCGGGGGGCGATGCCGGTACGTTTGTCTCGTCAGCCATAGACGAAGAGCCGAAACAAGCGGGGGAAGGAAGGACACACAAATTTAAGTATGCCCTATGACTTCGAACGTTCTCTCGAAGGTCCCGAGAGGGAAGCGGTAACGCCAATACGTCTCTGTACGACAATTGCGTACAGGGCAGACCACTACTCTATGGATCTACGAACTCGTCGACAACTCTATAAACGACATCCGGAGTAAATCCCCGACGCTGCAGGTACCCTAATAGCTTTCTCTTCTGCTTTCGGACATCCTGCTCGCCGGCGACGCGCGGCCATCGCTTTCGCGCCTGCTCACGCGCGGCGTCGAGCTCACTCGCCTCCTCGAAAAATCGTGCAACCGTCCGCTCGGCAAGGTGACGGTCGATGCCGCGCTCGGTCAATTCACGCTCGATGCGAATCGGCCCGTATCCCTTATTTGAAAACCGGTTGTGTGTATAATCGCGAGCGTACTGCTCGTCGTCCAGATAATCCAGTTCGTACAGCCGTTCGATCACCCGATCGATGACGCGACGTCCCAGGTCGAGTCCACGGAGCTTCCGTCGCACCTCGGTTTCCGTCCTTGGCTTGTGGGCAAGATACTTGAATGCCCGTTGCTTGGCTCGGACGATCTCCTCATCGACCTCAACCTCTTGCTGCATCTCTGGCGTCAACGTCTGTCCTTGATGCAGCCCGTGCTTGGCCGCGACATCCTGATGGCAACCGAACGCAAACTCGCCGTCGACGAACACGGAAACGCGCGCGTCGTCCTTCTTCTGCGTCTGGATATCTGTGATACGCCGCGTGTCCGGCCCCTCAGGTACCGATTCTTCGAACGGAAGCGCCTCCTCCCCTGTGGACGCCGACTCGGGGGATTCGCTCGTACCTGTCTCCGCCTCTCGAGCCGCTGTTTCGGCCGCCGCTTCTTGGAAAATGTCTCGCGATGAACGCTCGTCAGCAGAGTCAGGCATGGTGCAGCACGGAAAATAAAAGGCAGCCAGGAGGAGGGTTAGGCTACGTCTCTCGAAAATGAGAGTTCATCGATCGCGTCCCGGATCAGGGCAACTCACACTGCTCACCAGACGTGGCTTCGGACACAGCGAGGCGTAGCGTATCGAGCGCGACAGCAGTGGCGACACCGATGCCCCCATCCACGTTCGACACCGGCTCTCGACGTTCAGGATCGGTTCGACTCGACGCAAATGAGGCGAAAGCAGAATCTCCGCGCGTCAGACTCACGGTAATCTCGTGCGCCGGAACGGGCGCCGTGGAATCCTCGGCGGAAACGGCATATACGCCGACCCACTGACGGCGTGAGGCTGACCCCGACGCAAAAGAAAAGTCGGATTCGCGATCCACCTCGACAGGCTGAAGAAAGAGCTCGACAACACCAGAGGAGAAGTCCGATGACGGGCGAATTCCGGTTCGGACCCAGCTATCATCATCGGTGGAATCCTGCCAGTCCACGGATACATCGATCGGGAAAATGTATCCCTGTTCGGCGGGAATGTCGAGAGAGTCGCGCCGCAGAGAGTCGACGAGAATTGCCTCCACCGGGTCGTCCGGCACACGCACGCAGGCCTCCCCGATCCCGATGGGTTCCGGTACTGTTCCCGCAGCGGTTACAACCTCGCCCTTCCACTGCACGCGAACGGAAAAGGATTCTCCCGGCTTGGCGATGACGGGCCGTGCCGGACGATATCGCCCAGGCGTCGTGCCCGGCAGGTACGCCACGGTATCGCTGCCGATCGCAACGGTGACTACGGCGCCCGTAGCAGCGTCCGCGGTTGAGTCCTGCGGAGGCACTGGATTCCGCAACCCTCTGGTTTGGCGAAGCACAATTTCGGGCAGTGGTTCTCCAGACAAGAGGAAGGCCTCGACGACAAGTCTGGACGGCGACGGATCATCGACAAAATCACATCTCGCCACGAAGAGGACCACGGCCAAGAATACAGCGGCGCGACGAACCGACTGGCCAACCCGAGCAGATGATGGCGGCCGATATGCATGCATGTGATCAGAATGAGACGACTTCACGCGATCGCGGGAGGATGGAAAGAAGTATGCTGCGGCGTGTGAGAGGAAAGAGCCGGGCCGGGCTGGCAGATCAACAGAAGCGCATGGCGATCTGCGCAGAACCTGTTTGGCGGACAGCCTTCGGCGATCTGGACGTACGGACCTTCCGGTGGTCGGTCCTCGCGACACGCCTAAGACGAGGCCTGGTTCATCTCACACACCGCGTCTACGGCGCTATTGTGAAAGAATAACCGTCCGGACTACAATAGACATGAACGGCTGCGCTTACTTTTCGCAATCCATCCGCCAAACAGGTTATCAAAGCGTCATCTCTAGCTCGAGCAGGGGGAGAATCGGTAGACCGCGCCGATCGTCGATCCTGACCCCGGTATCCGTGGGTGCAAACTGACGATCGATGACGTTCGCCTGGTTGGTCGCATTATACAGATTGAGCTTCGCCTTCCATCGGGCACTGAGGAGCGAGAACCGATATCCAACTGTTGCATCAACGCGGAGGTAGGTCGGCAAACGGCCGTTGTTAATCTGCGGGCGGTAGAGGTATGACGTCGGACTGTCGTCGACCGGATCGCCGAGGCGATAGCGGGTTACGGGCGTCGTCAATGGGTAGCCGCTCCGGATCTCGGTAGCAATCGATGATTCCCATCTCGTACCGGTCCAACTCAACGCAGCGCGCAAAGAAAAGGGAACGTCCAGATCTGCCGGCCTCCAGGCCGACGCGTCGTCGTTCAAACTGCGTACGAAGGTGCGCCCGCTCGCCACACCAAGTCGGGCATCGAACTGCCCGACTTCAATCAGGCCGGTCAGCTCCACCCCAAACGCTCGTTCGTCCGCCTCGACGTATTGACCCAGCAGCGCGCCCACCTCGATGCCCGGCCCTTCGAGACCGTCTTTGGTCACGAACACGTCAGCGGGAATAAGGGTCTTTTCCGCAGAGCGGCCGTACGTACTCAGCTCAAGAGTCAGCCAGCGCGTCGGCTGACTTCGGCCACTGAGGCTCACCTGGGCTCCGGTTGCGGGCGACACGCGCTCACTCGCAGGCACCCAGCGACTTGACACCAGATCATAGGCGAGTGAGTACCGATCCCGTATGCGGTGTAGATACTGTACGTGCATTCCAAGTCCGCCCCGGAGCACCAGGTACCGCGGATGGACGGTGTATCGTGCACTAAAGCGCGGACGGACGTGCATGTAATTGCCGCGGGAGAAGTAGGTCGCCCGCACGCCAGGCTGCAGGGTCCAACGAGGCGACGGTTGCCAGATATCCTGCAGGTAGCCCGTCACCTCCCAAGACGACTGATCGCTCGAATCCGCCTGTACGTCTACCGCTCTCGCGGAACGTCGAATATTACTCTCAAGGGTGCTGCGAAAATCCAGGTTCGAAACCTGAATTCCGGCACGTATCTGGTGCGCGACGCTGGCGTAGTAGTCAAGATCTACCTTCGCTCCCAGGTCCCGTAGCTTCACGTCGTAGTCAGACTCGAGAGAAGCTGTCGTCGTAGGCTGTACGAAGGAGGCCTCCCGAGCGCTGTATCGTGATGAAAACAGCGTCGTCGTGAGGAAGGCATCGTCGAACACCAGCCACTGGTGCCGCGCGCTTGTCATCTGGTTCTCCCAGTTTTGCGCGACCTCAAAAAACAGATCCGCCGGCCGGAGCCACTGCGAAAAGTTCAAAGACAGATCGAACGGCAGTCGAAGATCCAGATTGTCTCGGCCACGGTAGTGACTAACGGACAGTCGATGTCGCTCGTTGAAGCGAGTCGTTATTTTTGCGCTCAAATCGTAGAAATAGTACCCCGTGCGGAGTGTGTCGAGCCGGCCTGTGTCGGTATCACGTACCGGATGTTCTCGACCGAGAAGCTTGTCGACGTATGATCGACGTCCCGAGAGCATGAAGGACGTCGACCGAGTGACGGGGCTCTCGATTCGGTAACGGGCGCTCAAAGCGCTGAGGGAAACCACGGCTTCAGGCTCGGTCCGATTGCCGTCCTTCATCTGCGCATCCAGAATCGACGCAAGCCGTCCACCGTGCTCCGCGGGAAATGCCCCGCGGTACAGGTTCGTGCTCTTCAGAGTGCCGGTCTGAAACGTCGAGATCAGACTGAATGCGTGCCATGGATGGTAGACCGGGGCGCCGTCCAACAGATAGAGATTCTGATCCGGATCCGCACCACGGACACTCAGCCCGCCTGAGACGGCACCGGATTTCCTGATTCCCGGCGTCCACTGGAGTGCCTTAAACAGATCGGGTTCACCAAGCGACGGCAGCTGTTCGAGCTGTTCGAGCGAGAGAGCCATCATCCCCGGAAGACGGCGATTCTCCGGCTGCTCGTCTGCTTTTTCCTGCACGGTGACGCCTTCGGACTCAATTGTCGAGGGCGAGAGCAGAATCCGAACCGGATCCGTACCGGCTACGAGTGTCGTATCGACCGTGTTGTAGCCAAGATAAGAGATGCGCACGTTGTACGTCCCAGCCGGCAGAGACGAGATGGCGAAGAAGCCGGCCGAGTTCGTCGTTGCCCCAACCCGGAGCGTCGTCAGATAGATATGTGCTCCTGGAAGAGTTTCACCGGAAGTCCCGTCGATTACGCGGCCCGAAAGGGTGACCCGCTGCACTCCGTTCCGGGACGACGGCCCCCGCTCTCCTCGAACGAGTACGTATTGCCCGCGTCGAACGCGCTCTGCTCGTAGCCCCGTGCCCTGCAACACGCACTCAAGCGCTGCTCGCCGCGATGTGCCTGCGTACTGACACGATGCGATTTTATCCTCCACCAGACGCTGGGCGTACACAATGTCGAAACCCGTCTGATTTCGAACGACATCCACCGCCTCGATGAGGGGCACGGCGTCAAGGTTGAGCCGGATGGACGATTGCCCGAAAACAGGGGTACAGGCCCCCGCGCAGACGAGCATGGCGATAAAAAGAGAGACGAATCGATGCAGCACGCGTGCGATAGAGGCAGAGACGGTCACGGGGATTACGCGAGCACAAGCATCCACCGCGCGATCCAGATGACTGCGCGGTAGCAACAGCACAGTGTACCCGGTCAACGGTCTCCTGTTCGCCTCCCTCGCAACGGGGCTCTCCCGAGAGTTTTCTTGGTCGTTCGTCTACCTGACCCCGAAATACGATGGCCCCCTCGCCTCATCATGAGGGCGAGAGGGCCATACATCCGCCATTGCGTCCGACCGTCGAGACACCGTTGTCAGCGGCTATCCTTGATCGTCGAGCACGAGAGTGTAGCCCGACTCGTCCTGTTCGAGATTAGCACCGAGAGCGGTAGCGACGACGGACAGAATCTCCTCCGGAGCCATCGACTGCTCGAAAGTACCTGTGACCGGTTCACCCTGAAGTGCAGGTGCGATAGAAACCGAAATGTTGTGTCGGTTCTCAAGTTGAGACGCAATCTCTTCTACAGGCGTCCGGTTGAAGATATAGAGCCCGCTCCAACCGAGCTCCGCGATCAGATTCACATTTTTCGGCGCGGAAGGTGCAGCATCTTTCTCCACGCGGCTCTGCTGCCCCGGTGCAAGGTCAACCTCTCGACTCGTATCAGAGATGGACTGAACCTTGACCTTACCGCTGGCCAGCGTCACATCCGTCACATCCTCTTCTGCTTCAACGCCAAACTGAGTGCCGAGTACCGTCGTGCGAGACGTCGGCGTTTCGACGATGAACGGCTGGGGACGCGGCTTTTCTGCCACCTCGAAGAACGCCCGGCCGAAGTCCAGAGTGACTTGTCGGTCAAACGTACTATTCGTCGCGTCGTTGAAACTGAGTTGTGTTGCTCCCGCAAGACGAACCGTCGACCCGTCTGCAAGATCGACAACCTGCGTCTCCCCTTCCGCCACCGTGATAACGGTCCGCTCCGGCTCCGTTGGCCAGAGGAAGACCACCAGAACGGCCATCGCCGCAACGAGAGCCGTTGCCCCGATTCGGCGCCATGTACGACTCGCCGAACCAGATGACGCTCGAGCGCTTCGATCCTGCCGCCCCGTGGACGGGTCTAGAGCCGACGGTGCGACATCGAGATCGATGTTCGGGTCAGTATCGAGCGGGCCGTTGACTGACCGAGTGGATTTGCTGGCGGCACTCTCGCTCCATCCTTTCTCCCACACATCGTCAAAATCAGCGCGGGCGTCCTGGATGTTGTCGACCACATCACTCAACGAGGGATGGCGTTTCATTGCCCGCTCGATATCTCCGCGAGCCTCATCGAGCGCCATCTGCTCCTGCGTCGACAGCAGACCGCGATCACCCCGATCTTCCAGGGCAAACAGCACCAGCAGATGACGCTCCGGCAGATCGTTGTGGAAGTCCTCTGCGATGCGACGTTCGATCGTACGCCACTGGTGAAACGTCTTCGCGGCATCAGGATCGGTTTCGAGACGCTCGAGAACATCCTCCCGCTGACTCGGAGGCAGATCCTCAAAAAACAAGATGGCCTCGTGCAGGTCGTTCATAGGTATCAAGTCGTTACGTCTTTAAATTGTCCACTCCGTCGCCAAGCGCTTTCGAGCGGCGCCTCCCGGAATGCAGCCGAGGTCAGATTCTGGGGGTGATTTGACCCTGCATAACGGATCAGATTCGGAGTGTATTTATCCAGTCAAGAGTGTTTTTCCCGAGGCGGCGCAGTAACGTTCATGGGTGAAGAAAGGAGGATGGAACTCCAGCCACAACGGTTTGCACTCCAGGTGGATAGATGGGTGAGTATTTTCGAGTATGGCCTTGAGGACCATCGCTCATTCATATAGCCGCAGACAGCGCGGAGAAGGTAACACAGCATTCCATCGATTCTCTCCGCCACCCGAACGGGCCACATCAACTACAAGCTCGGAATCAAAATGAGCGCGAGCAGCATGGTAATTGCGTCACGCATTTTGTCAAATGCGCGTTTGACCTGCATCTTGATTGCTGCTTCCGTCGTGTCAATCATCTGCGCGATCTCTCGATACTTGTATCCATATTCGCGCAATTCAATGATTCGCCGCGCCTTCGGGGATAATTGCTCGAGGGCGGTTTCCACATCCACGCGATCGCTCCCGTCATCCGCTGCGGTCGTCCGGTCCAGCGGGAGCTCGGGATCGTAGAGGCGTTCCTTCATGTCGTACCGCCCGCGATAAAAATCCTGCAACTCAAATAGCGCCGCCTTCATAGCGAACGGCTTCAAGCTTCCTGGCTTCTCCAGGTCAGCGAGACCCTCGTGCACTCGAATCAGCGTATTCTGCACAAGGTCGTCCACATCTGTGCTTTTCCCGATCCGCTTGACGAAGTAGCCGCGCAGAATCGGTTCAATAGCAGAAAGAAGTGACGACCGTGCACGGTCATCCCCGTTCTGCGCCTGGCGAACGGTATCGGGATCGATGGAAGGAGAGGCCATCAGCGAGAAAACAGACTTGGAAGACAGTTGTGAAACCGGACCGTCAAAACGGACGCGGGTGACTAAATCTCGATTAAGTGAGACGAGCGAGCGTCCGGCAGCATGCTCTTATCGTCACGTACAACGGAAGCGAGAGTCTTGATCGAGAGTGAACCGGCAATTCTAATGACTCTGTACTCTAGATGTGAACTGATGCCTGTTCGTTCCGTATGAAACGTATGGTTATAAGGACGAAACACCCTGTGAGTTGGACTTCATGGGTGTCCTTGTCCATGGTAGACACTCTACACACACTGTTTCGAGCACATCATGAGCCTCTACGACCTCCACGACGCGCAGCTGAATGACTTTGAGGGGGAAGGCTTCGCCTACTCTCAGAAAACGGTCTATGGAAAAGCCTACAAAGGTGTCTTTTTCGCAGAAGACGGTGTGAGTATCGACGACCTGGCTGAAAAGGAAGATGATGCCGAGTTTCAGGGCATCCTCTACGATCGGAGCCGCGAGCGGGAGAAAACGTTCTCCGTGGAGATTACAGACGTAATCAGTACTCCTTCTGGTGATCGCGCGGACTTCATCGCAACCGAGAAGCCGTAACGTGCTACGTCAAGACAAAGCGGTGCGTCGGTCATCGGTACCGTTGCGCAACTCCGCGAAAGCCGGGCCTCATTGGGGGCTCGGCTTTTTGCTTTACAGGAAACACGGCCGACATCCGCCCCCAACGACCCCTCTGCTGTCAATCCTTCGGGGAATAGCGAAAGTTGTACGTCAAACTTATCTCCGGTGTCGTGCGCACCATGTCATACCCGCTGAAGACGACGAACCGACCGGTGTTTAGCACGAGCCCAAGGGAAACGGCCGGCTTAATCTCGGTGTTGTCTCCAATCGCAACGGCCTGCACACCGACGGCAGCCGCCGGTTGGACCGGGCTGGTCCCGACCACGTCGTAGAATCCCATGAGCTTCGCGTTCAGTCGCTGGACGCCTTCCTGTTCGATCACTTCGGAGTTGACCGCTGCCTGGAGATGCACGCCTCCGCGAGGTTTTGTCACACCAGCTGTGAGCCCGAGGGGCGTCTCGCCCGTGCCGTAGATACCAACCGTTCCTCCGAAATACGCGACGCCCGCCACGACGGCAGCGGCTCCGAGTGCTGCAGTCGCGAGGTCATCGTCGTCGTCATCGTCATCGCGTCCAGAGGACGTATCCTTTTCGTCTGCGTCGGTCGCCTTTCCGTCGTCACCGGAGGAGGCCGTCCCCGATGTCCGTCCGGTACGTCCGGCGCCGTTGTCTGCCGCCCCATTGCTTCGCCCCGCAGTGGCGGCACGACCCGTACGTTCGGCGTCTCCCGCACGACTAACGACCCGATCGTCTTCGGAGTCTGCAATGGTGCGACGTGTCTGAGACGGTCCGACATAATAAGGTTGTGGACCGACGCGCCACCCGATCAGCACGCGCGTTCCGGGTCGATAGACAACCCGTGGTGGATCAGCGCCGGGAGCAGGGCGAGCCTGCGGCTCTCTGTCCTGACGCGAGGTTTGGACGGCCCCGTATGGTTGGCCATTGCGATACTCACGAAACCCGACGACCTCGATCAACGGTCGCTCGAACGTCACGCCCTGTCGTAGATACAACTCCGCTTCCTGCGCGTCGCTATCGAGAAACACTCGCTCATACGGCACCTGGACCGAAAACTCGTAGTATCCCGGCGCTTGAGGTAGCGCCATGCTGTCGACGGCAACAACCGTTTCGGCAACCTTCTGCCCCCCCTTCACGACATCAAGGATGATCTCGAACGACGACATCCGTATGTCCCGAGGGCCTTCGCGCCTCGTCACCACACTCCCCTCATATAGTACCGACTCTCCCGCCTGCCACTGAATCCCGAATCGCATGTCGACCATGTCCTCGCCGGTGACATAGTCATAGTCGATGCTCAGGGTGTCTATTTTCGGCAAAAGACGCGGAGCCCTCCGCCCCATCCGCTGGATCAAATCCGGGAGCGACGGAGGCCAGTCGGCAAGAATGGCCGTTCCGGACCCATCGACCTGAGCCTGCTGAGCGAAGCGACCCCGGTCGCGTGCCATGTCAGTAGCGGCATCGCCTGACTCAACGGTGTCGACAGCAGAAGACGTGGACTCTTGCTGTTGAGCCTGGGACGTATCGGTGGGAATTTGCTGGGCAAGAGCAGGTGTACCCGCTGAAAGCAAGATCAACACGCCCGCCAAGAGAAGGGAATAAACGCGTGCCATTGCGAACATCTGATTCTGTACGGAAAGAGAGAGACCGCGGTGCGGTGGATACAGAGACGTGAAGCACAAGTCCTATGCGTATAGCCGCCTACAGATCAAGAAAAGTCACAGGTCCTACGCAGGGAGACAAACCTCCTCGGGTGAACAACGGGCCGACCGATCGCAGCCTCGCCTCCGGCCCCATCAGCTCTCTTGAAATGTGCGCACAACGTCAAGGAATGCATCGGCGTATCGTTCAAGTTTGACATCGCCGACTCCGTGCAATTGCCGAAACTCTTTCGGGGTCGTCGGGCGATGTTCAACCATCGCAAGCAGCGTTTTATCCCCAAAAACGACATACGGCGGAACGTCCTGTTCACGGGCGAGCTTCGTTCGGACCTCTCGTAGTGCGTCGAACAGATCGCGCGCCTCCCCGCTCTCCGGTGCATTGGACCGTTTCGCTGTTTTCGTCGATGAGCGCTTGCTCACCGGTTCCGGTTCGTGGCGAAACTCGACGTCCCGATTCCCGCGCAGCACCGGACGGCACGACTCGTCCAGTTTCAGGGAGCCATATCCCGTGATGTCGACGTGCACCATTCCCTTGGCCACGAGCTGACGGATGATGGAGCGCCAGGCTTGCTTCGAGCGTTCCGAGCCTATTCCGTACGTGGAAATGTCGTTGTGGCCGAACTTGCGCACTTTCTCCGTATCGGCTCCTCGAATCACGTCGGTGATGTGAGAGGCGCCGAATCGCTGACCGGTCCGCGCAATGCATGACAGCACCTTTTGCGCAGCAACGGTGCCGTCCCACGTGTCGATCGAGCGGAGACAATTGTCGCAATTGCCGCAATCGACCGGTAGATCGGTTTCGCCAAAGTAGTTGAGGATGACGCGACGGCGGCAATCCGTCGTCTCGCAGTACCCGAAAAGCGCATTCAGTTTGTGATGCTGCGCCCAGCGATACTCCTCGTTGTCGGTCGACGACTGAATGATTTTCCGCATGCGTACGATGTCGGACAGGCGATACGCCATCCACGCATTCGACGGATGCCCGTCCCGCCCGGCACGCCCCGTTTCCTGGTAATACGACTCCATCGTCTTCGGCACGTCGAGATGCGCAACAAACCTCACGTCCGGCTTGTCAATGCCCATCCCGAACGCGACGGTTGCCACCATGATGAGTCCCGGCTCACGGAGAAAGCGGTCCTGATGCTCTTCTCGCTTTGTGCCCGAAAGTCCAGCGTGATATGGTAAAGCTTCGTAGCCCTGGTCCGCAAGAAATTTTGCGGTTGACTCGACGCGCTTCCGTGACAGGCAGTAGACGATGCCGCTGTCGTGCCGATGCTCGGAGTCATCGTTCCGATGCTCAGACTCAATGAACTGGAGCAGCTGCTGCTTGGGGTTTCGCTTCTTCGGGACGACGCGGTAGTTAATATTCGGTCGGTCGAAACCCGTGACGAAAAGGTCGTCCTCCGACATATGCAAACGCTCCAGGATCACCTCCTGCGTCGGTGGATCGGCCGTCGCCGTCACGCCGATGGTCGGGACGTGGGGAAACGTCTCCCGAAGCGTGCTGAGCTGCAGGTACTCCGGCCGAAAGTCGTGTCCCCACTGAGAGATGCAGTGCGCCTCGTCGATCGCGATTAGAGCCACATTCGTCTGCTTCATGGCTGCGATGAAGCGGTCGCGCATCACGCGTTCGGGGGCAACGTAGCAGAGATCGAGTTCACCGTGGGCGAACTGCGCTTCCACGATTCGGCGTTCACTGGCCGACAGGCTCGAGTTTAGGACAGCGGCACGGATGCCGAGCTGCTGCAGCGCGTCGACCTGATCCTGCATCAGCGAGATGAGCGGCGAGACAACGATGCCGACACCGTCTCGAACAAGTGCCGGAATCTGATAGCAGAGCGACTTTCCTCCACCGGTCGGCATAATGACGAGCGCGTTCCGGCCTCGAGTTATCCGCTCGATAATCTCCCCCTGATGCGGGCGGAAGGAATCGTAGCCGAAAACGGATTGCAGTACGTGCCGGGGATCGGCGGAAGTGACATCCATCGAACAAACGAGCGACAGGCAAAAAACGGTAGCGGCGCGTTTCACCTACGGTCGCGGTCGAAAAAGGATCTGCTACCTTCAAGCGGCTGTGGGACGCTCACCAGGACGATACGTCACTCTTTTGATGAGGGCTCACTGAGCGGCATGATCTCAGAAATAAAAAGAGGATTCGCACGATTGGAACAGGTGGCGACTTTCGACTCACGCGGACGGCTGGTATATAATGAGTATTATTCGCCCGAACATGTTCTTCAATGATCACGCTCCGCGTCCATGGCTTCCTCGAAAAAAGCGATCTACGCCGCAATTGCCGGCAACACAGCCATCGCCATCACGAAGTTTATCGGTGCTGCGATTAGCGGAAGTAGCGCCATGCTGGCGGAGGGCATCCACTCGCTCGTGGATACCGGAAACGGGGGCTTGCTGCTACTCGGCATCAAGCGGAGCCAACGTCCGCCCGATGCGAACCACCCGTTTGGATACGGGAAGTCGCTATACTTCTACACGTTGATCGTGGCGGTCTTGATCTTCGGCCTCGGCGGAGGCTTTTCCATCTACGAAGGCTTGATGCATGCCCTTGATCCTGGCCATGGGGGATCGGGAACGGTGACGGTCGCTGGTATCACCATGTCGGGCCTCACGCTCAATACGATCGTCTTGACGGCCGCGATCGTATTTGAGAGTCTGGCTCTACGGACCGCACTACAAGAGTTCAAAAAACAACGGGGCGATAAACCGTTTTTCTCGGCCATCAAGGAGGCGAAAGACCCAACGACGTTTACTGTCGTCTTCGAAGATAGCGCAGCGCTGGCTGGTTTGGTCGTCGCACTGCTGGGTGTTCATCTCGCGTCCGCGCTCCACATGCCGATCATCGACGGCATTGCCTCTATCGTCATCGGTCTGATCCTGTGCGGTGTGGCCGTCTTCTTGATCTGGGAGAGCAAACAGCTTCTCATCGGCGAGGCTGCAGATCCCGAAATTCGAGACGGGGTTTACGATATTGTACATAACGGAGGCCCGGTTGAAGCAGTCGGTCGCATCCTGACCGTCCACATGGGACCGAACACACTGGTTCTCAACATGGACCTCGAATTTCGCGACGACCTATCCGCTGATGAGGTCGAGGTCGCAATCGATGATCTCGAAAAGAAAATCCGTGAGAGACACCCTCAGGTCAAATATATCTTTATCGAGGCGGATTCGATCACAAAGCGCAAGAAAAGCCCTTCAGCGTCGGCATAAGGTCGTTTCATTGAGACAACCACCCTGTACCGTGATGTAACAGCGTGCCGCATGACATAAGCAGGGGAAACGCCTCGAACCGAGGTCGAGGGAACCGTCCAATAAAAAATTTGACCGGTTTGCAACGATCTGCGTGACATTCCCATCGCGCTTGGTTTTAATTTAGATACGCAACCGAGTAGCGCCCGATTTTTGCGTTACATCGGAGTAACCCGCGCGAATGCCCCCACGCACGCTTCACTCGTCCCATCCTATGCAGGGATCCCTCCGTCTCACCGTACTTGCCGTCCTCACAACCTTTCTTCTCGCCGGTTGCAGCAGCACAGAATCGCTGTCGGATTCGAACGAAGACGCACCAACCAATTCGGAAGCCGTCGCGGAGGCAGACACGTTATCTGAACAAAAGACGCCGATCAACGAGCAGGTCCGGCGGCTGTTCGTTCTTGAGGCCCGGATCCTTGCTGCGCCAGATAGCACAGCTGCGGATAGCCTTCACACAGGGCGATTGCTCAATCAGGCGATGGGCGAACTGTCTGCCCTGCTCGACCGTGACCCGTCGGTCATCGAGCGCGATGCCGTTCGCGACGTGTATCGCGGCCTAACGAAAGAATACCGGCGATACCATCGCTACGAAGGCTCCGCCGACTCGATGGAGACGGCAAAAGGAGACATATTCTCGGTGCGCGCCGGTCTCTTCGCGTCGCTCGAACAGGTCGACGAGCCGCTTCTCGAGGACGTGATGGCTCCCGAAGCCATTCAGAACATTGAGACGGAAATCCCGCTGACAATGAACCGGCTGGTGAAACAGAGTCTCGACTACCTGAAGAGCGATCCCAGCAAGCACGTCGACAGCTGGCTTCAGCGGGAGCAGACGTACGGCCCGATGATCGACCACATCCTCGCGCAGGAGGGCGTTCCGCACGAGCTCCGCTACTTGGCCATGATCGAGAGCGGCCTGAATCCGCGGGCGCGCAGTTGGGCGGGTGCCGTGGGAATGTGGCAGTTCATGCGCGGCACAGGTCGCATGTACGACCTGAAGGTCGATGGCTGGATCGACGAGCGACGCGACCCAGAAAAGGCAACGCGCGCCGCCGCCCGTCACCTCAGTGACCTGTACGATTCGCTGGGCGACTGGCATCTCGTCCTTGCCGCGTACAACTGCGGGGAGGGCTGCGTCCGCCGGGCCGTTCGCCGTACGGAGCGATATGACGACATCGAGGATCCGAACTATTGGGAGGTCTACGACCGGCTTCCCCGCGAGACTCGCGGCTACGTCCCAATGTTCATTGCCGCCACGATCCTCGCATCGCAGCCTGAGAAGCACAACATCGAGCCCCCAAAAGCAGCACCGGCATACGCCTACGATTACGTGGCCGTGCATGGCTCCATGCTGACGGTCTACGAGATTGCTAGGCTCGCCGAAACCGATGCGGATGTCATCCGGGCACTGAATCCGGAGCTGCGTCAGCGTACGCTTCCTCCCTCTCGTGAGAAATACTACATCCGCATCCCGGTTGGAAGCTACCCAACGTTCGCCTGGGGCTACGCAGATCTTCCAGAATCAAAAAAGCGTCCGGCGACCAGCTACCGCGTCCGCTCGGGTGACACCCTCTCGGAGATTGCGGACCGTTTCGGCACCTCGACCAACCGGTTGCGCCGCACGAATGGCATCCGCGGATCCATGATCAATATCGGGCAGACGCTCGTCGTGCCCGTCCGCAACTACGACAGCGCGATCCAAAACGCGAGCCCGCAGCAGCCGATGCGCGTTCAGTACGGCGCCGTCACACCCGTCCGTCCGCTCGACCGCATCGTAATCACAGACCGTGGCCTGCAGCGCTCGCCAGCCGAGCAGCAGAGTCCGCCGGTCCGCACGGCTTCGACGCGTTCCTCCGAGCAAACCAGCTCTTCCTCCGCGTCGTCATCGTCAACATCGGAGACCGTCTCGACGAAGGCCAAATCGTCTTCTTCTGAAGCGACTGCGTCGACGGAATCGTCATCTAGTACGTCGGAGTCCTCGTCGTCGGCGTCGCAGAAAGCATCAAGCTCGTCCTCGTCTGCGTCGATTGTCACCGTACGGCGCGGAGATACGCTGTCCGACATCGCCGCTCGTCACGGCGTAAGCACGCGCAACCTCCAGCGCTGGAATCGGCTTGGCTCCTCCCGTATCCATCCCGGTCAGACGCTGCGCCTGACCGCTCCGCCCGCCGGCACATCGACCTACACGGTTCGTCGCGGCGACTCCCTCGATCGCATCGCCCGCACTCACGGCGTCACGATCCGCCAGCTTCGCGATTGGAACGATCTCCGCGGTTCGCGAATCTATCCGGGACAGACGCTGGAAATTCGGGACGGCGGGGGCGATCGACCAATCATCTACACCGTTCAGCGAGGCGATACGCTCAGCACGATCGCAAAGAGCTACGGCACATCGGTCGGCGAATTGCGCATGATAAACGAGCTTCGCGGAAGCCGGATCTACCCCGGGCAGAAGCTGAAGATTGAAACCAACTAACGCAAGGTTGAGGCCGGATCGCCGGCTCATAATGCCCAGACTATAAAGCAACGGCCTGCCCCGTACCGAGACGGAGCAGGCCGTTCTTTTTTTATCGCGATGCTACCCGACCGGAATCCGACCGTCGGTGCCTAATGGTCTGACGGTGAGGCTTGTGACGGCATCGTCTCCATCACGATCCTCGCGCACTCCTGCGCCTTATTCGCGTTGTAATCGAACGTCAACGTTTCGTAGCGAAAGCAGTCGATCACCGTCCCGACCAGGCAGAATCCGCCCGTAAAGAGGTACAGTAGCCCCATGCCGACCTGACCGAGGTAGAATCGGTGCACGCCCGCGATGGCAACGAATCCCAGCAGGTTCATCAACAGGATCGTCATCGGATCGCGACGACGCGCCCGGTACAAATTGGCGAACTGAAGCGCCTGGTCTTCACTCATCTGCTTGATCATCTGCGCGACGAAGACCTGCTCGTCGCCCTCCAGTTCGGGAAGATACTTCAGTACTTTTGACATTGTAGGCGCTGACTCTGGTGAAAACGTGAATGCGAGGTGCCGCGTCATCATCGGTCGGCCCCGGGCAGGCGGCGATTACCGACGGGAGAAAGTGGAGAAGACCGGTCGGCGTCTTCCGTATGCTTCGCGAAGGAGGCGAACAATTCGAACGAAGAGTCCTGCGACGACCACCGCGCCGAACGGATGAGCAGCGAAGGAAGCTGCCCACTCTCCGCGCGCCATAAAAGCAATCGCATGACCGAGACCACAGCCCGGACACCATTCAATACCTAGGCGGGCAAAGAGGCACCACGTTTCGCCTTCAGCCGACGGATTCATGAAGGCCATGAGCACAAGGCCCGCCGTCCAGAGACCGGCTTCGACGGGAAAGCGGCGCATATGCCCGCCCATCGCCCGTGTAAGTATGTGTCGCGTCGTCATGGCAGTGATTGTCTCCTCTCAATTCACCCACAGCACGTGCTCGCCCGTATGTTTGTTACGCACGGCTCCGGAAATGTGGTAAGCGGAACGCTGATGGTTGTGACGGAGCATGTCGACTCGTATCTTTTCAGCGGCTGTCTCTCTCGACGCTCGAAATCTGGTCTCGACGGCCACCCCGACCGACCTCTCCACGCCCCTCCTCGGTATGCGATTTTTAGCTTTACTCTGTACGCTCGCCCTCCTCGGCGGTACCATCACGCACGCCCAACCTGCCGCCGACGCGAACGCCAGAACGTCTGAGCTCTCTGTCGAGCAGATCATGCAGGACCCGGAACGTTGGGTCGGTGACTGGCCGGAGAACCTCCGCTGGCACGACAACGGACGGATCGTTTACTTCGACTGGAATCCCGGTGGCGAATTCCCCTCCGACTCCCTCTTCTCCTACAATGTGGAGACGGGCGAGCGCCCTGCGAAGGTCTCTCCTGAAGCCCGACGTGCCGCCCCACCCACGTTCTCGGGCTGGCACCACGGCGAACACGTCTACGACCTCGACCAGCAGCGCAAGGTGTACACTCGCGATGGCGACCTGTACCTGTACGACCGCTCTGCCGACCGGATCACGCGTCTGACGGATACGCCCGACACAGAATCCAGCCCGCGGTTTTCGCCCGACGGACGTCGTGTGGTGTACCGACGCGCCAATGAGCTCTTTTCCCTCTCCCTCACAACGGGTCTGACGCGACAGCTCACGGATCTCCGATCCGGACGCGGTCCAGCGCCCGACACGACCGCTCAGGATGCCTTTCTCTACGAGCAACAGACGGCCCTTTTCGAAACACTCAGGGAAGAGCACGAAAAGCAGGAAAAAGCAAAAGCTGCCCGCGAACGGGAGCGCGCGGCGGACAACGATCCTCCGACGTATTACTATGGAGATGGCTCGCTTCGCCAACTTCAGATTGACCCGTCCGAGCGATTCGTATCGTTCACCGTGCAGGAAGAATCGCCGGATGCGGAGGAAACCCTCCTCGCCGATTACGTAACGCTCTCCGGTTTCGCGGAGGCGATCGAGGCGCGTCCGAAAGTCGGCATCCAGCCGGGTGCATTTGCTCTCTACGTGCAGGACGTTCAGCGGGACACGACGTACGAAGTTGACCTGCATCAGCTGCCTGGTGCCTACGACATTCCGGCGTACCAGCAGGAGCAAGGCGTCGAGATGGATTCGTCAGAAGCTAAGCGCTCTCTCTACGCGTATGGGCCGTACTGGAATTCCGAGGGGAGCAACGCGGTCCTCGTCGTTCGGGCGGACGACAACAAAGACCGATGGATCGCACGCCTCGACGCGGCAACGGGTGATCTTACCGTTCTCGACCGCCAGCAGGACGACGCCTGGGTCGGAGGCCCCGGCATCAGTGCCTATGGCGGTCCCGGTACAATCGGCTGGATGCCGGACGGGGAAACCGTCTACTTCCAGAGCGAAGCCACCGGCTGGAGCCATCTGTATACCGTGGACGTGTCGTCTGGAGAGATCACGCAGTTGACGACGGGCGAATTCGAAGTCTCCGATCCACGGCTCTCCGAAGACGGCTCGACCTGGACCTTCCAATCGACAGAAGAGTCGGCCCACGAGCTCCACGTCTACGAAATGGACGCGGATGGCGGAGACCGAACCCGCCTGACCGACCGAAGCGGACAGCACTTCACGCCGCCCTCCCCGACCGGCACGCTCGCAACGCTTTACGAGTACAGCAATCGGCCTCCGGACATCTACGTTCAGGATCGTTCGGAAACGGCTGAAGCCGAACGCGTCACCTCTTCTCCCACCGACGAGTGGCTGGCGTACGACTGGCGCGATCCCAAAATCATCACGTTTGAAGCGTCAGACGGGGTCGATGTGCCGGCCCATCTCTACCGTCCGGACGATTCGAACGGCGCGGCCGTCATGTTCGTCCACGGCGCCGGATACACCCAGAATGTGATCAAAGGCTGGCCGTATTACTTCCGCGAAATGATGTTTCACAACATGCTCGCGGACCTCGGCTACACCGTCATCGACATCGACTATCGTGGATCTGCCGGGTACGGCCGCGACTGGCGGACGGCGATCTACCGGCACATGGGCGGTCGCGATCTCGGCGATTACGTGGACGGCTCTGCCTACCTCCAGGACGAGTTCGGCATCAATCCCGAACGCACCTTCATCTACGGCGGCTCGTACGGCGGCTTCATGACGCTGATGGGGCTCTTTACCGCGCCAGAGTCGTTCGGTGGCGGCGCCGCCCTGCGCTCTGTCACGGACTGGGCACACTACAACGACATTTACACGTCGAACATCCTGAACACGCCGGCGACGGACTCAATCGCATACGCTCGTTCTTCACCGATTTACTTCGCCGAGGGCCTCGAGGACCCACTGCTGATGCCGCACGGCCTGGTCGATGCCAACGTGCAGCCGCAGGACATCTTCCGGCTCTCGCAACGCCTGATCGAACTGGGCAAGGAAGACTGGGAGCTTGCGATGTACCCCGTCGAGCCGCACAGCTTCGAGAAACCGTCAAGCTGGACAGACGAATACCGGCGCATCTTCGAGCTCATCCAGGAGTCGGTGGGCCCGATGTCCGAACACGCGGACTCATCCGCGCCATAGCACATCAACACTTACGCTGTGTCTGAGGAAGCAGGCCGTCTCGCACTTTGCGGGCGGCCTGCTTTTTTGGTTGTGTAAAACACAAACCGACGGGCCGTTGGTAAACCGCCTCATAAGTTTTCCGAATGATATTGTCGGGACCGCCCAAACCGTGACCTAGCAGCAGCCCCGATTTGGGAAGAGAAACGATTCAACAATACACGTTCAAACATTCTTCTGCCTGGGTGTGGTGCGTTTGCCGAATCGAATCCGTTGGAGACACCGACATTTCAAAGTTGAAACGGTATTACTCAGGCCACAGAAGTAATCCACGTAAAAAGGCGACACCCTCCGGAGAAGGTGCCGCCTCACAGTCGCTGTAAGTCTTTTCAGATCAGCTTACGGACGTGCAGGCGGATCTGCGAATACACGTATTTGAATGGATGCGGACGGGTTGCTTTCCGCCCCCCCTGCACCAACGGCGGTTACCCGATAGGAATAAACGGTCCCGCTTTGCACGGACGAATCTGAGAACTGTGTATCACTAATAGATGACTCCCCGTTCACGGGCGTGCCCGACACATTAACCTCTGCATCTCCACGTGCACGATAAACGTTGTACCCGTCTGCACGATTAGACGCTTTCCATGTCACATCTACGGCTGCGCCCTGCTGCACAGCATCAATCCCGGTCGGTACAGAGGGGGCCTCACCCGAAGGACCGCTATCCCCGCCTGAATCACAACCTGCAGCGAACAGAAGTACGACTACGAGCCCCGTTGCTGTCAGACGGCGCAATGGATTAATTACAATTCGGCAGAGCGGTATCATCGGATTCGATCTATAAGGAAGCAAAGAAAACAGTCGGGTATGATAGACAATCAGCGCACGTGCACGACTTTGTGGACGTGCTGAACAGCCCCCAGATTCATGCGGACAAAATACATCCCGCTCGACAAGGACGCACCGTTACCTCTCGTGCCGTTCCACCGAATCGTGTGTTCTCCGGCTGATTGGCGCTTATTAACCAGCGTGTGCAAGCGACGCCCGAGAAGGTCATACACTTCAACTTTGACGTCCTTCGATTCAGGGAGCACGTAGCGAATCGTGGTGGCATCCCGGAACGGGTTCGGGGCTGGCGGTTCAACAACGACCTGATCGGGAGATGCATTTAGCTCCGAGCTCACGTACGCTTCGGTGCCAACCAGTAGCGTCCACGAGGTCGACGTTTGGGACGGATTTACGGACAGCGAAGATGTAGAAGTCAGATCATGACGTACGCCGCTTTCGTCGTTGACAAGAATGACTCGCGTGCCAGCCTGCGCCGGCAGCGATTGCACCCCAAGCGTCACAGCACGGGCATCTTTCGAAAGTAGACGCAACGGGTATGTCTGACCCCCATTCGCGGGTGCGCGTAGATCTCGCGCCAGATATTTCTCCCGTTTGTTGTCAGCCCCTGGTGCTTGGACACGAAGCGCCGTCCGCGCGAATCCCGTTGGTGGAGCGACGTGATCGTACGGATCAATCCCACGGTGAGCGTTCTTCATCTCCCCGACTTGGATCCGGGAGACGTTTCCGCTTCTATCCGTGACCTCAAGCTCCACATGGCGGGTCATATCTATACTGTGTGTCGCAAGTGTAGTGGGGGTCGAGGAAGCCCCGGTCGGAATCGTTAGTTCGGTTAAACCCTGGTCGTTCAGGAAGTAAAACGCTTCCCCTCCGGTTGCAGCCGTAAATGATGCTGTCTGCTGGAAGCTCCCGTCCCATTGCCAAATCGGTTGCAGGGAACCGCCATTCGCGCTAACGACCGCACTCCAGGAAACGTCTAGCGGAAGCGGGTTCGAGATGATATTCCATCCGTCATGAAGCGGGACCGTGGTCGTGTTATTCGAGACATTGACGTTCGACACCGTTTCGGACACGGTCCAATCGCTCGTGCTAAGAAGCCAGAATCCTCGCCCCGGCCTGAAGTTGAACGTATCAGAACCATCGTACGTTTGCAGGTAGTCCTGCGACGCACCCGTATCGTGGAATGCCGTCCAAGAAACTTCTGGTGCTCCGGACAGGGTCGTAGCGATCGACCGATCAACTTGTCCAGCAAGGCCGACGAGACGATAACTGGCCGTCTCCCCTGTACTTCCGAAAGAGAGTGACACATCTAGCTTTGTTTCGTCGGGGATCGTCCCCCCTGCACCCTGTAGATCGCTCGTAGCTAATCCAAGAAGTTGATAACCAGTGTCTGGTTCGTCGCTTTCGAAGCCTTCCCCATTAAACTGCCCAAGCGCACCGGCAAACGTGGTGGTGACGGGAATTTCGACGCCGACAAGCGGTGATCCATCCGGAATGCGCATCGAAACGGCGTCTGTGGGGGTCCCAAGAGAGGCATCGGTGACCGCATAATTTGTGCTTGCCTGAAACGTTGCGTCCCCGTTGGCCTCGATCTGAATATCTTCAACGCGAACAAGTTCAGCCTCATAGTCCTCACCGTTCGAGACGATATCACTCAGCGTGACGACCGGTGGAGTCGGAAGCGTATTTCCCTGTGAGACAGCCTCATACTGACCGTCAGCCACATCCGTGAGCTCGAGGAGTCCGTTGTAGTATTCTAACGAACCCGTAACGCAGAGCTCCGTGCCGACCTGGATGGTGTTGCCAAGATCGCTCCCGAACGCCCCCTGTGACTCGAATACGTAGAGGCCGGCCGTGGCATCCTGGATGTACGGCCCATCATCTGTTAGACGAGTAACGGTACCTTCGACTGTTACGGTCGCTCCCCCGCCTAGCTGTCGAGCCTCACGAATGGAAATAACCGTCGGCGACGGCGAACCCCCACCACTGAAGTAAGCCCGGTCGATCAGCGTAGGATCGACGATAAACGGGTTCACCTTATTACCCTGGTAACTGGCCTGGATGATGTTACGGCGGACCTCTGCCGCATCGACGGGGTCGTCTTGGTGCCACTGAAACAGTGTCTCTCGCTGCTGCTCGTAAAACTGCAGGTTCGCGCGATTGGGATACATCGTGACGAAGTAGAAGGCGGCTCGTGCCACATCACCCTTTACAGCCTCGCGCGGCTCAAACCGCCGGTCGGTTCGGGTGGGACTATCGTCAAGCTCACTCCACGCGTCGATATTCGACGCCGGGATGGTGGATTGCGACTGATCCTCAAAGAACCACGTGTCTGTCTCCGTATTCGGAATCTCACCATACGCGTAGTTGCTTCGCGCGGAGTTAACACTCCCGAAGGCCGGTGCCAGGATGTGCATGTCGCTCAGCGCCGGCTCCTCCTCTGCTCCCTGACTACGCGGCCAGATGTGCTCCGTATTCACTCCATCATCACCGGCCTGCTGACTGGCATCACCTCCGTTCGGATCGACCGTTGCCTGAAAACCAGTGTAAATGCCCTCTACGATGCCACCGTCGTTGTAGATGGTACGGTAGAGCGAATCCCGAGCGATGTCGTATCCGAGTGTCGGTGCCGACCCAAATGTAGCCTGAAGAGTCTCGACCAGTATATCACCCGTCTCCCCACTAGCGACGGTCCCCTGCGCCGTTGCGTCGTCACGAATCCAAATCGTAAACCGACCAGGCACCGCAATGGCACCATCCGCGGACGAGAGAACGAGTTCCAGGCGCTCGAGCCCCTCCGTTTCCGTATCGTCAGAGACATTAACTGAAATGGACTGTGGCGCAGGGTCCGCATCTGTAAATGTCAGCGTTTGGGGTACCGTCAGGCCGGTTACATCCGTACCCACCTCAGCCGTGCTCCCCGCTCCAGCGTCTACGGTAACGGATACGGTCTCGCCATCTGCCACGTTAAGGGCGGAAACGTCAACCGATACCGTACCCGTCCCTTCTTCGACGTTGGCAAAAATGCGATTGAACCGGAATGAGCGAGACGACTGCACGTCGCTTTCCAGTACCGGAATCAACTGATAATCATTGATAAACTGACCAACGACGCCTTCATATTCGAACGCACCTGCCGGAATTGTAGTGCCGGCGAGTTGCGTCTCATCCGCTTGTTGAACGCGGAATGGGAATGATCCTGTTTCTCCTACAACAGTGTAGTCTTCGCCATTCGCAAAGACGCCACTCGCGCTTTGAAAACTGAGGCTCGAAATGGACACCAGTTCCGATTCGTAATCCTCTCCGGCTGACGCCAAGTCATCAATCGACACAGACTGGGGGGCTGGAACGGATCCCTGACCTAACACCTGGTAATCACCCAGGTCGCTCTCATTGATTTGTAGCAGTCCATTAAACTCGGACAGCGTACCGGTCACCTGGAGCTGCGTGCCTGCCGTGATGACACCACTAGTCACATCTGTGTTGAACGGCCCGCTGGTCTGGCGGATGACGAGAGCACTCGCTCCCGTCGTACCGCTATCATCTTGAAGGCGGACGAACGAACCGAAGGCACGGGTCACCGTCCCTTCCACCGTCACCGTCGCATCGACACCCTGGCTCCGCGCCTCAGCAATCGTGACCACTGACTGGGCGACTGTGCCCGATGTGCTGGCAACGACCAATAGCGCCAGGAACGTGAGAAAGCGTAGTAGCGGTTGCGTTCGCATAAAAAAGCAAATACGAGGAGACGAATGTATGGACGCGGCAGATCTACGTCTGGCCACGCTCCGTAACGTACAGGTACGAATATCAAAAAACGAACGGAGACGGTTAGAAAACCGTCTCCGTTCGGTGATTTCTCACAGCCTCCGCCGTTTTGGCCAGACTGTGCGCTCTCAAATCAGCTACCTACCGGCTTACTGCAGATCGCCGTCGCGAAGCGGAAGGAGCTGATAAGCGCCCTGATACTCTCCGACTACGCCCTGAAAGGTGAAGGGCTGTCCTGGAACAGATTCACCCGCGTAGAAGCTATCGCCCTGGATACGGAAGGCCATGCTACCTGACGCGTCGGTCGCGGTATACGTTGTGCCTCCCGAAAATGTACCTGTGGCATCCACTGAGAGACCGGTGACGCGCACTAACTCGCCTTCGTACGCTTCGCCATCGCTCGTGATTTCGTTGATGGTGGCATCAACCGGCGTTGGCAGTGTGTTGTTGCTCGAGAGCACTTCGAAACTGGTTATGGTTGGTCCGACCTGACGGAGGCCGTTGAATTCACCAACTTCGCCTTCAACACGGAGCTCATCGCCGATTGCTGTACCTGAGGCGATATTACCATCAAACTCAAAGGCCACAATGCCAGCGGTATCGTCCTGGAAGAACACATTTTCACCATCGTAGCGCGTGATGATGCCCTCCACTATGACGTTTGTACCGTCGCTGGCTGCCCGAGCCTCAGCAATAGTAATAGCTGGAGCACTGGCGTCCTGTACGTCAGAATCAAGGAGGCCGAGCAGCTGGTAGCCGGTGTTATCATCCGGCTCGCCAAAGTTGTTAAACTGGCCGAGTACGCCCTGGAAATTGGCCGTAGCAGGAATCGGGTCTCCCTCAAGTTCGGAGCCGCCTGGAATCCGGAGAGTGAGCGAACCAGAGGTGTTGCTAACCGGGTAGTTGGACCCGCCGGCGAACGTTGCATCCCCACCGTCGTCAATATCGAATCCTTCGACGCGGATCAACTCGCTTTCATATTCTTCGCCATTGCTCTCGAGTTCTCCAAGCGTTACGACCTGAACATCCGGCAGACTATTTCCAGAAGAAAGAGCCGTCAGGCCATCCGTTCCAACGCTTTCGATCTGAAAGAGACCGCTGAAGTATGTTGTCGAGCCATCGACACGAACCTCGTCGCCTTGAGTGACCTCACTTGAAATGGAGCTGTCGAAGACGAACAACGCGCCGGTGTCGTCTTGGAGATAAAAGCCGTCGCTCTCGACGCGGGTCACAATCCCATCAACGATCGCTCGCTCGCCTTCCGGAAGGGCCTTCGCTTCCATGGTCGTGAGAGTAACATCATCCTCCGTTACCGTCAGCGTAAATGTCGACAGAACCTCGTCCGTTGACGCGCCTGTTGCGTTTTGGAGTTCGAGAATGATGGTTTCATCCCCTTCCAGGAACGTATCATCATCAACGACCTCAAACGTGAACGTTTTCGATTCCCCGCCGGTCGTGCTCTTCGGGAACGACAGCGTCGTGTTCTCCGGGAGCTCAATCTCCGAGGGATCAATTGTGCTGGCCTGGGACAGAACGACATCGACCGTCAATTCCTTGTACCCTGGATCATTGACGACAACGTCAACCGAGTACGTGGACGTATCTTCTGGAGCCGTATCGCTTTCTTTGGCGAACGCAATGGTAGAGTCGTCGCCGACGTCGGACGGAATGCCGGAATTGCTGTCGCATCCGGCGAGCACCGCTGCAAAAAGCAGGAGCGCAAAAGGGATAGAAAGAAACCGTAGCATAGGCTTGCAGATCATAAATAGAGTCTGACGGGGGATGCGCTTGGGGTCATGCCGCGAAGGCAGCGGAGGCCTCACCGAGGCGAGGCCTCCGCGCCATGCGAGCTACTGCGTGATGATGTCGGTCTCGCGAAGCGGAAGGAGTTGATATTCGCCCTGGAACTCACCAACAACTCCCTCAAACGTGAACTCGCCACTCGGGACGTCGGCGCCGCCCACAGGACTGCTTCCCTGAACCCGGAAGGCCATGGAGCCGCTTGCGTCGGTCGCCTCGTAGGTAGTACCCGACGAGAAGGTGCCCTGCGCATTCGTCGTGATGTTCTCGACGCGCACAAGACGACCTTCGTAGCTTTCGCCCGCGCTCGTGATATCGTCGATCGTGACGTTGAGCGGATCGGGGAGATCATTGCCGGTGGATATCACTGAGAAGCTGTTCACCGTCGGACCAACCTGGCGGAGACCGTTGAACTCACCGAGCTCTCCGTTCACGACAATCTCGTCGCCAATGCTCGTCCCGTCAGCGATTTCGCCGGCAAATTCGAACGCGACGATGCCGGCTGTCTCGTCTTGGAAGTAAACATTTCGATCGTCATAGCGCGTCACAATGCCATTGGCAGCAACGGTCCGTCCATCGTCGAACTGCCGAATCTCCCGAATGGGGCGAAATCCGATGGAAACCTCGATCTGGTTGTTGCCGACTGCAATCTGCTCTGGTGAAGAAACGTTCTGCAGGGCAAAGAAGGCCGATTCTCGTGCTTCTGCGTCGAGGGTGTCGAGAATGTTGTACGTGAACGTCCGGGTGACGTCGTCAGTTGTCCCCGCCGGGAACGTGAGCGTCTCGACGACGAAAGCATCACCAATTTGCGGGAGCCCGTCCGTCGAAAACCCAAGATCTTCCGGTCCCGCCGAGCTAGCACCGGCGGCGTAAATAAGTTCGGCCGTGACCTCTGCGCCGATCGGGTTTCGGAGTTCCACGTCGAAGGAGATCGTCGTGTCAATCTCCGGTGCTGCGACTGTGCTGCTTGAGATGGATAGAGTCGGCGCTCCCGGTCCGGATTCCTGTCCGGGCGCCGTGCCGCTGTCGCACGCCGTAAGGCTGAACGCGACGAGCGTCAGAATCGAGAAGAAAAGCGTTCGCAATCGATACATAGGGTTAGTAGAGCGTTGTAGCAACGTTAGGGAGTCATGTGCTACGGTTGGGGTACCGCAGCCGGTGCAGTGCATCAAGCCAGCCGAGCCCACCCCGAAAAAAACGGGGCAGGCGCGGCGGCGGCTGCGTTAGAACGTGTAGCGTAGGCCAAGCTGCACCTGCCAGCGCGACCCGATGTTCGACGTCTGGAAAAGCTCATCCGAAGCCGTTTCCTGAAGATTCGACTCGTCGAAGCTAACGATCGGCTTGCCAACGTCATCTTGCGTAAGGATGCGGCCACCGAGTTCACTTCCGACATCCGCCGATTCAACGTAGCCGCTGAAGTCCCAGGCAACACTGTTCTGGAACTGCACGAACTGCTGACGGCCCCAGTCGTCGTTGATCCAGTTCAGGACGTTCTCCATCGTGGCTGTAATCTCCAGCTTCTGCTGTTGATACGTCACGATGTTTTGCGAAATCTGCAGATCGATCTGATGGCTCCAGGGACCCATGTCGATGTTTCGCTTTGTAAAGCCGCCACGGTAATCATCAAGGCCATCCCAGGCATTGATGAAGGCGTTCATCGACTCCCAGTTCTCCGACTCGAGAACAACATCGTTCGGCCCCTCGGGAACGTACACGAGATCGTTAAAGCTCTGCGTGTCGCCATTGGCATTACCGGCGTAAATCCAGCTAAACGGCTGTCCGGAGCGACCATCGTAAATTAGGCCAACGGTCGTAGCGAAGCGATCCAAGTACTCCAGACGATAGTTCAGCGTACCGAGCACACGGTGACGCAGGGCCTGATCCGTCCGACCGAGACGCGGGTTATTCACGTCCACGTTCTCGTTGAACTGCCAGTTAGAGATCGCACGGCTCGAGGAGCCGGTATTTACCGAGCGAGCTTCGTTGAGTGTATACGAGAGCGACCCGCTCAGGCCTTCACGCACCTGGCGCTGAAGCTGAATCGTCCCGCTGTATGAGTAGCCCTTGTTTGTATTCTTGAGAAGAAGGGCGTTCGTGAACCGGGGGCTCACCGTCTGGCCGTAAATCGGACGACCGTACTTCGATTCGTCCGTCTGCTCGTAATTGAGGTTGGTGAAGGTGACGCCATTCACCGTGCTGGAATAGAGTCCCTCAAGCGTAACAGCGAAGCCATTTGGTAGCTGCTGGTCAATCGCAAGGTTGGTCCGGAAGACCTGCGGGTACTTGAAATCATCCGAAATCACGTTGATCTCGGTCGTAGCAACCGGGGTAATCAGCGCGTTGTCACCGGCACGCGGAAGCTTCTCGCGCGTGTTCTCACCGAGATCCGTCGGGACGAATCGACGACCAGGGGTGTCGTTCGGGCCGTCGTAATAATCATCGTACCCAAAACGCTCTTCGATGCGAACAAAGTCGGCCCCTGTGTTGCTGAACTGGTTCGAGATCCAGACAAATGGTGGGTCTCCGGCGAACAGGCCGATACCACCTCGGACCTGCGTCTCGAAGTCTTCACCGAGGTAGTCGTTGCTGTAGTTAAAGCCGAAGCGCGGTGACCAGATTGGATTCCCCGTCGCAACGCTCGATGTGCTAACCCCAAACGCCTCGTATGCTGTTGGATTGAACGTTGGGTTGTCTGGGATGATCGGCATGTCTGCACGCAGTCCGAACGTCAGGCGTAGATTTTCAAGTGCTTGCCACTCATCCTGAGCGTAGAGTCCTACCTGGAAGGCCGTAAATTCGGCGATCGGTTTTTCCGTGCCGGCTGCCTCCGTGGCGTAGCTGTAACGATACACGGTCGGCTGACCTCGCTCATACGCGTCCAGAGCCGAGATCACACGGTCACCATCACTCTCGAGCGGCTCAAACTCAAACTGTCCGTAGAAGTCCTGGATGAACAGGTTGCTAAAGCTCCAGATCTGATTGTTCGTGCCGAGCGTGAAGGTATGATTGCCACGCACGTACGAGAAGTCGTTGGTGATTTCGACAAGGTCCTGATCGAGGCGGTTCGCCTGATTGAACCGGCCAGGTCCTAGCTGGATCTGTGAGTCCGATGACGGCACGAGCGTGACATCGGAGAATGTTTCGTCGCCGATGTCTCGCGAATCACGAATGCGCGTGTAGACGACGCGTGCCTCGTTAAACATGTTGTCACCCAGCGTCGTGTTGAGCTGGAGCACCGTCGAGTTTTGCACACTCGAAAACTGATAGAGCTGGCTCGAGAAATCGAAGCTGTTCTCGCCTCGCCCAAGCCCACTATCGTCAAGACCCTTCACGTAGTTGTGGCGAAGCGTCAGGCGGTTATTGTCGTTCAGGTTCCAGTCGAGCTTCGCCAGAAACTTATAGCTATCCTGGTTCTCCGAGATCACGGATGTTCCACCAGGATTGTAGCCATAGACGTTTTGCGAGATGTCAGCGACCTGGTCGATGTAGTCTCGCGTGTCCACACCGGAGATCTGGAAATTATTCGGTCCCGGCCCGATCCCCGTGTTCTGCGGATTCTTCTGCGTGACGTACTCCGCGTTCACGAAGAAGAAAAGCTCGTCTTCGATAATTGGGCCGCCGACGTTGCCGATGAAGTACTGACGGCTGAACTCTCCTGTACCTTCGCCCTGAAGATCGCCGGTGAAGCTCTCATTCCGACCGAAGTAGCGAACGAGTCCTTCGAACTCGTTGGAGCCACTCTTCGTGACGGCGTTGATTTGACCACCCGTGAAGCCGCTCTTCCGAACGTCATACGGGGCGATGTCGATCTGAAACTCCTCGATCGCGTCGAGGCTGATCGGCTGCGTTCCCGCCTGGCTGCCGGGCACGGCATCGCCGAGGCCAAATACGTCGTCGAGCGTGGCGCCGTCGACCGAGATGCTGTTGTACCGGTCGTTGTTACCGGCAAGGCTTCCACCTCCAGTGTACTGAGGCGTGAGGCGTGCGTAATCCGTGATGCTACGGCTGATCGACGGCAGCGCGTCGATCTGCTCCTGACGAATATTCGTCGCAGCACCGGTGCGATTGGCGTCGATGACGCCCTCTCGCTCCGCGATCACTTCCACGCCTTCAAGCTCTTCCGTCTTCGGGCGGAGCTGGAAGTCAATGGTTGCTTTCTCGTTCAGGTCGAGCATCACGCCGGTCTTCTCAACCGTCTGGTACCCGACGAAAGAAGCGCGTACGAGGTACGGACCTCCCACGCGCATATTAAGAATCGAAAACCGACCCTGTGCATTCGTTGCCGTTCCGTACTGCGTGCCGGTCGGCTGGTGGATGGCGACGACGTTCGCACCTGGAATCGTTTCTCCAGACTGATCAACCACCGATCCGGTGATCGACGCCGTCGTACTCTGACCGAGGGCGGGAGCCACCGGAAGCACGAGGAGGAGGCATATCAGCGATAGCCACCGTGTAGCCGTAAGCTTCATATCGAGGGGTGTTGGTGTGTTCAAAAAGAGGCCGTGTGCTGTCGAGGGGTCACCCTGGTCCATATCAGGACGTCAGGAGACGATTTGCCCCGCCGGAGCGGTCCTGCAGGGTTCGACACGAGCGGTTTGCCTTCGACCACCGAGCCAAACGCATATCCTCGGTTCGCCCGATGCCCACGAAACAATCGGGCATAGAAAAAACCGGTCGCTTCTGCCTGCTCGGCGACGAGCAGCCAGTCATTGACGAGAGACCGGTCAAAGAGGAGAGACGCATGACGGTAGGCGACTCGTCCGACCTCGATATCTGACACCGAAAGGTCGAAGCGAGCAACTCGCGAAGCCAGCGTGACAGGAATGGGGAGGGCATCCGCGCAGACCCAGGGGGCGATTTATGCAGCGCGCGGAGCGTGTCTCAACAACACGGCTTCATAGTAACGTGGCGGCACTTGGGCATGGTAAAGATCCTGTTTAAAGAACCAGGTTTACAAAACGATAATCTGCAGACACATCGCACACACGCCGATTTCAGGCGAAACTAAAGCGATGTTCGCGATCCAAAGTTGCATCTCTCAAGACCTGCCGTTCCGCCGTGTCAACGGTTTAAATATGCAGTGCAAAGTCGATGGAATGCGTTGAGCAGTAAAAAAGCGGACGGCCGCGTATAAACGACCGCCCGCTAGATGATATGCGGAGCAGAAAACGTGACACAAACACTTCGCACGTCGAATTACGAACTTCGCACTCGCTTAGAAGGTGTATCGGAAGCCGATCTGGATCTGCCAGCGGGACCCATAATTGCTTCCCGAGTCGATAATCTGGTCACGGAAGACGTCGTCTTTGCTATCGTACGCTTCGATCGCGCGCTCCAGCTCGTCCTGCGTGAGGCTCGTTCCGTCGAACTGCGGGTTCTCATTCAGGAAATTGGTAAACGGCCGAGTGAACGAGTAAACTGGCGTGTAATCGCCGTTCGGGCCATCGACGAAGTTCTCGAACTCGGTGACGCTGAAGTCCCCGACGCCAAAGTATCGGCGCCCCCACTTCTCGTTGAGGAGGTTCGTGAAGTTGAAGATATCCAACGTGAACTCGAGCGACTGCTGACGCTCGAACGTCTCGTCGAAGAACTCGCCGAAGATTTCCTGGCGGAAGCGTAGGTCGACCACGTGTTCGAACGGTGTCCGGTCGTCGTTGCGCTCCATGTAGCCGCCACGGGTCTCGGACAGCGCGTCGATGCCGTTGATAAAGGCATCCAGCGCCTGCGCCTGCTGTTCGGCCGTTACGTCGAGCTGACCACGAACCGTGATATCCTCGAAAACGAGATTGCTCGCATTCTCCGGGACGTAGAACAGTGCACGGTCATCTCCCCCACCACCGGCGCCGACCATGAATCCATCGCCGCTACCGCCGATGATATAGGAGAAGGGACGACCCGATTCCCCATTATACAGGACGGACAGCTCAGTGCCACCGACCTTGTACCGGAACGAAGCCAGCACACGGTGACCAATCGAAAAGTCGGATCGAGACCGGCCGACACCATTGAGCCCGTTCACGTTTTCGACATCCTCCCAGTTGGAGTTAATCTGCGAGGAGGTGCCATCGTTGACGGCAAACGCATCGCCGTAGGTGTACGATACGCTCGAGTTGAACAGACCGTACTGCGTGTCAACCGTATTCTGCAGTCGACCGGTAATATCGTACGTGTAGCCTTTGCTGGTGCTGCCGACGCGATGAATCGCCTCGTACCGCGGGTCGATCAAGGCCTCGCTGATATCCCACTCGCCATCATCCGGCGTGCCGTATGCCCATATGGGACGATCGTCGGGACCGTTCAGCGTCGCGTTAGCCGGTTTAATGTTCATATTGAAGACCGTCAGGTTGCTGAGGGTCTTCGTGTACTGTCCTTCCAACGTCGCCACAAAACCGTACGGCAGTCGCTGGTCGATGCCCAGATTGGTTCGAACGACCTGCGGATACTTGAAGTCGTCCTCGAAAATCTCAAGGCGACCGCTCGGTGCGAGGGCCTCAGCTGACGTTACCCCGCCGAAATCACTCGGGAAGTCGAGTGGCGTCAGGCCATTCGCTGGATCGGGGCGCAGCGGATTCTCACCGAAACGCGCGTAGATTCCGTTGGACACGCCGTTGTTCAAGAACATGCCACCGGGCCACACATAGGGAACGCGGCCAGTGAAGATACCAACACCCCCACGGATTTGCGTGGCGTTGTCTCCCTGCACGTCCCAGTTAAAGCCGGCACGCGGCGAGAGCAGGAACTGCGCAGCAGGCGTCTTGCCCGGCTCGGCCCCTTTCAGATCGTACCCGTCGAACCCACTTACATTTGTGAACGTGACGTCTGTCTGGAGCGGGTCGTTCGGGTCCGCCTGCACGTCGATCTCCTCTCCTTCCCGGATCGCGCGGAGCGTCGAGTTAAATACCCCGTCTCCGTCGTCTCGGCCGTCAAAGTTTTCACCGTAGAACGGCGGCTCCGTCGTGATCTTCGGCACATCGAGACGAAGACCGAAGGTCAGGCGGAAGTTGTCGCTGATCCGCCATTCGTCTTGTGCATATAGGCCGAGTTGGAAAGCGTTGAACGTCTCCGAGCTGTTGGCATTGTCGCCGAACTGTCCCGTGCCATCACGCAGATCCGGGATGGAGAAGCCGCGCTGCGCAAAAATGACCGCATCCTGCGCGTTCGGGTAGTTGTTCTGGCAGAAACTACTCTGGCCTCCACCGGCAGCACAAACGCCTTCGAGGAATTGCTCGGGACTGTCGTAGAAGTACCAGCCGTAGTTAAACGGAATGAAGTTATTGAAGATGGAGTAGAACTCGTTGTGCGTCCCGACGGTGAGGGTGTGATCACCGACGAAGTAGCTGAAATTATTCGTCACGGTGAAGACATCCTGCTCAAGGATGTTGGCCGTCGAGAAGGGCTCCGCTCCGAGGTTAATTTCTCCCTGTCCATCGGTGATATTGATCGTTGGGAAAATGGCCGCAGCGTTCCGATCGTCGCGAACACGGGTATACCCGAGGATAAATTTGTTCGACATGTTGTCGCCGAACGTCGAGTTCACCTCAAACGCCGTAGAGTTGGTCGTGCTCGGGAAGACCTCCGCGGAGGACGTGTAATTGATCTCGCCGCTGGCGCTTCTGAATTGGTCGGTGTTCTCGCCCTTCGTGTAGCTGTGCCGAAGCATCAGCTTGTGATTCTGGCTGACGTTCCAGTTGAGCTTGGCGAACACCTTCGGACTCTCCACGGTCGTCGTCTTGTCGCGGAAGCTGCCTGGATCGAAGTTTAGCTCCTGCTGAAGCACGGACTGGATCGTCTCGAATGTATCGTCTCCGGAGTCGCCGATGTACGTGCTTGGAGCATACGGCTGCGGAATTGCGCGATCGAGGTATTCCGCGTTCACGAAGAAGAACAACTCGTCTTGTACGATCGGGCCGCCGAGGCGGAAGCCAAAGCGATTATCGGAGAACTGATTCAGCCGTCCACGCACGCCGTCCGGCCCCGCAATCGGGTCACGCCCGGTGAGCCAGTCGCGCCGGCCGAAGTAGTAAAACGATCCTTCCAGCTGGTTGGTACCGGACCGCGTCACGGCGTTGATCGCGCCACCGGTAAACCCGGACTGTGTGACATCGAACGGCGAAAGCGAGACCTGAAACTGTTCGATCGCGTCGAGGCTGATCGGCGTAACGCCCGTTTGCCCGCCGTTCGTCCCCTGAGCGGACAAGCCGAAGACATCGTTATTGACGGCGCCATCGATAAAGATCGAGTTGAAACGGTTGTTCTGTCCGGCAATCGAAATGGCCGGGCCGTCATCGTCGTCATTCTCGACGTACGCCTGAGGGGTCAGACGCGTGTAGTCAGCGAGGTCGCGTCCGAGCGTGGGAGCGGAGTCGATTTCATCCGCACCGATGCTCCGCTCAATGCCGGTTCGCTCGGCATTGAAAATGCCTCCCCGTTCGGCCGTCACTTCGACACCTTCCAACTCCTCCGTCCCAGGACGCAGCTCGACATCGAGCTCGTATACCTGATTCAGATCGAGCGTTAAACCGGTCTGCGTGTACGGTTCGTATCCGACAAACGTGACGCGGAGACGATACGGACCGCCGACGCGCATATTGGGAAGCGTAAATCGACCGTTGGGGTTGCTGGTCGTGCCATACTGAGTCCCAGATGGTTCGTGTACCGCGATGACGTTCGCCCCGGGAAGGGGTTCACCGGTGTCGTCCGTGACCTGACCACGCATGGTCGCTGTCGTTACCCCCTGCCCCATCGCTGGTATGGCGGACACCACCAGAAAAATAGCGAGCAAGATTGGGATTGTAGCCCATCGTTTCATGGGATCGTGCATGGTATGTGAGTTGAGTGGCGGGCATGCACTCCAGCAAGTCGAGTCACCACCAGTTGCACAAAGACCGGCCCATCACTTGTCGTCCATCGATTGGTCCAGACGACCCTGCATCATCTCCAACAGGCCGGTGCACGTGGCGCCAGTGCAACCGTTCTCGCCGTGCAAATGCGAGTGCGATACAGAACATACTCTGTTTCTTCGGGCCTCTTCAATGAACGGAAGATGTATAACTATTTGTTGATGTTGCGATTGCAGTAACCCAATATGATCGTTGCAAGCCCGATGCATTTAGGATTGACATTTTAAACATCGATGTCTCATCCGCTGAAAACGAAGGCCGCCGACGTATTTCACGAACGGACCGAATACGCTTGGCCTCTGGTGCTCGGCCGGTTTTTATTGCACGATAAGTGCCCGAATGCTCGTAGGATATTCCCTACAGCGACGCCGCCCCCGCGTACTCTTACCTTTCAGCGTGCCTCTCTGCTTGATCGAGCACACGAAGAACATTCCCGCCGAGGATTTTCCGAACGTCCTTCTCCGAATACCCCCGGCGAAGCAGACCGTACGTGATTCGAGGCAGGGCTGTCACATCTGAAAGACCGCGCGGCAGATCGAAGACGCCATCGAAATCAGACCCCAGCCCGACGTGGTCAATCCCCGCGACCCTGACGGCGTGATCAATGTGTTTGACCACGTCGCCCCACGTCGCACCCGATCGCTTCCGTTCACGTCGGAGGTCGTAAACGGCCGACCAGAGATACGCCATTCCACGTCCAGACGACCGCACCCGACGCCGAGCTTCGGCAAAAAGATCGGCGTCAAGATGCGGATTGACCATCGCGTCGAAAAAGTTAATCATCACAACACCGCCGTTTTCCGCCACGGCCCGCAGCTGTTCGTCACTTACGTTTCGCACAGTCGGCGTGAGAGCCCGACACGATGAATGGCTCACGATGACGGGAGCACGCGACACGCGGACAGCATCTGCGAACGTGGAGTCCGAAACGTGCGCAAGGTCGACGAGCACACCAAGATTATTCATGGTGCGCACCATCTTTTCCCCGAGCGGACTGAGCCCGCCGTGCTTCGCCTCATCCTGCGAGCTATCCGCCCAGCCATTGGTGTTCACGTGCGTGAGCGTAACGTAGCGAATCCCTTCAGCCGCAAGTGCACGAAGCGTATCGGGCGAACCAGCGATCGCGTGTCCTCCTTCGAGCCCAAGTACAATGGGCGTTCCCCCGCGCCTCGCGACATCTCGTACGTCCTCGGCACGTGTCGCCAGTACGATGTCACCTGGCGCGTCACCCAGTTGACGACGAACGGTTTCGATCTGAGCACGAGCCCGGGCGACAGCTCTCGCTCCCTCTCCGTAGTACGGTGCGACGTAAATCGAGAAGATCGCGCCGTCCAGTCCGCCTTCGTGCATTCTCGGAAGATCGACGTGACTCCGGTTCGACGAGTGCCGTTGCGTGATGTCGTACTCATCGTCAACCATGAGCGTGGGGACATCCACGTGACCGTCGAGAACGATCGCGTTGAAATGAATCTGCATCGCTTTCGCCCAGAGGGAGTCGTCAGCTACCAGGGATGCAACGCGTCCGCTCGCCCAGGCTATTGTGTCTCCGTCGGTAGCTAGAGTCGGAGGCAAGAGACGAACGATTGAGGTGTCCACGACGGAGTCGGTCGGCAGTGTATTCGCCGAGTCCGGTTCACTGCTCTGCCCACGGCATCCCGATACGGGCATGGACACTGCGACCAAAAAAATCGCGACGACGAAACGAACCGGGAACAGCATGATCTTCTTTGGGACGAGACCAGAAGCAACGACAACAGAGGATAAGCACAACCGAGATCACGGTTGCACATGCATCAACAACACGTCACCGCTGTTCTTCGGACGGCCAAGGACACGGAACGTGGCGTCGAATGTGTACGCTGTACGGTCAGACCCACCGAATCAACACCCAAAAGCCCCTACTGTACGGGAAGGAATCCAGAATGGCATGGTGGGTCAAAAACCTGCATCCGTCTCAAATCCGATTTGGATGTTGGATGTATGCGCCTCTGCAGAGGCGCCACCCGCCTGTCTCCTCTATGTCCGACCGGTTCCATGATGTTCTCCCTCGTTGAGATCCTCCTGATTGACAGGCCTGCAACTCCAGGTGTCGACGCCCGCCCTGTCCGTTGGTCAAAGCCCATCGCACGACGCGCCATGTTCGTGGTTACAGGGCTGCTTCTTGTTCTCTCCGGTTGCACCAGCACCTCGACGGTACGTTTTCCGGAGCATCGTGCAGCGACGATCGCGGCCCCTCGCGGCCTCGACTCCTTCCGAGAAGACGTACAGGGAAAGCGTGTACGCGTTGTTTTTCTAAATGACAGCGCTGTAGAAGGCACGGTCAACTATGTAGGTGCCGACTCCCTAACGATGCACGCCCCGCAACAAGCATATTCCCTCCGGTCGATCAAAGCCGTTGTCCGCGAAAAAGCTATACGGGGAGCCCTGGACGGAGCCGGGATTGGCTTTCTCTCCGGGTTCGGCGGCGGATTCCTGATTGGACTCTCCTCCGGCGGTTCGGGCATGACGATCATGTCGCCCGCTGCCAGTGCAGCTCTGGGGGGAACGATACTGGGTGTACTCGGCGTTCCGGTCGGAGCAGTGATCGGAGTCGTCCGCAAGCACCGACGAACGTGGGTGTTCGAGCACTCGAAGGAGAGAACAGACACGCCCCCCGCGACGAGCATTCACGAGGGAGACTACGACCCCGCGGATTCAGGAGACTGAGACGTGTCAGGCGATGCGGTCGAGGCGCCTGGCGTCTCATCAGAAATGATGGCGTTCTCAAACCAGGTAATCCGGTCATTGCCCTGCGAAGCGACGGTGATATCGACATCACCATCGGCATCGAAGTCGATCGGCAACACGGCGAGCGCTTCCGGCGCATCGCGCGTGATGACGTGGACCGCTCCGAACGTCCGGTCACCGAGATTTTCGTGCCACGCAACCACACCGGACCGGAAGGACGCCGTCATGACGTCGTTATCGCCGTCCATATCGACATCGGCAACCGCAATCGACTCTGGTTCATCGACGCTATCGGAAACGAGAATCGGGTCACTAAACGAAGCGGATCCGCTGCTTAGCGAGTCGGTGGGCTGACGGCGATACCAGACCACTCGATCATCCGTAGCGGTGCTGGCCAGCACGTCACGCCGCCCGTCACCATCCACATCGGCTGCTGCGACAGCGATGACGCCTCGCGCCGACTCGTCGATGCGGTGCGTGACGAATGTGCCAGTCCCATCGTTCTCGTGCCACGAAACGGTGTCCTCCTGATAATCCGCGGACGCAACATCCGGATCGCCATCACCATCGATGTCAGCTACGACGGCGGCTTCCAGACTCCCAAAACCCGTCGCGATCGTCTTCGCCTCGGAGAACTTGAAACCGCCCGATGCGCTTCGATTCTCAAACCAGACGATTCGCCCACTGATCTGCGACACCGCGACGACATCCGGTTGGCCGTCACCATTTACGTCCGCAGGTTGTGCGAGCAATGCACCTTCAACGGGCGTCGGCAGGGCAATCGGTTCGGAGAACGCAAGCTCCTCCCCTGTCGATACGTTCTGTACGATGTAGACGGCATCGTTCCGAAAGGCGGCCGCGAGAACGTCCACGTCTCCATCACCATCCATGTCTGCAGCCGATGCGTCGATCGCCCCGGTTGCCCCGTCCATCACTTCAACCGGTTCATCGCGACCCAGCGAAAAGAGCAGGATCCGATTGCCGGCGTATGTGGCCGTGAGGAGATCGAGCGTTCCATCCCCGTCGACGTCGGCCGGAGTCAGCACCTGCGGGTCCCGGGGAGCAACGAATGTGCGAGACGGCTCTTTGGAAAACGGAACGTGGATTCGCAAAATGCCATCGGAGAAATTGCTATCTGCATCCATCACGGTGTGATGAATCTCCGCAACCCCCGCGAACCCGTCTGCCGGCCGGAACTGAATACGTGCACTGTCGAGCTGAGATACCGCCCCCACGCTTCCGGGCAGCGCCATCACCGATGCAAGCCGGAGAGACCGGCCTTCCGGGTCTCGGTCATTCGCTATCACGTTGACCTGAACGACATCAGACTGTGTCGTCGCAAGATCATCTCCCGTGACCGGGGCCTTGTTCACTGGCTGTTTCGGGGCGCTGCTGCCGAGCACCGCCCACCAGCCTCCGACGATCAGGAATAGCGCGATGGCCGCGACCCCGCCGATCTGTAGTGCGCGCTTCGAATCCGTGGACCCGAACGCCATGCCACCAACATCAGACGATTTGGCGGCCTCATCGGTCGTCGTATCCGCGTCCCCGTCGTCACCATCGGCTGTGCCACCACTCGACATGCTCCGACCGATGCGCGCCCAGTAATCTGAGAAATCGACCTTCTTCATGCGGTCGGACATCGAGCGCGCCACCGTGGTCGTCGCATCTCGCGTCCGCCCAATGGCCTCCGAGGCTTCCGTAGCGACGCGCTTGCTCACCTTGCGGGCGGCCCGGGACGCGTGATGAAGTGCGACCTCGATGTCGGACTGGGCGGTCGTGTCATCGTCAGCCGAATATTCGACCTGCACCCGTGACAGAGAGCGCTCCGGCTCGTCCGTTGTGGTCTCACCGGGCTCCGCTGGGGAATCGTCCTCTGATTCCGTCTCTTCATCTCCAGACTCTTCAACCGCCTGCCCGTTCGCATCCTTGGACGAAGCCGAAGACTCTTGTTCTTCGTCTTGCTCTTTGCTGACGTGAGCATCGTCCGATGCAGCGTCTTCGCTCGGTGCTACATCGACACGGCCCGTTGACCGAGCGTCTTCACCGGGTGCAATCGTTTCGGTCTGTCCCGTGGACTCACGCACCGGCGACACCTTCGTGGCCGGGAAGGTCGGGGCATCCGGCCCAAACGTGACGTGAACAGCGGTGGGGCTCTCCGGGCTAGCGCTGATTTCCGACTGCCAGATCAGGTCGTGAAGTGAAACATAGTCGCCCTGATTGCTGGCGGACGTCGTCGCAGTCGTCGTCAGAGTGGCGGTTCCACCGGACGCAGCCGCCCGGTCCGTGCGCACGGCTCGCAGGCGATGCCAGCCGCTGGACAGGTTCAGGGAAACGGTTTGCCCAGCTTCAAGGATTTCGGAAACCCGGCCATTGACGTAAAGGCGACAGTCGGCATCCGTGCGGATCTCGACAACTGCATCGCCAAGGTCATCCTCGGAGGGCTCGTGATCGTGCGGGACACGGTTACCGTCGATCCAGGCTGCCGCCGTGATGTCGGGGCGGGCGGGAAGCAAGTCCCGGAACGCTTCAATGCTCTGTGGCCGGCTCTGCGGAAGGACTTCGAGTCCTGCCACGACCGCGTCGTTGATTTCCTCCGACAAGCCCGGCGAGATCTCGCTCGGTGGCACAAGATCCTCACTCATGACACGAGCCGGTGCCTCAGGCGGCTTGTACCCGGTTAGGGTCCGATACAGCGTCGCGGAGCAGGCATAAATATCGGTCCAGGGCCCTTGCTCTCCTCGCGAGTGATACTGTTCGTGCGGTGCGTACCCCCGCTTCAGCATCACCGAGAGCGTCTGCGTGCGCTCACCGACAGCGGTTCGCGCCGCACCGAAGTCGAGCAAAACGACCCGGCCGTCGCCATTTAAATAGATATTCGACGGGTCGATATCACGATGCAGGACGCCCGCGTCGTGGGCCGCCTGAAGACCGTCCAGGACGTCGTGGATGATGTAGAGGGCCTCGTCTTCCGGCAGCCAGCCCGACTGGGACTCGATATACTCTTCGAGGGTAAAGCCCTCGTAGAAGTTCATCACGAGATAACCGGTGCCGTTCTCGCCAAAAAACGTTCGCACCCGCACGATATTCGGATGGTCCTCAAACTTGGCGAGCGTCCGCGCTTCCTGAAGGAATCGCTGCAGCCCGAAGTCAAAGTCGGGATCCTGCGTCGACGAGCGAGGCTTAACCGTGTTATTATCCGTCCGATCGACGGCAAGGTGACGCGGAAAGTACTCCTTCACCGCCACCGGTCGTTCCAGCAGTTCATCAAAGCCGAGGTACGTGACACCAAACCCTCCGGCGCCGAGCACACGGCCAATCCGAAACTGGTCCCGTAACAATGTACCGGACGGGAGTGCGATCGCCAGGCGATCACCAGTTTCATGGAAGATGTCTTCTCGATCCATACCTCCGCTGGAGGGTGTGAATGAATCCTCCGCCCGGCTGTTGGGACGGAAGAATGCATGGGCATTAGATAACGTACAAGTAAGTCAACGGAGAAGCACATGTGCTCCGTTCCGCATCCTTACATCGATAGCGGTGATTTTACTCGTCGTCGCGTTCCGTTTCGCATTCCAACTCAAACTTATCCTTTTGGAAAACGAGGCCGGTCAACATCAACCGAACAAAAGCGGTCGACTCGATGCAGACGGGTATCTATAACGGAAAGGTGATACATTCATACTCGAAGCCCTACGAAGATCATGCCACGCAAAAAGGCGCCGACCCTTTCCCGGACCGACGCCTTCGAATTTGCGGTAGTGTCATGTAAACGACTGTCGAGACGAAACCGGACACCACCTGATGAACGTCACGTCATCGATGCTCACGCGGTCACCGGATCCGAATGGTCGATACGCGTGCCGAGAACTTCGAGAAAGGCCGCGATCCAGGCGGGATGGGCGGGCCATGCCGGTGCCGTCACCAGATTACCGTCGGTGACCGACTCGCTCATGTCGATATCTTCGTACGTGCCGCCCGCGGCTTCAACTTCCGGCGCACAGGCTGGGTACGCAGAAAGGCGTCGCCCGTCAACCACATCTGCAGCCGTCAGAAGCTGTGCGGCGTGGCAGACCGCTGCCACCGGTTTATTCTCTTCGAAGAAGTGGCGGATGTACTCCAGCACCTGGTCGTTGAGGCGCAGGTACTCCGGCGCCCGTCCGCCTGGCAGGACCAGTGCGTCGTACTCGGTCACGTCGATGTCATCGAACGTAGCGTTTAGCGCGAAATTGTGGCCCGGCTTCTCCGTGTACGTCTGGTCGCCCTCGAAGTCGTGGATCGCCGTTTTGACCGTCTCACCCGCTTCCTTGTCCGGGCAAACGGCGTGCACGGTGTGGCCCACCATCTGCAGCATCTGGAAGGGGACCATCGTCTCGTAGTCTTCGCCGAAGTCGCCGGCGATCATCAAAATCTTTTTAGCCATCGGTGTACCTCGAATTGGTTCGGATGAGATCCGCAGTTTGTACAGCTAGGCATATCCATACACCTCGGCGACACGAGATGGATTCACCGGGACGCCTCCGATCGCCGCGGAGACGCGACAAACGCATTCATGTTAACAGTTCGTTTCAATTACGCACGTGGCGTCGAACGCGGGCGACATATCAGATCGCCTGGCCGAATCGTACAGCGTCGTAGCCTCCGTCCCGGTCCCATCGTTCAGCCGCCTCGATGGCGCCGTCAAGAAATCCGGGATGGTCCTGCGCCGTTTCTGCTGCAATGAAGTGCAGCTGTCCGTTCCAGTAGGATGACGCGAGTTCCGGTACCGGCTCTGGATGCTGGCCCTGACACGCACTCCCCTGCTCGGGCGTCGTGAACGAATCGGCAGTCCAGTCGTGGGTGTCAACGGCGACCGGGTCCGCCGCATCGGGGCCGAAGCAATGCGTGAGTTGTTCGATGATGGCTGTGCGTACCGTCGCCGCGTCGACACCCGAGACGGCGCCCGGCGGACCGAAGCCGAACAGTGCTCCCGCGCCCGAGGCCCCGTCATGATCTCCCATCGATGACGGCGGAGTGGCATCGTGCCAATCCCCGATCGGGCCAGCGAAGCTACGAATTCGTCCAGAGAGCCCGTCTTCCCGCCAGAAGGGTCGTTCGTATACGACGCCTGCCTTCAAACTGTGGCTCATCCATGTGGGCGTACGGCGGAGCGCGGAGCGGATCGATACCGGTAGGTCGGGACCGAAGTCGATTGTGTGCGCAACGAGACGGGGCGGGACGGCACACAGGCAAATGTCAGCCCGCACCATAAATGAATGGTCTTCCTGCTCTCCTGAGACGACGACGGCCCCTGTATCCGCCTCGCCGCCCTCCCGGTCGACGGACCTCACGCGACTTCCCAGGTGCAGGACGGCGTCAGGCAGCTCGGCGGCGATGGCATTCGCAATGGCCTGAGCCCCTCCGGCAACGCGCCAAGATGGGGGTGGGACATCGGGCCACTCGAATTTCTGCACCGGGCGGTCGCGCTGAGGCTCATAGATCGCGACACCGGGCTCATGCTGGCGAAACCGCTCCAGGCTAAACTCCTCCAGGATTCGCGGCACACGCTTGTGCTCCTCCCAGTGCCACGCCGCACCAAGGTCGACGTGCACGCCGCCCGCTTCCATGCTGTGGCAGCGCCCGCCGACGCGATCCCTCGCCTCCAGAACAATGACCTCTAACCCCTCCGATGCGGCACGATACGCCGCGAGCAGTCCGGAGATGCCGGCACCAACGACGACGACATCAACCGATCCGGAAGGAGCTATTGGCATATCGACCGTCAACGACGTTCAATCCGTTCAAGAAAAGAATGATGGAGCACCCAGCGATGAGACGCGGCTTCAGGCCGTTTCTGCGGTCGACGAGGAGAAGCGGTTCTCGATCATCGCGTCGAGACTATACCGTCCCGGCCCAAGCAGAAGCAGCACGACGAACACGGTCAGCATCTCGGTCGCGTGCCAGGGACCACCGTCGATCATTCCTGTGATGTGCCCGGTCGCCGCCACGATCATCGTTGCGATGAGCAACCCCAGCGCCGGACGGGTGAACAGTCCAAGCATGACGAGCAGTGCACCGCCAAACTCGGCAAATGAGCCCATAAAGCCCCAGAACATGGGCCAGAAGTCAATACCGAGGGCCGCCATGTTTTGTCCCAGCTGCGACCATTGTTCTGGACCACCGAAGAGCTTTCCGAAACCGTACACGAAAACAAACGAGATGCCGATGCCGACGCGCAAAACAAGTAGCGCCGCATCGACGGAAGACCACCGAGACGTGTTCATGGTGAGATACCCAGAAGAGTGAGAACGTGAGTCGATATCAACGTGAATCAGCAACGCGAGCCAGCACTCGTCCCTCGCATCCCACCGCCAGAACCGTCGATGGGCTAACCGACCATCTTGTCTGCACTGTATTTGCCGGGACCGTAGAGAGCAATCACAAGAAAAGCGACGAGGTACATTGCCGCCTTTTCCGGGCTCTCCGCCTGCATCAAGTGGGACGAAGACGCTACAAGCATGGTAAACCCAACGAGGAGTGCCGCCGGTCGCGTCACGAAGCCAACTGCTACGAGCAAGGAGGCAACAAACTCAGAAAATGCCGCCATAAACCCCCAGAACGTCGGCAAGAAGTCGAGACCGAACATCGCCATGGTCCCACCAACTCTCGCCCAGACATCCGGACCGCCCATCATCTTACCCCAGCCGTGACCGATCGCCATGTACAGACCAAATACGACGCGAAGGAGGAGCAATGCAAGGTCAGGGTACGTCTTAAACTTGTTACCAATCATGAGCGGGAATCCGGGTGAGGAGAGAAAGTGAGGGCAGATACTTCCGTGGCGACGCCACAACACTTTGGAGAGGTTTGGCCAAAGTGGAGACGCCGCCACATACATTCATTTCCAATACGTCAGAAGCCACCGGGAGACGTTACTCGATCTCCCAGGTGTTGCCCCGACGGAGGAGTTCGTCGAGGTCGCCGGCTCCTCGCTTCTCGACAACGGCTTCGATCTGCTGGTGGAGCAGATCTTCGTACGTCGGGCGCTCCACACGGTACAGCACACCGAACGGGCGCGGCAGATCGTTCCGCCAGAACATACGACCGATGATCGTCGCCATCTCCTGGCTGGTCTCGTCGTACACGAGGCAATCGTCGGCGGACCACTGGCCGTTCGTGAGGTCGACCGGCTCGGGGCGCAGGCCGTCTAGACGAATGCCCTTCGCGCCATTCGCGTAGGTCAGCGGCTTGCCATCTTCGACAAAGAGAGCACGGTCGGACTTCGTCTCCCGCTCGGTGAATTCGAAGAAGGCACCGTCGTTGAAGATGTTGCAGTTCTGGTAGATCTCCAGGAAGCCGGTTCCATGGTGATCGTGCGCGGCCCGCATCATCTTCTTCATGTGCTTCGGATCGCGGTCCATCGTTCGGCCGACGAACGTAGCGTCCGCTCCGAGCGCGACGGCCACCGGGTTGAACGGCTGGTCGATGCTTCCGTACGGCGTGCTTTTCGTCACCTTCCCCATCTCCGACGTCGGACTGTACTGTCCCTTCGTCAGACCGTAGATCTTGTTGTTGAAGAGCAAGATCTGCGTGTTGAGGTTGCGGCGAAGCACGTGGATCAGGTGATTGCCCCCGATCGAGAGGGCATCGCCGTCCCCGGTCACGATCCACACGTCCAGCTCCGGGTTCGTCGACTTGAGCCCCGTCGCGAAGGCCGGCGCGCGGCCGTGGATGGAGTGCATCCCGTATGTGTCCATGTAGTACGGAAAACGCCCCGAGCAGCCGATCCCGCTGATGAACACGACATTCTCCTTCTTGACGTCGAGCTCCGGAAGGAGCCGCTGCACGGTTGAGAGGATGGCGTAGTCACCACAACCGGGGCACCACCGCACGTCCTGATCACTGGAAAAGTCTTTCCGCGTCAGACCGCCGCCGTCCCCGCTCATGCCGGGCGGCATCTTCGGTTTCTTCGACCCGGGAGGGCCAGCCGGCTTCTTACCGGGCTTTTTCGCTCCGGGCGGTCCCGCGGGCTTCTTCGCACCCGGCGGTCCAGCTGGTTTCTTCGCACCGGGAGGCCCCGCGGGCTTCTTCGAGCCGGGTTTCTTCGAGCCAGGCGGCCCGGACGGCTTTTTCGTCCCGGGACGATTCGACTTCGAAGCAGACCCATTCCGGGCGTTGTCGGAAGCGTTGGATGTCGACGGATCGTCGGCCATGTCGTTCGTTGCGTCGTCAGGTAAAGCAGGTCCGGCGGTCGGTGAGCACCGGACACAGAAAGGGGAAAATACTGCGTGGAGAGCTCGTGCCGTCAGGCGGGCGTGGCGTGACCGAGGAGACGACGAACTTCCTCCAGGATCTCTTCCGCGCGGAAGGGGCGGCCCTGCACCTTGTTCAGCGGGCGCACATCTTTGAGGTATTCGTCGCGCAGGAGACGCGAGAGCTGCCCGTTGTTGAGTTCGGGCACCAGAACCTGGTCGTAGCGATCGAGCAGGTCGCCCAGATCGCCCGGCAGCGGCCAGACGTGGCGAAGCTGTGCCCGTGCGACGGGGAGCCCATCCTCAACGGCCCGTTCGACGGCCTCCTCGATAGCGCCTTTCGTCGACCCCCAGCCGAGAACAAGCAGGTCGGCATCGGGGTCGCCGTGAACCTGCGTCGGAGGAATATCCTGGCGCACGCGCTTCACTTTCTCCGCGCGCAGCTGCGTCATCTTCTGGTGGTTCGCTGCATCGTATGAGACGTCGCCGGTCTTGTCCTGCTTCTCGAGCCCGCCGAGCCGATGTTCGAGATCGGGCGTACCGGGCTTGGCCCAGACGCGGGCGAGGGTCTCCTCATCCCGGACGTACGGCAGGAACTGCGGATTCCCGTCGTCATCTTCGTGGAAAGTCTTGGCCCGTTTCTTCGTCTCGAAGGAGACGTCGAACGGCTTGAGTTTGTCGGTATCCGGGATGCGCCAGGCCTCGGAGCCGTTGCCGAGGTAGCCGTCGGCCAGCAGAATCACCGGCGTCATGTACTTCGTGGCAATACGGCAGGCTTCGTAGGCCGCGTAGAAGCAGTCGCCCGGCGAAGTGGCCGCAATGACCGGGAGCGGGGCGTCACCGTTTCGTCCGTAGATCGCCTGCAGGAGATCGCTCTGCTCCGGCTTCGTCGGCAGGCCCGTGGAGGGTCCGCCGCGCTGCATGTCGATCACCACGAGCGGCAATTCCGTCATGACGGCCAGGCCGATCGTTTCGGTCTTGAGCGCGAGGCCCGGACCGGATGTCGCGCAGACGCCGATGCCACCGGAGAAGCTCGACCCGACGGCCGCGCCCACGGCGGAGATTTCGTCCTCGGCCTGAAACGTCATCACGCCGAAGTTCTTGTGCTTGCTGACCTCGTGCAGGATGTCCGACGCCGGCGTGATCGGGTAGGAGCCGTAGAAGAGCGGGAGCCCACTCTTGTCCGCCGCTGCCACAAGGCCGAGTGCGAGAGCCTCCGCGCCACGAATGGCCCGGTATGTCCCGGACCGCATCGCGGCTGCATTCACCTCATAGCGAACCGCAAAGGCCTCGACCGTTTCGCCGTAATGCGCGCCCTTGTGAAGGACGTGCAGGTTGGCGTCGCGAATCTCCGGCTTATCCTCGAACTTCTTTTTGATCCAGTTCTCCGCCGGCTCAATTGGGCGCGAGTACATCCAGAGCGCCAGTCCAAGCGCGAACATGTTCTTCGACCGGTCCTTCTGCTTCTTCGACAGGTCGAACGAGTCGAGCGCCTCGTGGGTGAGCTTCGTCAGCTGCACCTCAAGCACCTGATAACCATCCAGCGTCCCGTCTTCAAGCGGATTCGAGTCCAAACCGGCGAGTTCGAGGTCGCGGTCGGTCATCTTGTCGACGTTGAGGACGACGGTGCCACCCGGACGGACCCGGTGCAGGTGCACCTTCAGCGCCGCCGCGTTCATCGCGACGAGCAGGTCGACCTCGTCTCCCGGCGTGTGGATGTCCACCTCACCGAAGTGAAGCTGGAATCCACTGACGCCGTACGTCGTCCCGGCGGGGGCACGAATCTCTGCGGGATAGTCGGGAAGCGTAGCCAGATCGTTGTGCGCGTACGCCGAGGCCAGGGTAAACTGCGAACCCGTCAGCTGCATGCCGTCGCCCGAGTCACCGGCAAACAGGATCGTCGCCTCGGGTATCTGCTGCACGTTGGTCGAGGGGGAGGCGCTCATTCGAGACACTCGTACTTTAGAATAGATCTAAACAGGGGGATAAAACGACGGACCCGGTGCGATGATTCCAGACGCGCGCTCGAACGCACGGGAGGTTCACCAAACACGGAACCCGGTCCATAGAACCCAAAGCTGTATTCCATTTTTACGTCGCAGAACAGAATGCAGAATGCCCTGCGCGGGTCCGACAAAGATCTCAATCCGTGCGGAGTTGCCAAAAACGAAACAGTGAGCCGGGATCGGGGGAAGGTCCAGACAATCTACCAATTCGCGCACCCGGTCTGCACCGGGCGGCTCCCCATCTGCCTGCCCGGCGATTCCCTACATTATTCGGGATCGATGGCGCCGAAGGATATCCCTGCATCAGGTGTGGATGCCGCACTCGGACTTGTCGGTGCCGTCCCAACGACCATCCCGCGAATAGCCGGATCCGTCGACGGCTTTCGTACACGGGATGCAGCCGATGCTCGGGAAGCCACGGTCGTGCAGCTCGTTGTACGGCAGGCTATTTTCGATGATGTAGCGCCATACGTCCTTTCGCGACCACGTGGCCAGCGGGTTGACTTTCACGACCTCGCACTTCGGCGCCCAGTCGACGATTCGTGCTTTCTTCCGTGAAGACGACTGATCACGCCGGATGCCCGTCACCCAGGCTGTGCGCTTCGCCAGGAAATTCTGCAGAGGCTCGACCTTTCGCAGGAAGCAGCAGCGGTCCGGGTCGCGGTTCCAGAGCTCCGGCCCCTCCGCTTCCGCCTGTTCGTCCGGCGTCGCTCCGCCGTGAACGCGGGTAATGCTGATCCCAAGGGTGTCCGCCAGCTCGTCCTTCAGGTCGTAGGTCTCGGGAAAAAGAAGGTCGGTGTCGAGATAAAAGAACGTGGTCGACGGGTCGATCTCGGACAGCATGTGCATGATCACGACGCCCGAGGGCCCGAAGCCCGTTCCCTGAGCGAGACCGCTGCCGAAGGTCTGAACCGCCCACTGCAGGATCACCTGCGGGTCGCGCGGCTCGAACTGTGCGTTCAGCGCGGCGAGACGGCTGCGCGTCCACGACTGTGGGTCCGTTGCGGCGGGCGGGGTGATGGCGGACAGATCCACGACCGGATCATCCACGTCGCCGAAAGCAGCATCCGATGCATCCGGGCGCCCTTTCGGTGGACAATCATCTGCCGAAGAGGACGTGGGACTCGAGGACGTGCTGGAAGCGGACGCAGCGGAGTCGTCAGACACAGAAGAGGAAACCATTCACACGAAGGGATGAAGGGTGGGGGTAGCAATTTCAACCGCGGGCAATGCCCGTACGGAAAGAATGCTACGATTCAATGCCGCGCGACATCCAGGGGAAACAACAGGGGATGGAGTGCGGGTTCTCGTATTACACGTCCCTAAAAGACGGACTTTGTTCGACTTCTTCAAGCCGCCGACAGGGTGGAAGCCCTTTCTTGAAATCGACGGCAGAAATCGAACAATTGGTAACAGTGCCGTTACAGAGTACTGTTCGGCAGGATTTCTGCCGGACGTAATCTGCCCTACGCCCCCGACTCCGATCGCATCGTCAGCATCGTGTGCTCTGGACCCCGCTCGGGGCGAAGCAACCTCGATTCTGCGCCGCACGCATCACTATGTTAAGCTACGCCACCAAGACTCGCGACATCCAGATCACTGTCCGCCCGGTCTATCTCGACGGGAAAACGAACATCCTGGAAGGCTCGTTCTCGTTCGCCTATGCTGTGTTTATCGAAAACCAGGGCGATGACGAAATCCAACTCATTCGACGCCGCTGGACGATCCGGGAGTCCGATGGTACGCTTCACGACACGGAAGGCGACACCGAGCTTCGCGCCCAGCCCGTTCTCGCCCCCGGCGAAGAGCACGTTTACGACGGATCGTGCACGCTCAGCTCGTTCGTAGGCTCGGTCGAGGGCAACTACCTCGTCCAGCGCTCCGATGGCGAACGCTACCGCGTCGACATCCCGAGCTTTCCGCTCCAGGCCGCGGCAAACTAGCGCGGACAAACATCTGAGAAAACGCCGATGGCATGGCCGGGGCCCGGTCATGCCTGACGTGCATCTGGGCCACGGTTAGCTCGCGACGACGTCGAGACGGATGTCGTGATCGTCCGTCGTCAGCGTGATCGTCTGATTCTCGTTGGCGAGTCCATACTCGTTAATCGCGTCCGGGAGCTTGTCGTCCGGCGTGTCCATTTTAAACAGGACATCAGCGACAACCTGCCAGTCCTGCGCGGTCAGGTGAACCTGCGCGTCTCGGCCTTCGGCAACCATCGGGGCGTACTGTAGCACCTTGTTCAGATGGTTGACGGCCATCTTTACGTGCTTGTTTGCTGGAATTTCGGGATCCATATCTCGTCGTCCGTTCTCCGTGCTGGGCGGTCGAATCTGGTTCTTCGCGCCAACGATAGCGCGTTTTCAAACGTTCCTGCCGATGGCCGCTCGAACGACGTTTTCCCGCGCCGTTCGTACACGGCCCATGCCTGCGCTTCCTCGCGCACCAACCGCAGAGATCGGCGAATCGCTTTTTCGCCGCTTCCAGCCGTTCTTTTCGAGAAGGTCGCGGGTGATCGTTCGAATCGGCTTGAACATACGCCCGACGTTTCTAACATTTCCGGTTGACCACTGACATTTTCGTTCGGGCCAACACATGGAGCAATACATCGATTACCTTCGCGACATCCTGGAGAACGGCACCGAGCACGCCGACCGCACGGAAACGGGCACGCTGCGCGTGTTCGGACGGCAACTTCGGTTTGATCTCAACGCCGGCTTTCCGCTCATCACGACGAAGCGGGTGTGGATGCACGGCGTGGCGACGGAGCTCTGCTGGTTCCTGTCCGGCGGCACGAACATCCGGCCGCTGCTCGAGCAAGGCGTCTCCATCTGGACAGACTGGCCGCTCAAGCGATATCGCGATGTCACGGGGGACGACATCTCGCAGGACGACTTCGAACAGCGGATCATTGAGGACGAGGTCTTCGCCAGCAAGTGGGGCGAGCTCGGGCCGGTGTACGGAAAGCAGTGGCGCCACTTCGAGGGACCAGACGGATACGTCGACCAGATCGCTACGCTCGTGGAGCGGCTCCGGGAGAGCCCGGGATCGCGCCGCCACCTCGTCTCGGCATGGCATCCGGCCCAAACGAATCGGATGGCGCTCCCGCCCTGCCACTACGCCTTTCAGTGCTTCGTCGAGGGCGAGCCGGGCGACGGCCGCCTTTCGCTGATGTGGCAGCAACGGTCCGTCGACTCCTTCCTCGGGCTCCCGTTCAACATCGCGAGCTATGCGCTGCTCACGCACATGCTGGCCCAGCAGGCCGATCTGACGCCGCACCAGCTCATTTTCAACGGCGGCGATTGCCATATCTACACGAACCACCTGGATGTCGTCCACGAACAGCTCGAACGGACGCCGCACCCGCTCCCGACCTTGAACCTGACGCCGCGCGACTCGATCTTCGACTACACGATCGACGACATCACCATCGCGAATTACGAACACCATCCTGCACTCCGCGCGCCAATCGCTGTGTAGCGATCCCGCGCTGCCGCATCCGTCGGACCTGTCTCCGACACCCATCATGTTTAGAAATCGACTTCCTGTTCCCCGACCCGGGCCCCTCGCCCCATTTCGTTATGGAGTATGACGGCGATAAAGTGGATGATGTGATGCTCGCCCTTCTCTGGCTCACCGCGTTCGACGAAGAGATCGGCGACGACGTAATCCAGACGCGCGCGTGGAAGAAAATGGCCCATCGCCACATGGACCGGCTTCACGAGAAAGGATGGATTGAAGATCCACGCGGTAAGAACAAATCCGTCGTCTTCACCGCGGAGGGGCGGAAACGTTCGCATGACCTCTTCGAACAACTCTTCGGGGATCGTTCGCCTGGCTCCCGCTGATCCCGCTGTCTCTCTGCCCCGACTCGCTTATGCCGAACGTGGACCTTCTCTCCTCTTCCCCGACATCCCGCCCGCCGACGGCCACCGACCTCGCCCACAGCATCCGAAACGGGGAGATGTCGGCAACCAAAGCGCTCGAGGACACGCTGAAGCGGATCCAACTGCGAAACTCGCAGCTGAACGCGGTCGTCACGCTCAACGAAACCGGAGCACGCCGCCGGGCGGAGGAGGCCGACGAGGCCCTTCGACGCGGAACGGTTTGGGGCCCGCTGCACGGTGTGCCGATCACGGTCAAGGATCAGTTCAGCACCGAGGGCCTGCGCACGACCTACGGCCTGCCGTCCCACCAGAACTGGGTGCCCGAGCACGACGCCGTCATGGTGGCCCGGCTGAAGCGGGCCGGAGCGATTATCGTCGGGAAGACGAACCTGCCGTTCGCCGCGTACGACTGGCAGTGCTGGCATCCGTTCTTCGGGCGCACGCACAATCCCTGGGCGCAGGGCTATACGCCCGGCGGCAGCAGCGGAGGGTCTGCCGCGAGCCTGGCGGCGGGCTTCGTCCCGCTCGAACTCGGCGCGGACGTCGGCGGCTCCATTCGACTCCCGGCCCACTTCTGCGGCGTCTGCGGCCTTCGCCCATCCGACGGACTGCTTCCCACCGATGGGATGATGCCGAGCGACCGGCCGATGACGGTGAAAAACATCGTCGTCCCCGGACCGATGGCGAGGAGTGTCGAAGATCTCCAGCTTGGCCTCCACGTCCTCCGCACGCCGATAGACACTCCGCTCGAACCGCCCCACCGGCCGTCTTCCCCCGACCCCGCCAGCCTCAACATTGCCGTCACGGACATGCTCGGCGGTGTACCGGCCGACGCCGATACGCAGCGCGTGCTCCGAAACGTGGAGCACCGTCTTACTGAGGCAGGTGCGAACGTGCGGTCGGTCGCCTGCCCGATCGACATGGACGAAGCTCTGATCGTCTGGGGCCGAATCCAAGGGTACGAGTTGTCGCGCGGCCTGCCCTGGGTCTTTCGGGATACGCCCGGACGCCATATCATCTGGAACGGGGTCATTCGCTTCCTCTTCGGCTTCCTCGCGTCGTACCTCGTCGCGGGCGCGAAGCTCAGCAAGCGGGAGTACCAGGAAGCGTTGCAACACCGAGACGACCTTCGCGCTGAACTCGATTCGTTCCTCGAAACCGTCGATGCCTGGATCACGCCGACGGCGTCCATTCCCTCGTTTCCGCACTGCCGCACGGGCCGCTCCCTGGAGATCGACGGCGAATCGGTCCCGTACGCACTCCCCTTCGCCTATCATCTCCCCGCTCTCGCGGTCACCGGCCACCCGATCGTCACGCTACCCGCCGGCTTTACGCAGAAAGGGAACGAGCCGCAGCGTCCCATCGGGGTCCAGGTCCACGGCCGCTACCGCCACGACGACGCTGTTCTCGCAACGGCGCACGCGCTGGAAACCGTGATCGGCACCGATTGAATGATTCCGGCTAGCTACCGGGCCGTTTGATTTCTAACCCGAATGTCTTCGTTTGTCATATACAAGCGAACCTCGTACGCCTCATGCGTCCCGAAAGCGAGGCCGCATCTCCGATCATGACTTACTCTCACACTCCCATACTCTCATACTCTCATACGCCCGCGCATTTCGAAGCCGCCGCACCGGGGGGTGCTGAAATGACACACTCTAATGAACGTGTCCGGTAGATAGTGATTCCGGCTCGATCCTCCGCGCGAATCCCGAACCTGCGGGCAAGATTCGAGGTAAGAATTGACCCCGTGCTTCCCGTACCTGAAGCCGTCGTGCTATGCCTGACCCGTACGAACCGCTGTCCGGTTCTCGTGAGACGTCTGCGAGCCGTACCGTCATTATCCGCGATCTTATTTTTTTCCAGATCAAGCTCTGGCTCGACGGCATCAAGGATATCGTGCTGTCGCCTCTCTCGATTATCGGGGCTGGTATCGACATCCTGTCGGGCCGCTCGGGACAGAAAAGTCTGTTCTATAAGGTGATGCGCCTCGGGGAACGGTTCGACCTGTGGCTGAACCTGTACGGACCGGCGCGGGAGGCGGCCACACATCCGGATGGCCTCCTTGCCCGGCGCGGCGTTCGCAGTCGCGACCTCATCGAGCAGATCGATCGCGCCTCCGACACGGATCGAAACGCCCTCGACGAACATACATCCTCTCCTCCGTCGCGCACGACCTGACGCTTCCTCTTCTCTTTTAACCGAACCCATTCCCTGTGCCCGAAATCGTCCTTATTGCCGCCGTCGCCGAAGAGAACCGTGTGATCGGTCGAGATCTCGATCTTCCCTGGCACCTCCCGGAAGATCTGAAGCGGTTCAAGCGGCTCACGACGGGGTACCCGCTCATCCTCGGTCGGAAAACCTTTCAGTCCATCGTCCATCAGTTCGGCGGACCGCTCCCGAACCGCCGGATGATCGTCCTTACGCGCAAGGGACTCGACGAGGACTACGAAGAGGTGGAAACGTATTCGTCGCTCGACCGGGCGCTCGAATCTGTGGATGGCGAAAACACCGTGTTCATCGGCGGCGGAGAGGCCATCTACCGCCAGTTCCTCCCGCACGCGGACCGGCTCGAGTTGACGCTCGTAGAGGGCGAATATGACGGCGACACGTACTTCCCGGAGTACGAGCACCTCATCGGCGACGTCTTCGAAGCGACCGAGGTGGACGAACGCGACGGCTACCGCTTCGTGACGTTCGAGCGAACGTAGCGAGTCGGAAATAAAAACGGAAGATGGAGAAATCGGCACGTCGATCCGGCGTGCCGTTTTTTTTAGTCTATGGTGTGTCGGGTTGGAGGCCGCGACCGCGTATGTGTAGGTGGACGGCGACTACAAGGGTCGCCCGAACTTCCGTTCTCTGAAACCAGGCCAACGGACCGCCATGCGCACGCTCCAAACGCTTCTGACTGCAGACCTCGCGGCGGGTCCCGAGCGGACGCGCTATACCGCCGCAGCCTATGGCTTGCTCACGTCCCTGTTCGTCTTCGTCCTGTTGATGATGGCAGCCTGACGTGCGAGGCCTGACCGGCCATCGCTTCTTCCGTGATGATGTGCGTGGGCATCACATGGGGGGAAACGAATTCATTTCCGAACGTACATCGATAATTTTGCAAATATCGTTTCGGAACATTAAGGTAGACAACGGCACGCGTTATCACTTCCTTCACAAAACGACCACATCACCATGCCGATCGACAAAGATACCGATACGAAAGAAGAACCTGAAGAGCCGGTACCGAGCACGGACGGCGACGACTAGGAATCGGTTTGAATGATTCTGCACGGAGCCCTCTGAATGATATATCAGAGGGCTCCGTGCATTTTGCGAAACTGCTTATGGGATCAATGATTGATCACACATTTGCAAAACCGATCGTATCTCAGCACCGGCGTCTTTGCCGTACATCTGTGTACCAATTTCCGAGTCATGGAAGATTCGATCATATTCGGTCATGATCTGGCACCGTTCTCGCTCACGACCCATGTTCTCAAGTAAATCAGAATAGAAGTTTAAGGCCACAAGATACGGTCGGGCGACCCGACGATACTCCAATTTTTGGACGGTACCGTCCGTGATCTCGTCCGGATACATCCCACGGACCGATCGAAGAACGATCTGATGTTGTGCTGCAGCCGCTTCGAACCGATCCGCCTTCTGTAGGGTCGCCGCAAGATTTAAGCGCACGTAGGTGGCCTTCAACGATCTACGTCCGTGTTCCGAGATACGCTCCTGAAGGACATTTTTCAGCATAGAGGCGGCCTTCTCGTTCTGCCCAATTGAGCTGTATACGTTGGCTAATCGGAGCCGTGCATCCAGAGTGTGTTCATGACTTTCCCCAAACTCGGAGACGCTAATCTTGAGCGCCTCCCGGAAATAGGGCACGGCATCTTCGTATCGGTCCAGATTGACGAGAGCATTCCCAACATGATTTAACGTGGGACGTAGCGACGGGTGGCTCTCTCCATAAATTTGTTCGCTAATTTTCAATGCCTGACTCGCGGTCTCGTACGCCTTCTGGTCATTCCCCTTACGGACATACATCGGGATCATATTGTTCAAGATCATCTCTACCTCCTGAGATACGTGCCCATACCGCTCTTCCCTGAACGCGAGCGTTTTCGAAAACAGTGAATCGGCGACCTCATATTTCCCCTCGTCGAGATAATACCCGGCGAGTATGCTGTATTCGCGCAGCAAAGTCTCATTCTGGTCCGAACCGCCGGCGTCTTTGAACTTTTGGATCAGTACATTAATCGTGTCAACCTGCGCACGCGCTCGTTCACGGTCCACCTTTTCTAATACAACGAGATAAGCAAGTCGGACTTCGATTTCGGAAATCAAAACGTCTTTTTTCGAAACCGAAGACTCGAACCAGTCCCCGAAGGCGCTTGCACGGGATGTCGGCGTCGACCTATTGCTGATAATCTCTACAGATCTCTTCCGAAGCTCCAGTGCCTCGTCTCGCTGGCCAAGTTCTTGACGAGAAACTGCGGCGGCTCCAAGTGCCCTGGCGTACTCCTTCGCGATTGCGAATCGGTCTTCCACCGCATACGCATACAGCGAATCGTACATCGCCACAGCTGAATCCCCGAACGCGATCGCCCGATCATATTCCCCGAGGTTGTGCTCGTACGATGCGAGACGTGTATACGTCCACGCCTTGAGCCTCGGGTACCCCTGGAACTGCTGTCGTGCTTGCTCGGCGCTTCGGTTCAGCATGTCGCGAACCGTCAGCGTATCCCGATATTCCGCGCTCGGCTCCGCGACGTCGAGGATTGAGGTGAACATGTCCTGCACCTCCGCGCGCCGCTCGGACTCTGCCCGCACATCCGCAAGCGCCGTCTCCAGGCGATCCGTCTGGATCATCAGCGAGACGACGAACCCGGCAATGAGCACGGCAATGGCCGCTCCGATGAAGACTGGCGTTCGATTGCGGCGTAAAAACTTCTTCGTGCGATACGTCCACGTCCCGCGCCGCGCCTCCACCGGACGCCCCTCGCGATAGTGCTTCAGGTCGTCCAGCATTTCGCCAACGGAGCCATACCGGCCGTCTGGGTCTTTCCGAAGCGCCTTCCTCGCGATCGCATCGAGATCCCCGCGTACACTCCCGATCAGGAGTTCGGCGTCCGTCCCGTGCGTGCGCTCGACCGTTTCGGAATTGCGCGTCAGCACGCGACTGGGGTTCTCCGGGTCGGTCTGTAGAATGGCGTCTTCGGCCGCCCGAATCCGGGAGCGACCGGACTTCCCCTCCGTCGCCTTGTAGAACGGACGCTCACCCGTGAGCATCTCGTACATGAGCGTGCCCAGTTGGTAGATGTCCGTCGCCGTCGTCACGGCCGCACCGGAGATCTGCTCGGGCGCCGCGTACTCCGGCGTCATCAGCCGCTCATCTTCGCGGGTAAGCGGCTCCTCGGTATCGTCAACTTCCAGCAGCTTCGCGATGCCGAAGTCGAGCAGCTTCACCGTCGGGCGCACGGCCCCTTCTTCGCCGTCACCACCGACCGGCTGCTCTTCGACGATCAGGTTCGACGGCTTCAGGTCGCGGTGAATGATCGCACGGCGATGCGCAAACTGGACTGCCCTGCAGGCCTGCTCGAACAGCTGGAGGCGTTCATCGATCGTCAGACCGTTGTCGTCGGCGTACGTCGTGATCGTCTTACCATCGACGTACTCCATCACCAGATACGGCCGCCCCCGATCCGTCACGCCGCCGTCGAGCAGGCGAGCGATGTTCTCGTGACGAAGGGTTGCCAGAATCTGCCGCTCGCGTTGGAACCGCGCCTCGATCTCGCCGCCGCGAAGCCCCTGGACCCGCACCAGCTTGAGCGCGACCTTCTGCTGGTAGGTCCCGTCGTCGCGCTCTGCGAGATAGACCTCGCCCATCCCGCCTCGTCCAATCAGCTTTTCGACGCGGTACGGACCGACCACCATGCCCCGCTCGAGGTCGCTCGGCCGCGGCGGCAATTTTCTCCCACCCGAACTGAGCGTTTCGAGCGCTCGCACGGCCGTATCGTCGAAGTGGTCATCCTCCTCCACCACCGGAGAAATGAGATCGAACGCTCCGCGATCCAGGACGTCCGCCTCCGACGACTCGTTTGCAAGCATACGCGCGACCGCCTCTCGAACCTTCTCGGGGACGTCAGACGACGCCACGGCGTCGCGTTGCTCCGATGGCTCCATGTCGAGGACGTCGTCGAGCAGCGCCATCGCCTCGCGCCATTCATTCTGCGTGAGGTCTTGCATGCGAGTGGGGGAAAGAAAAGTTCAGAACGACGAAGCAAACAGAGGCAATCTTGGGCCTTGCTCTCAACCTGAAGTACGCAAAAACCGCCGTCAACAGGACATAAAATGACTGGCCGGTGAAGACCACCATATTCCTCACCGGTCAAAACACGTGAGCGCGCACTGGAATCTGAAGCAAGATCATCATGGACGCGCCGATCTCGCTGTCTCTGTGCGAGCGAACCGCGAACGGGTCTCCGGGTCGGCTTACGAGGACGCTCCCTCGGCGTCCAGAAATTCGCGCAGGATGAGCTTCGATTTCCGCCAACGGCGCTGAACGGTCCGAACGTCCACCCCTTCAAGCTCGGCAACCTCCCGCTGCAGCATGCCGCCGAAGAAAATGAGCTCGACGACACGGGCCAGATCCTCGTCCATGGCCTCCAGGCGCTGCAGCGCAGATTCGACCGTGAGCAGCGTTTCGAGCGGCTGATCCTCCGCCTCCGGCGACAGCACGTCCTCGAGCGCCAGATCCGGCTCTTCTCCGCCGCGCTTCTGCCGCGTCTTGTAGCGCGCGTAGTCGATAATCGCCGACCGCATCGCCCGGGCCGCCGTGCCGAAGAAATGAAGCCGGTTCGCGTACTCACCAATCTGGCCTTCGTCCCCGTCTACGAGCCGGAGGTAGGCGCGGTTGACAACCGACGTGACCGAGAGCGTGCCGCCAGAGTGGCGACGCCGCAGCTCCCGGCGGGCGATCCGACGCAGCTCGTCGTACGTCAGCCGAAATAGTTCTTCGCGGGCGGTGTCGCTACCGTCCCTCGCGCGATGAAGCAGTTGCGTTACGTCGACTTCTGGAAGCGGCTCCTCTGCATCGAACGAATCGTCGTTGCTGTTCTCATCTTCAGAATCGGGCTTCTCGTCGAACTCAGAACCAGCCATGGCGCGCCGGAGCGAAGATTGTGGGGGGAAATAAGATCGTCCACGGACATGGATCGGATCAATATAATTTACGACGATGGAGAAACGCTATTGTCGCCGATCATCGTGCACGATCCTTCTTGTCAAATCCGTTTCGCGACCTTTTTTGCCACCGAGACGGATGCGGGTACTGGTCGCGCCCCGCCAACACCTGCTGGAGACGTTCCTCTCGACACGCGTGCTAAATCGTCTTTCGCGCCGGTCCGTCTTTGGCTTTCGATCTATCCGGATCACCTACGAGAAAGGCCTCGTCGACTCGACAGACACAGGCGTCCATCCGGACGATTCTCCGAATCGTGCGACGAGGACCACATCTTGTCCAGTTGCCTCGCTCCAGACGTGTACCGCATCCTGGATTGCGGCCTCGGATGGATCCTCGCCGTCGAGCACTATATCTGAGATCGAAAGAAGACACCATCCCGCCGGTCGACGGATGGCAACGTGAATTGGAATTTGTACCCATTCGCCATCCGTCCCGATAGCGCAGTTGGCAGGCGCGGGGTGAACGGATACAGCATCCGCCAGCCATTCTGAGAAACCGGCATTGAGCAAACGCCGAACGGCGGATTCCAGCCGGTCCACCGCGTCGTCCTGCGCCTCGTCCGGAAGAAGCGAGCAGAGGTGTGAGGTTTGCCCGATCCGTTCGAGCTCTCCGGGCACGTGATAGACGCTCACCGCATCGACCACCCAGCGGCGCAGCGCCTCCGTAACGATCGACTCCTCGTGTGTTTGATTCGTGCGCACCGTGGCGGCAGAGCCCGCATCAGGCGTTCCGGTCACTCCAATCACCTCGCCCGCATCTTTGCCGACGCCCTCGGGCAGGGACGTGTCGATGCCGAGGACGGTCGCGCGCCCCTCGTGCCGCCAGAGCACCTGGCTCATTTGCCAGCGTCGGGCGGCCTCCGCGTCGGTCTCCGGGGCGACGGGGGCTTCGCTCAACTCCGCGAGCCGCGCCCAGTCGTCCTTCGTCAGCAGGGACATCGACCCCTTCTCTCGAATCTCCTCAGCCGCCGCCACGGCAACAAAATGGTGTCGCCGAGAAAAGCCCGCGCGGTCGAATGACGTGAGGGACACCGCGTCCGGGTTCTCCTGATGGACGGCCGCGCGGATGCCACAGGCGTGGAGCTTCTCTTCGAGCTCATCGAGGAGATCTGCAGGCGCGGCAATTTCGATGGACGACGCGTCTAGCGCTTCCTCATCCATCTGCGTCTGAATCCATTCCACGGCGGCACGCAGCGAATCGACGCGTACGCCGCCCGTCTCCTCCGACCCTTCTACGGCACCGGTTTGGGGAGCCGGCGCATCCGCAGACGGAGGAGCGTCAGACGACATGTGAGACGCGAGCGCCGCAGATGGAGCGTGCGTGGACGAAATGGGGTCTCCAAGGCGAACGAACGATCGTGCCTCACGCCGAATTGCGTTGAGAAAGGTCGCTCCCGCCGCGCCCACCGTCGTGTCATCGAAGGAAACGATCGTCGTCTGGCCGAGCCAGGAAATGCGGCCGTTACGCACCTGCGCCGTGGCCCAGCCGAACACATCCGAGGGTCCGGCCATTGGCCCGTTCAAGAGCTCCCGGTCGTACGCCTCATAGCCGACGACGAGGGCCCGGTGCGCGGGCGACAGCGAGCGGCCGAGGGACAGAGCGTAGAGCGTCGCGGGCGAGATGTCGTTTTCGCGGAGCCGGCGTACGACCGGGACCATCGCCTCCACGACTGACTCCAAGCTTTCCCCCTGAAACAATTGATCGCGAACCCGTTCGCTGATGCCCTTCAGGGCGTCCATCAGGATGCCGAACGTATCGCCTCGTCCCACAAGTCTAGCGGTCCGTGCGGACGGGTGCGTTCTCCCCAGCACGCGCGCAAACTGCGTCGGCGTCGTGATCCACATACCGGTCTGCCCTGTGCCCTGCCGCAGAAGCGCTGTACGAATGGACCGCCCCACATCATCCGTCGGAGTCAGCACCACGAGCGGAGACGCGGGGGCGTCCCGGTGGCGTGACACGAGGTCACGGAGATATGATGGACAGGGCTCGTGCATGCTATGAACGTGACTGAAGACGCGGGCTGCGGCCGCAGGATCTGAGCAGGTACCGGAGTCGAGGAAATCAGGTGTACGTCGAAAATAAAAACGCGACCCCTGCCGTGTGGCAAAGGCCGCGTCTACGCTGGCTGTGTTGGTCGGGGCAGCCGGATTTGAACCGGCGACCTCTTCGTCCCGAACGAAGCGCGCTACCGAGCTGCGCCATGCCCCGTGATTTCGCTACCCTTATAGGCTGTTTGCCCTTCAGGGATCCCAACGATACCACTCGAAACGCGTCATCTTCAAGCGATCGAGCGGAGTTCAACCTTTATCCACACGGTGGCTTCGCCATCAACTGAGTCTTCAATAGACGAAGCTCCACCGTGCGGTGTACGGCGTGGCCTATCGTTCAAACTTCGCATACATCGCGTCAATCTCCTCGTCGTATCGAGCCACGATGACGCGTCGCTTCAGCTTCAGCGTCGGGGTCAGCGCGCCGTCTTCGACCGTGAAGGGCTCAGCGATCAGGTGGAAGTTACGGATTTTCTCGTGAGCCGCTGCGTCGCGATTGTATTTGCGAAACGCCTGGTCGAAGAGCTTTCGAACGCCATCCATTTCGATCAACTCGTCGTTCGTGTACTTCGACTCGTCGATGCCCTGATCGCGCGCGGCCATCCGAAGCGACTCGAAGTCCGGCACGACGAGCGCCGTGAGAAACGGTCGATCTTCTCCAACGATCATGATCTGGTCGACCCACGCGAGCGTTTTGAACTCATCCTCGAGCGGACCGGGGTAAATGTTCTTTCCGCCCCGTGAGACGATCATGTGCTTGATGCGATCCGTAATCTGCAGGTAGCCGTCGTCAAACTTCCCGACGTCGCCGGTGTGGTACCAGCCCTCCGGATCGAAGGCTGCCCGCGTTTCCTCCGGCAACTTCCAGTACTGCTTCATGACGTTCGGGCCCTTCGTCACGATCTCGCCCTCTCGGGTCGTCAGATCCGTGGGATAATCGTCGCCAGACACCTGGCCGATGATGCTCCCGTCTTCGATGTCCTGAATCGCGACCGTCACGCCGGGCAGGATGTGACCAACGGTGCCGTACCGCGGAGCATCGAGCGGGTTTACCGCCATCACCGGAGCGGTTTCGGTCAGACCGTAGCCCTCGATAATCGTAACCCCGGCGGCCTGGAAGAACTTGCCGATCTCCTTCGGCAGCGCGGCTCCACCGGAAACAGCAAATTTCAAGTTTCCGCCCAGCTTCTCGTGCAGTTTGGAAAACACAAACCGGTTGGCCATCGCGCGCTGGGCTTTGAGGAGCGGCCCTGCATTCCCATTATCTGCAGCTTCTGCGTATTTGCGGCCGGCGCTCACGGCCCAGTTGAACACCTTTTCTTTGATCGCGCTCCCGCTCGTCGCCTGCTTCGAAACCAGGTTGTACATCTTCTCGAACATCCGCGGCACAGAGATCATCACCGTGGGGTTTACCTCCTGCAGGTTCTGACTGACGGCCTCGATGCTCTCGGCATAGCTGATCGTCGCGCCCGCCGACATGACCGCCGTGTACCCGGCCGTCCGTTCGAACGCATGGCAAAGAGGAAGAAACGACAGGTGGTGGTCGTCCTCGTCGAACGGAACGACCTTGAGTGCCGCCTTCACGTTCGAGCAGAAGTTACGGTTCGTCAGCACCACGCCCTTCGGCTCGCCCGTCGTGCCGCTCGTGTAAATAAGCGCGCTCGTGTCATCGGGCTGCACAGACTCGGCGATGGGCTCCAGCTCCGCCGCGTTCTCGGTCCAGTACGTCCGACCGACCTCGAGCGCATCATCCCAGTGCGTCATGTTCGACGGCGGATCGTCCGGCAGGTCGCTCATGACGATCACCCCTTCGAGATCGGGACACTCGTCCATGATTTCCTCGACCTTCTTCCGCTGCACGGGGACGGAAACGACCACGAACTTGGCGCCGCTGTCCCGGAGGATGTAGGCCACCTTCGCCGGCGGCAACGACGTGTAGATCGACACGTTGACCCCGCCAATAAGCTGCGTCGCGAGGTCGGTCATGGCCCACTCCGGGCGATTTTCCGACAGCAGCGCGACGCGATCTCCTTTCCGAACACCTTCCCTGTGAAGAAAGCCGGCCAGCGACTCGACTCGGTCGCGCAGAGACTCCCACGAAATGTCAATCCATCCCTCTCCTCGTTCTTTGTATCTGAGGATGGTGCGTTCCTGGCCGTCGTAACGGTCACAGAGTCGCGTGAAGAGCTGCGGGATGGTATCGAAATCAACCTGTGCGGGCATAAATAATCGGCAAGAGCTGGGCCGGATGTCCGAGAAAATACGAGGGCAATGAAATGAGGCGGTGAAGCGAGAATCGGTGCCCGAAACGACAGCAAAGCATCGGTCCCGACCCGTTGAGGTCGTCCTCCAAAATGCTGATAGGCCAGCAAAACGGAGCGTTACACCACCATTGCGCAATATTTAGAAACCAATCGCCGTGTACTGTATACGCGCCAGGCTGTTTCCAAATGAGAACGCAACTAACTCTGACGCTGCGCCTCAATTTTGTGCCATCACCCGCCGCCCTAATGACGAAGCATCCAAAACCTGTTTAGCGGATGGATCGCGAAAAAGGAAGCGGGAAAGGAATCGAGGGAGAGTCAGACCTGAGCGGCTTCGCCAATCTGGGATCGCGTCCCGACCGCTTCACCGATATTCGTGTGGTCGTCTCGTTTCATGCGCTCCACGAGTCCCTGTTTGATTTGTTTGACGAGGCCCGGCCCTTCATAGACCAGCCCCGTGTACATCTGGATGAGGGACGCGCCGGCGCAGATCATATTGTATGCTGTCTCCGCATCCCGGATGCCGCCAACACCGATAATTGGAGTTTCACCGTCGGTGGCACGATAGAGGTATCGGACCATCTGAGTCGAACGGGCGTGCAGCGGGGCGCCGCTCATCCCACCCTGCCCGATCTGGTCCAGATCGGTCTCCTCTGCCGTCAGGCCGGAGCGGTCCGACGCCGTATTCGTCGCAATGAATCCGTCGACGCCGTGCTCGACGGCGATAGCGATCATCTCCTCCAGCTCACTGTCAAAGACGATTCGTGGACTATTGGGAGGGCTCACCTTGATTAGAACGGGAACGCGGCGCTCTGGAGCCTCGCGCTCCTTCATGATCACCGTCAGAAGTGCATCGAGCGCCTCGGGGTCCTCGAAGGTCTTGCCCTCGCGTGTGTTCGGGCACGACACATTCAAAGCAACATAGCTCGCCTGCGGTGCAAGCAGGCGAAAGCTCTCGCGGAAATCCTCTACCGCCGCCTCGCCCATGATGTCGGGGGAGTGCGTTTTGGCGATGTTCACACCCAGCGGACGTTTTCTCTGAGACCGCGTCTCACCGAGCCGTTTCGCCACGGCCGCTGCACCCTCGTTGTTTAGCCCCATGCGATTGATGAGGGCGCCGTCCTCCTGGACACGAAAGGCGCGAGGCTGCGGGTTGCCTTTGGATGCCTGTGCTGTGACCGAGCCGACTTCGACGAACCCGAAGCCAACCGCTTCCCAGAAGTCGACGAGAACAGCGTTCTTGTCCGCGCCCGCTGCGAGCCCGAGCGGGTTGGAGAACGTGGATCCCAGCAGACGCTGCTTCAGCCGCTCGTCCTCAAACTCAAACAGCGACGACACCATGCCCGGCGTGAGCGACTGCGCGTACTTCGCCATGCGGAGGCTGACGTCGTGTGCACGCTCCGCATCCATGCGGAAGAGGAAGGGACGGAAGAGCTTGTACATAACGGTGAAGTCGGGCCCGATCGATAGCGAAGAATCCCCGGCAACGGGGGACTCGTTGGACGATGGTCCTGCGCTCACGTTTCCATAATGCCTCCACCGCCGATGTCTTTGTTTCAGGTCGACGCCTTTACGACAACGCCGTTCACGGGAAATCCCGCCGCGGTCTACGTTGCGCCCGAATTTCCGTCCGTCGACTGGATGCAGAAGCTCGCAGCGGAAATGAACCTGTCGGAAACCGCCTTCGTCGTTCCCGTCGCTCCAACGGCCGAGCCTGCGGCGTACGCCCTCCGGTGGTTCACGCCCACGGCCGAGGTTGACCTCTGCGGGCACGCCACACTCGCGACCGCGCACGTCATCTGGTCGGAATCGGACGACGTGAACCATGGCGACGGCTCCGGCCCAGGCGCGATCACGTTTGACACGGCGAGCGGAACGCTGACGGCGACGCAGACGGACGACGGCTCCATCATGCTGGACTTCCCCGCAGACCCGCCCCGTCCAGCCTCCACTCCAGACGGACTGCTCGACGCGCTCGGCGTCACGAGCCCGATCTTCGTCGGTCGGAGCGAGCGAGATGTCGTGGTTCACGTTACGGCCCCCGCAATCGTCGACCGCTGCCAGCCCGACATGAAGGCGCTGGAAGCAATCGACGCCCGCGGCATCATCATCACAGCAGCTGCGCCGGACGCGATGGACGATGCGGACTTCGTGTCGCGATTCTTCGGCCCGGCCGTTGGCGTGCCAGAGGATCCGGTCACGGGCAGCGCCCACTGTGCCCTCGCCCCTTACTGGGCGGAGCAACTCGGCAAAGAAAGGCTCGTCGGCCGACAGGTGTCTGCCCGAGGGGGACGGGTTGGCGTCGACGTATCCGTTGATGAGCGCGTGACACTGACGGGAGAGGCCACTACCGTCTTTCGCGGAACGCTATCCGACCCTGCCCGGCTGGAGGTCTAACTCCAACACCTCCCATGCGCTCCGAAACGATGATGGTTCGTACAGAAAACGCCCTCACGGATCCGCTTGGATATCGTGAGGGCGTTCTGGTTTAGTCTGTATGCGTGTTCAGGAAGCTGCTACCATCCGGGACGGAGCACGAGCCCGAAGTTCCAGTCCTGATCGCGCTGAAATGTACGCGCGTAGAAGACCTCGAAGATAGCCGCCCCGAGGAGATTCATCCGCGCAGCCACGCCGGTACTCACAACCGGGCGAGCCGGCACCGTTCCCTGCTCGGTCACGGTCGACGTCGAGAACCGAACATTGTCGAAGCTCAGACTCTCGTTTGTCCAGGCCACGCCGGCATCCGTGAACACGACAAACTCCGTCGGGACGAAGGGAAAGTTCACCAGGCCAAAGATGTCGTTCCCAAGAAGCGGGAGGCGAACCTCCGCGCTGGCGAGACCGAGGCGTGTGCCGTACAGGCGCTCGACCCGGCATACCCGACCTGACCGACACGACTCCTCATCGAAGAACGACGAGAAGCTGTAGCCCCGAACGAATCCGAGTTGATACGGCGATCCGAGGGTTTCCCGAACGAAGAGATTGTCATAGTCATTCGAACCGAGATTTTCGGACGTCGCACCGTAGTTGCCGGATTGCAAGCCGCGCACGGCCACGGTTACCGGGTTGAAGAAGAAGTACCGCCGATAATCAACCAGCACGTTCACAAACTGTCGGGAGCCAAAATTCGGCGTCACCTGCACGCGGTAGCGTCCGCCCTGCGTCGGCGAGGTGAACCCGAAGTTCGAGAAATCCCCGACATAGGCGAGGCCGACGCGCCCGAGATACACCTGTTCCGGTGCTTCTCCTGCGCCGAGAACAAGATCGGGATCGATTTCTTCGCGTCCGCCGGCTGTCAGTGCGAAGGTTTCGATGTCGAAGCCGTAGCGAACACCGGTCGCGCTAATCTCGAATCGACGCGTTTGTGAGAGCGGGTAGCTCAGGCTGACTCCGCCCTGTGTCTGGAAAATACGCTGCAGGATCTGTGCGAACGGCTCACCCACATCGCGAAATCCGTTATCGTTGACATCCACGATGCCGAAGCCACCGTAAAGGATCGGGACGTGAGCAGCCCCCATCCCCCAGTTGAGCCGGTTTTCTCGGTTCGTGTAAAACGCACCGCCTCCGATGTCTTTCAGCGTACCGTTGGCTTGCAAGAAGACATCAAGGCTCTGATTGCCCAGCATGTCGCTGAAGAAGAGCCCGACACCACCGTAAATCTGCGTACCGAAGCCCTGAGAGTATCCACCTCCAACTGTCGGCGGAGCAATTCGGTCGAGCCGCAAGCGATTGCTTGCCTCGGCGGCCTCGAAATTCTGAGGCGGCGGCAATCCCGTGTTGGGATCACTGAGGTAGTTCCCCACAAGCCCCTCATCCGCGCTCTGAATCGGGGGCAGAAGTCCGGCGTTCGCCCCGGCGACAGCAAACGACGTATCTGCATCCGTAATCGGAATACCTTCCGTCTCATCCTGCTCCAGCGCTACAATCGTATAGCCGCTGTTCGAGTAGACGCTAAACATCATCCGTCCACTCTGACTTGCCACGGACATGGCCGGCGACAGCGCGGTGATCCCACTCACACCCGTCTGTAGTGCCGTTACGCGGTAAGACCGCTCATCGGCAAGCGAGTACCGGTAGATATCCTTGAAGCCGTCCCTGTCGGCGATAAAGTAGAGACTCCGCCCGTCCGGCGAATACTGCGGATTATGATGCATAGATGACGGAAACGGACGAATCGTCTCGATTTCTCGCGTCTCCACGTTCACCGTTCCAATCCGGTACTTTCCGAACTCGAGCGTTTGAAAATTCGTGCCCTCCGGACCGCGATCCGTCGTGAAGGCGAGCGTGGTTCCATCCGGCGACCAGGCGGGTTGCAGGTCCGCGTACCGGTCGTTGGTAATCTGGCGAACCGTCCGCGTATTGAGATCCAGAATATAGAGATCGCTGATCCCTCCGTCGATTCCGGTGAACGCGACGTACCGTCCGTCCGGAGACCAGGCGAGGTTCTGGATCGCCCCCACGCCTTTCACAGCAATTCTCTCGGTGACCTCCCCGCTCTCGACGTCGAACGTGTTGATCTCGTTGTCACCTTCAACAAAGGTCACGAAGGCAAACCGGCGCCCATCCGGAGACCATGCCCCGGCGGAGTTTATAAATCGCAGGGCGTCGAAGTGGGGATTCGACTTGGTCGACTCGAGCTCCGAGATGATTTGTCCCGTCTCCGAGTCAGCAACATAGAGGTTCGTATTAAAGATGTCGCGCCGCGAAATAAACGCGACGTACCGACCATCCGGACTCACGGCCGGCGAAATATTTAGTTCACGCTTGTCGCCCGGTGTGCCAATCACGGCACGGCCAATGCTGTCGACGGGCGTCCGGCCCTCCGTCCCAGGCAGGTACGTATCCCGAACGGACTGCTTCCATTCCTGCGAGAGCGAGTCGGCGGAAATGTTGAGGGCGTAGACGAACGCGGAGTCAACCCCGACGCGGCCACTCAGCTTGAACAGGTTGGTGACAGCGGCATCGCCGTACTTCCCCCCGATATACGCAGAGTAAGCTTGCCCGTATCGGTAGGGGAAATAGCTCGCCATATCGCGCGTCATCTGCTCGACGGTCGGCAGGTCATCGCGAAGCGCCGCATCGCGAAGCCACATGGCCGTGTGCGGGTCGTTTCGCCCAACCGACAGGTATTCCGCCATCCCCTCGACCAGCCAGAGCGGCAGGCGACGAAGGGAGAAGCCCGGCGTATCTCCTCGAAGTGCGATGTCGTACTGGAAGGAGTGCACGAGCTCGTGGCCGAGAACGTGATCCGTCTCCTTGTAGCTGCCCGTGAACGGCATCACGACACGCTCTTTCAGACTTTCGGTCACACCGCCGGTGCCCTGGCCTAGCTGCCCCTGGATGACGTTGGTTTGCTGGAAATCCGCGTCATTCGCGTAGAAGATCAGCGGCTTCCGCTCATTAAACTCACGAAGGAAGGTTCGCGAGTGGCGCCGATACCAGCGTTCGGCCATCCGAGCGGCATCTTCGACGGCGACACGCTCCTCCGGATAGAAGTAAATCTCAAAATTGTCTGTCTGAATCGTCTTGAAGTCGAAATCGTCGTACTGAACTTTATTTCGACCGAAGTACTGCGCCTCCGCAGGCGTCACGCTCCAAAGCAACGTCAGAAGAGTCAGTAGAACAGCGGGTAAAAACGTCGATCGGCGCATTGGGGAAACGGCTAGATCGTGGACTTGAAGAAAACTACACAATGGCGCTCGTCTACTACACACGGAGCGCCGTGGGGTTCACCTGAAGGAGTTCATTTTCTTGTACCTCATGGTCCATCAGAGACCCCATAGCCCATCCAAACATCCGGCTGGACTCCGATGCGGACGCGGGGATGATACAGTGTTGATTCCGTCGCCCGAACGAACGTTTCTCCAAAAAGATCAAACATTACCCAGGATACGCTGCAAGTTCGGGCTACGACATCTTTGATCTCTTGAGAAACATGCCTGCATGAAGAGTACCCGCGAACGGTAACAAGCAACTATCCGTCAGGTTTGACGTACGGGTTACGGCGCGCGGTTCGTACTTCTTGGGTAGTCGCGCACAGCGCCTTCTGGCGTGGAGCTGACTGTGCACAGAGGTGTTTCGACAGCAGCAGCGGCATTATATTTGATCTAAACCAGTTTCGCTGGCGACCTCTTTCTGCCAGCACCGGCCAATTCCGTAGCATACTGTTCGGTCGCGCTTTTTATGATGGCGCACGCTACGCCGAACGGCCAAGCCGTCTTCCAGCTGTATCGACCCGCGCCCCTCACCACCCCTTTCATCCCCCAGAGCCTGCTAGATGGACGAGTTCCGGAACCGAGTTCGTGTGTATGCTGGCGTCGTCGTGGTTATCCTGGCGATTCTGTGCATTCGGCTCATCCAACTGCAGGTAGTCAGCGCCGAGGCCTACTGGGGAGCCTCGCAGAGTAATGCCGTTCGTGAGCAGCGCGTTCAGCCCGCTCGCGGCGCGATCTATGATCGTTCCGGGACGCTCCTGGTCGACAACCAGCCGAGCTACACGATCATGATCACGCCCCGCTTCTTCGAGGACGACAACGTCCCGCTCCTCGCCGACCTGCTCAGCGTGCCGGATACAACGGTTCAACGGAAGCTGACGGAAGCACGCGACTGGAGCCTATTTCAACCGAGTCGGTCGTTTCGGGAGGTCTCGTTCGACACGTTCAGTCGCGTGCAGGAGCATCTCTACGAGTTGCCTGGCGTGACGTACGAAATCGAACAGCGCCGCCGGTATCACACCGAGGCACATGCAACGCATGCGCTCGGATACGTTCGCGAAATTGATGGCCGCGCACTGGGGAAAATGCGCGACGACGGCTACCGCCAAGGAGATCGGATCGGCAAAACGGGTCTCGAGAGCTACTACGAAAAACGGCTACGAGGCGAGCAGGGCAGTGAATTCATGCTGGTCGACGTGCGCGGGCGCGAAGTGAAGGCCTATCGCGACGGTCGGGAAGATCGTGCCCCTACCAGTGGCTATGATCTTCACCTGGCCCTCGATCACAAGGTCCAGGCGCTGGCAGAATCGCTCTTCGTCGGCAAACGCGGCGCCGCCGTGGCACTCGACCCGGACAATGGAGAAATCATCTCGTTTGTTAGCCACCCCGACTTCGACCCCGGTATCTTCTCCCGGTCGGTCAGCGGCGCGGAATGGGACAGCATCCGGACCGCCCCCGCGGACCCGCTCTACAATCGCGCAACGATGAGTGGCTTCCCCCCGGGTTCGACGTGGAAGCCGCTGATGTCGCTGATGGCGCTTCAAGAAGGAGTGATCACGGCGAACCAGCGCGTCAATTGTCCGCCGGGATATCGCGTCGGCAGCCGCGTTTTTCATAACCACGGCTACAAGGACGAGGGCTGGATCAACGTCAAGAAGGCGCTGGAGGTCTCCTGTAACACGTTTTACTACCATCTCATGATGGAAACCGACGTGAACACATGGAGCCGTTACGCACGGATGTTCGAGTTCGGACAGCGAATTCCGCTGGACGTCGCGGATCAGAGTGGTGGCCTCATCCCAGACTCCACGTACTTCAACGAAACCTATGGACGCTGGACGGCCGGCTACACCGTGAACCTGGGCATCGGTCAGGGCGACATGTCAGTAACGCCCATGCAGCTCGCGCGGTATGTCGCAGCAATAGCGAACGGAGGCACACTCCACGTTCCCCATTTCGTCCACGAGCTCCAGCACCCGGAGACCGGCGAAGTCGTCCAACCGGACATCCCCAAGCCGAGCACCGTCCCGATCGACAGCGCGCACTTTGCGACCGTCCGAGAAGGAATGCGTCGGGTCATGGAAAATGGCACCGGGCAATGGGTCCAAGTTCCAGGCGTCACGAGCGGAGGCAAGACCGGTACCGCGCAAAATCCGCACGGTGAAGACCACTCGCTCTTCATCATGTTCGCGCCATTCGACGACCCGGAAATCGCTATTGCCGTCGCCGTGGAGAACGCTGGCTACGGGGGAAGCGCCGCCGCCCCAATAGCGAGCCTGATGGCCGAGCAATACCTCAACGGTAAGATCGATCTCGACATCTGGCAGCGACGCTACTGGATCAAGCGCCTGATGGAAGAGGTCCGCTCCGCACCACCGAAAGGATTTGGCGCTCCGCCCGACGAGGAAGAATCAGAATCCGAACGGGTACTCAATGCAGACGCTGCGCCAGATACCGTCGAGGAATCGCGCAGCCGCTCCACCCGCTCCGTTCGCCTCGAGCCGATTGCTCCGATCCGTAGCACGTCGACCACGGACAACGACTAGCCGCACCGTCCTCCCGACCGAATCTCCTCGCCTCTGTGAAGCGCTCCTGGTACAACACGCTCGATGTCGGCACCCTGCTGACGTGGCTCGCCCTCGTCGGCGTCGGGCTGACGGCGATCTACAGCACGACGCACGGTCCGGCGGCCGAGCAGATGGCGGCGAGCGTTCAGTCGAATTTCTACCGGCAGTTTACCTGGCTGGCGATCTGCTCCGTCGGGATCGGCATCTCATTGATGCTCCCGGTCCGCTTCTTCCGGCACGCCGCGTTCCCAATTTACGCGACGACGATTCTGTTGCTCATCGCAGCGCTCGTGTTCGGAAAGGAAGTCAACGGGGCGAAATCCTGGCTTGTGCTCGGTCCCCTGCGACTGCAGGTGTCCGAGCTGGCGAAGGTGGGGACGGTCCTTGCCGTTGCTCAGCTACTGGCTGACCGCCGGGGGCGTCTTGGAAGCAGCGTCGAGTACGCGCTAAAGGCCAGCGGCCTTATCCTGGTGCCAGCGATCCTGATCGTGATGCAAAACGACATGGGAACGGCGCTGGTGTTCTTCGGGCTCGTGCCCATCATGCTGTTCTGGAGCGGGCTCCCGTTCACGACCATCCTCCTCATGATCTCGCCAGCCGTAGCGGGCTACCTCTCGCTGGTGTACATGCCAGCCGCGATCGCCTTCTCCGTCCTCTTCACAATCGGCATGGGATGGTACACGGGTCAGCGCTACATCGGCGCCATCGCTGCCGCGTTCACGGGCGGGGTAGCAGCCATATCGTCCATCGCCATCTCGTACGTGCTGCAACCCCACCAGGTCGCCCGTCTCGTGTCGTTTACGAACCCGGAGGCCGAAGAATTCCGGCAGGGCGTCGGCTTTCACCTGGTTCAGTCCAAGGCGGCCATTGGCTCTGGCGGACTCTGGGGCAAAGGCTTTATGCAGGGTACACAGACGCAGGGCGCATACGTCCCGGAGCAGTCGACCGACTTCATCTTTAGCGTGATCGGCGAGGAATTTGGCTTTGTGGGCTCCCTGGTGGTACTTGCCCTCTTCGCCATCCTACTTCTGCGCCTGATCAAGCTGGGCACCGACGTCAAACATCCCTTCGGCTCCATCGTGGCCGCGGGGGCCGTCGGCGTTTACCTCTTGCACATCTTTATCAACATCGGAATGGCGACGGGCATGCTCCCGGTCATCGGCATCCCGCTCCCCTTCCTCTCGTACGGCGGCTCTGCACTCCTCGCCAACACCGCCATGCTGGCAATCGTGCTGACGATCCACATGCGCCGCGACGACCTGTCGATCTACGGCTATTGAATAGGTTCAGGGTTCAGGGTTCAAAGTTCAGGGTTCGACGGGGATGCTTTGTTGAATCGCGGGCGTCTTGGGGTGAGCGGGTTGATGGTCCGTGGTGCATGGTTAGTGGGATTCGGCTTCGAACGTTCGGAATTGACTCAGAACGACCGGGCGCCAGTCCAATTCACGATCCACAATCGACAATCCACAACCCAAACTTCGCATTTCGCACTTCCCATTTCGTATTTCGAAATCGCTCACCCGACCTTCCGGAGCCGAGACGGCCGGGCGTCGTCTCGGCGGTCGTTTTGTCGATCAACGCTGTGCGCGATGATTGAGCCGAAGAGGTCCTCGACGAGGTCGGGAGAGACGTCGTGGTCGCGGGCGATCCCACGGAGGCGATCCATCAGCTGTGATTCGCGGTCGGGGTCACGGACATTGTCGTTTTTTTGCTCCTTGATGTCGGCGATGTCATCGACGGCCGACTGACGCTCGGCCAAGAGTTCGACAATCGCTCGATCGAGCTGATCGATGCGCGAACGGATGTCACGAAGCGGGGTACTTGAAGAAGACATGGTGAGGAGTGCGTAAACAGGGTCGATGGAGGCGCAGACGACGCCGCTCGACCGGTGCGACAGGCCCACAAACAAAAAAAACCCGCGGGCCTGGCGGCCGGCGGGTCGTAGCATGTGGGTATGAAAACAGAAAGCCTACAAGCCGCCGGTTGAGGTCGCATAAAAATAAAAATACGCATAGCCAAAAAAGATAAAGGCATATGCGTACGATCCCAGTGCAGCGGCAGCAGCCGTTGCGTCTTCAGTGCCCAGTTGGGGGCAGGCGGTTGGGAGGTCGATTGCTTTCATGTTGATACCACGGTACGAGAAAGCAGCACGGATGTCAAGTTTGGTTCAACGTTCAGGGTTCAACGTTCAGGGTTCAAGACGAACCACCGTCGCACGGCCGTGCGACGGTGGTGGTTCAATAGTGGAGTTGCCCCGTTTCCCACCTTCACACGTCCATACGTCCACACGTCCCCACCTTGCCCGAACGTTCAGATTCCGGCAAATCGGCAATAGCGGGTTTCCTCTCCCAGTTCGCCCGGATATCTTAGGGCGTCGTGTGGCACTGTGCGTGCCGTCGTTCCGCCTCGCTCACTCTTCAAGCCTGCAATGAAGGATTACCTACGTTCCACCATCCGCGCCGTCCTCGATGAATACGAGGCCGTGCCGGACGACTTCGAGATCGAGCTAGAAAAGCCGGCCCGTGAAGAGCACGGCGACCTTGCGACGAACACAGCGATGCGGCTGGCCAGTGTGCTCCGTAATAACCCGCGCGCGATCGCGGAGGACCTGACCGAGAAGCTGCGCGAGGCCGTGGATCCATCCCGCATCCAGGCCATCGAGGTCGCTGGACCGGGGTTCATCAATTTCCGCTTCGCGAGCGACCACCTCCTGGACAGCCTCGCCGAGGTGCTCGACGCGGGCGACAACTACGGACGCACAGATCTTGGAGCCGGCGAATCGGCACTTGTTGAGTACGTCAGCGCCAACCCCACCGGACCGCTCACGGTCGGCCACGGCCGCAACGCGGTGCTCGGGGATACGATCGCCAACCTGCTCGACTGGGCCGGCTACGAGGTCGATCGCGAGTACTACTTTAATGACGCCGGTCGGCAGATGCGCGTCCTGGCGCAGTCGGTCCGCGCCCGCTACGAAGAGGTCGCCGGCGATGTCGACATGAAGACGCTGGACCTGGGCGACGGCGAAACGGCGGACGTGCCGGTGAGCTTTCCCGACGACGGCTACCTCGGCGAGTACATCAAGAACGTTGCGGAGGCGCTGTACGAGGAGCACGGCGACGCGCTTCTCGACGAGGAAAGCCTCGACCCGTTCCAGGCCAAGGCGGAGGAGATTATCTTCGCCGATATCGAGTCGACACTGGAACGCATCAACGTCCACATGGAGACGTTCTTCAATGAGAAGAAGCTCTACGAGGACGACAGGGTCGAGAAAACGGTCGATGCCCTCAAGGACGCCGGCGTCACGTACGAGAAGGACGACGCCCTCTGGTTTAAGACGACCGACTTTGGCAAAGACAAGGACACGGTCCTGATCAAAAGCAGCGGCGAGCCCACCTACCGGACGCCCGACATGGCGTACCACGTGGACAAGTTCGAGCGCGGCTACGACGTCATCATCGACGTGCTCGGTGCCGACCACATCGCGACCTATCCCGACGTCTTGAGCGCTCTCGATGTCCTTGGCTACGACAGCAAAAAGGTCGAGATCATCCTCTACCAGTTCGTCACGCTCGTCCGCGGCGGTGAACCGGTGAAGATGAGCACGCGGCGCGCCAACTACGTCACCCTCGACGACCTGATCGACGAGGTCGGTGCCGACGTGACGCGCTTTTTCTTCCTCATGCGCTCCGCCGACACGCATCTCAACTTTGACCTTGAGCTCGCCAAGGAGGCCAGCGACAAAAATCCGGTCTTCTACCTGCAGTACGCCCACGCGCGCATCTGCTCGATCGTCGACAAGGCAGAAGACGTCGGCTTCACCTTCGAGGACGAGGTCGACCTCTCGCTCCTCACGCACGAGGACGAAACCTCACTCATCAAGGAGCTGCTCCGCTTCCCGACCGTCATTGACCAGGCCGCGAAAGCCCGTGCCCCGCACTTCATCCCGACGTACCTCCGCGAGGTCGCGTCGGCGTTCTCCCAGTTCTACGGATCGTGCCGGATCATCGGCGAAGACAAGGAGCTCGCCACCGCCCGAATGAATCTCGCTCGCGCCACGCAAACGGTCATCCACAACGGACTCACCGTTCTCGGCATCGACGCCCCGCGTGAAATGTAGATGCTGGTCCCCGTACGCGGAGTAGGGATGGAGTTGGGAAACTTCGGCCGCCACGTAGCTTCGCCGTGCCCGTCCTGATCGTTCTGCCAGCGCGTCCGCATCCACGGGGCACGTCTATCGACAACGGCAACCCTCGGACCGGAATGCCCCAAGTCCCCGCGGCGCGGTACGCTGCACGAAATACAGGGTGCCAAACCCGCGTACCAAAGCATTGAGACAAAGGAAAAGCGTCGCTGCCATCCGGACGCGACGCTTTTTCTAATCTGCCAACGTGGACCGCGAAAGAACCTACGCGACCGACGGGCTCTACCTGACGTCGATCGCTGTCTCCTCCAGAATCGCGTTCAGTTCCATCATCGCACTCGCGCCGGACACGAGGTCGTCGAGGGCCAGCACATCCTCAGACGTAAGCACGATGACCATTCGCTGATCTGCCTGAGGCACCCGTAATTGCCACCGGCAGTCCGACCCGCACCGGCGAACATCCGCCGCGAGCGACCGAGCCGAGTCTCGCAACTCGTTGATGGCAGGCGTCGGTAGGGTGATCGCCAGGTCATTAAAAGTCAACGTCACGCGATCATCATCTCGCTGCACCGCCGATCCGGCCCCCGTCGAGTATAGCACGACGGCGTCTGAGGAGGCAGAAGGGGACGTAATCATTGTTTCCGGTCGCTTCCAGATGGTCGTGAGCCGCTGTCACAGCGTCGAGGCACACTATTTAGATCGAATACAAACAACACGGTTTCACTCGGACGCCCCCTCCGTGTTAAGGTTAAACGAAGCCCGAACGGTATCCACTCGCATTGCGTGCCTGCATGTCGAAGGTTCGTTGCACCATCGGATTCTCGACTCTACAAACACTCGCCCATGAGCCCCAGCCTGTCCCTCGTCGCCTCCGGCCTCGCCGTGATCCGGTGGAACGTCGACCCCGTGATGTTTCGGCTTGGTTCGCTCGCCCCAAGGTGGTACGGCCTTCTGTTCGGGATCGGCTTCCTCCTGAGCTTCTACGCGATGCGGTCCATCTTTTTGCGCGAGGGGAAGCCCGAGCACGATGTGGACACCCTACTCTACTGGATTCTCGGCGGCACGGTGATCGGCGCTCGGCTCGGGCACGTCCTGTTCTACGACCCCGGCTACTACCTCACGCATCCGGGCCAAATCCTACAGGTCTGGGAGGGCGGACTTGCGAGCCACGGCGGGTTCATCGGCGTCCTCACCGCGCTGTACCTCTACGCCCGTTCGCGCCCCGGCCAGCCGTTCCTGTGGCTCCTCGACCGCATCGCGATGCCCGCGGCCCTCACGGGCGGACTCATCCGCCTCGGCAACCTGTTTAACTCGGAGATTCTCGGCACCCCGACCGACGTGCCATGGGCGTTCATCTTCGAGCTTCGCGATATGACGCCGCGTCACCCAGCGCAACTCTACGAATCGCTGTCCTACTTTGCCATCTGCGGTATCCTGGTGTGGCTCTACCGCCGCTCCGACTCGTCCCCGCGCTTCGGCACGCTCTCCGGCGCATTTATGGTGCTCGTGTTTGGGTCCCGCTTCATGATCGAGTTCGTCAAGGCCCAACAGGCCCACTTCGAACTCGGGCTCTCGCTCACGATGGGACAGCTGCTGAGCATCCCCGTCGTAGCGTTTGGCATCTGGCTTCTGTGGTCGAGCCGGTCGCGCCCGTCCCAGCCGCCGGAAGCGTAAGAACGGGGGTGTCGGCCCTGCACTCGCCGGTTCTACCGGACGACCGCGATGCGCTGCGTGTCGACGAATGTCTCTCCGCTGACACGAACCACGTATGTCCCGCTCGCGAGGTCGAGTTCTCCTGCATCAATCTCGACTTGCTGCGGTCGGCTTCCATCCATCGAGTCGCGGAACAGCGTGACAATGCGGCGACCGAGTACGTCGAAGAGCTCAACGCGCACCTCCTGCGGATCCCGAACGGTGACGGTCATCGTCGACCTTTGCGATACGGGATTCGGTGCCACGGGCTCGATTCGAACGGCCTCGGACATCGTGATGTCGACCGTAACCACTTCGCTGTACGCGACCGTACCCTCTACATCCGCCTTCAGCCGAAACTCGTGGCGGCCGGGCTCCAGATCAGAGAGAACGACGCGCAACCGATTGGAACCGGCTTCACCTTCCGGGCGCGTCTCGATCGTCGTCCACGGGCTCTCCTCATGGGACTGTTCGATGACGATGTTCGCGGGTAGGTCGTCGGGCCAGGACAGGATCGCCCGACCACCTTCCGCTCGCGCCTGAATGCCCCACGCTCCACGCCCGGATTCTCCCGGGGCGATCACGAGCACGAAATCGCTGCTTGTCAGCGATCCACCGTCCCTCCCCCGCTTTAACTCACGAGGGGTGCGCACGACGGCCGGTAGTCCCACAGACCCGTGCGCTCCGGCCTCCTTCGCATCCTCGTTGTCCACTTCAAAGGTATAGCCGCCCCCGTCTGGCTCAAGCTCCGTCTCAACATCATCGTCCTGCGACGGCGTCCCTTTCGTGTCAATCAACCGCACGGTCCAGGCCTTAGGTATATTCGTCCACCTCGGCGCATCGATTCGCATCGTCCCGCTCCAGCCCATGGGTCGGACGGAGAGCGGAATGCGAACGCCGTAGCGAAGCGGAAGAGGTCGGCTTTCGTGGGCTTTTTCCACCCAGCGATCTGCGCGCTCTCCTTTGAACGCAAGAAGAGGCCGCGCCCGTTCTCCAGAGGGTCCGATCGGTCGCGTTGCATCCCAAACGTCCCAGTCGTTTTGCGCATCCCGTCGAAAACTGACTTCCGGAAGATCGTCACTGAACACAACGGAGTCTTCCTCGACCGCCTGCAGGCGCAATCCAATGCGCGCGATCTCACCTGTGCGTCCCCGTTTTCCGACGAACGGAACCTCCGAAATGCGTCCACTCGCGTTGAAGGTGACCGAGGTCGCCGAACTGCCGACGCTCCGCTCGATGAAAAAGCCCTGCCACGAAGCCACCTCATCTCCAGCGGTCCCCTGCTCGCGACGGATGTAGGACTCCGTCGCGGGATCCCAGACCCAGACGAACGCCTGAAAGCCACTGGTCCCGCCGATCGTCAATCCGCTGACATCAAACGCCTGCGGATAGGGATTTCCGATGAGGTGATAGAGGGCTGTCGTACTCAGATTTTCCACTACCACGTCCTGGATCGGTCGCTCACCCGGCACATCAAATTCGAGCGGCGAGGACGGGCGAATGGGGTCGCGGTCATCATCGAAGAAGTACAGGATGAATCCTTCTCCGGATGCGATCGGCGTACTCAGGGAGGAAAGTCCATCCCAGACGCCTGTGTACTCGGAGGTGTCATTCTCGACGGAATCGTTCCACTTGTAGATCATCGCCGTTGGTGGCGAGCCCGAGAGACCAAAGGGCCCGAAGAAGATGTCGTCATCGATGTCTCCCACGGTCGACGGAGCCGGCATCGCCATCATTCGCCATCCGCTATCCTCGCCCCGATCGCTATCCTCGGGCGGATCGTCCGCCGTGCCCGGAATGACAAGAATGGTCGGCGTCTCATACGCGCCGAGATCCGGGCCACCGCTGTCCCCGTCCGCCAGGTGACTGTCCTCCACACGAGCGGTCTCGTCAAGGTCAAGCGGCAGAAATTCCGTCGTGTTTCCATCCTCGTCCAGGTCGCTATCATCGGGCGGAAGCGCGCTGAAGAGCCCGTACCCGACGGCGGGAGAGGCCTCTGAAAGCCGCACGTCGTCGTCAAGCGTTCCCTGCACACCGTCCGATCCACCAGCATCCGTGTAATCGGGGTTCGCGTCCAATACGGGCGGCGCGCCATCAATTAACGTCGCAGCCGTCGGCAGGCCACCATCGATTAACGCGGCTCCCACCGAAACGGTACCGGACAGAGTTGTGGCGATGACTGGACCCGTCTGCGGCCAGAGGATGATGTTTTGAAGAGTGGCCGTACCTCCATCCCCCGCATGTACTGCACTCCCGTCTGGCGAATCGTTCGAAAGCGCCGTGATGTGCGTCGCGGTGAGGTCAGCCCCCTCGAGGAAGATGGCACCTCCGCGAGCCTCGGTAGCCGCATTTCCGGTAAAAACGCTGTTGAAGATTGACGCCGAACTTCCCTCCGCTGCGTGGATCGCTCCGCCGGGGACCGTACCCGTCGTCGTATTTCCAGCGAACACTGTATTGGTAATGCGAGACGACCCCGTTACCTGATAAATTGCGCCACCACCGCCCGTCGTCCCCGATGTCGTATTCTGGTCGAAGATCGACCGCGTGATGGTGAGGTCTCCCGTGTCAGCGAAGATTGCGCCGCCTCCGTCGGCCGACGTGTTCTGAGTAAACTCCGAGTTGTCGATGTCGACCGTGCCGGCACTGATATTCAGCGCGCCTCCGGATAGCCCCTGGTTGCCAACAAAGGTACTCTGGCGGATCGTCAAGGGGTCTGCCTCGATCACATACACAGCTCCGCCTCCGACCGTGGCTGTCGCTGTGTTCTGATCGAACACAACCGATTCAAAGGTCGGACTGCCTCCCTGGATGAGCACGGCACCTCCCCCAACGATCGCCTGATTGTTGCGGAACGTGACATTACGGACAGTAGGCGACGATTGGTCGACGAACAGTCCGGCTCCTGCATCACTTCCACCCAGCTGTGAGGCATTGCCCCCGCTGATGACCAGTCCGTCCAGCGTAGCGGAACTCGCGAGAGTTGAGGGAGAGACGACGACGCGATACGTGTTTCCGCTGGACGTGCCATCCTGGTCAATGTCGCCGCCCAGCACCGTAATGAAGGTCGATGGATCGCGCGTGCTGAAGTCCGACGCATATCCTCCCAAGATCGTGACACCGTCCGTAAGCACGAACGAGGCCGATTGATCGGAGGAGGACGGAACGTACGTACCCTCCGCGACACGGATTTCGTTGCTCGACCCGTCAGCCAGCGCGTCTTGCAACGAGCCATAGGGGTCGCTGGCGGTCCCCGTGCCGGATGCCCCCTCACGAACAAAGATCTGGGCCTGAGCCGGGGCGACGGCAAGGGCTGCGACAACAGCCAGAGCGAGGACGAACGAAGCGCTACATAACAATCGATTCATGGCGCAGGGGCTGAAGCGGACAGAGCACGATCGCCGGCGACGATCATGTTCTCGACCTCCAACCAGAACGCTACTCAAGCTAAACCGTCTCCCGATCGGTGGCGTCCATGAAGTCTACGTCCCCAGGCGATAAATTTCGACGCTCACCGGTTCTATTGTTTCCGGGCTCGACGGCCGTTTTTCGCCCGAAGCCAGTGTTTGATCCATCGGCGCATAGTCGACCACGCTTTACGCTCTGCACCCGTCCGTCGACTCAGAATCAACTGAGAGGGCATAAAACAGAAACAGCGGGGGCCGCCATTCGACCCCCGCCGTGCAACGAGACAAAATCGTTGTACTACATCCGCCTAGTCTTCCTCGTCTTCATCGAAGAAGTCTTCTTCGAAGTCGTCAAAGACGCTCTCGTCATCCCACGGGGCTTCGTCCTCCCACTCGTCGTAATCGTCATATTCGTCGTCTTCGTCGAGGAGCTCCTCCTCATCCTCGTCGTCAATGTCCCAGTCGTCGTCATACTCGATCTCCTCGTCTTCGGGATCGAGCTCAGCATGGAGACCAAAATCTTCGGGCATAGGGGAGAAAATATCGAATGTAGAAAAACGGTCTAACATCACGAAAGCGCGAGATGCCACCGGACCATATTGGGCTGATCCGATGCCTATATCATCAACGCTGTCGGCGGGTACCGGTGCAAGCGTCTACCCAATTCGGAGTTCCTTTTTGCAGGCAATGGATTTGTAAAGACGAGATCGGTATCCAGATCGATTATCAAACACAGAGCCGTCCCGAGGCCACTGTCTTTGTCATTTGTTCGTGCATTCGTGCAACAAGCGCGAATCCTAGATACTGCGACAGAGTTGTTACATGGACTAATGTCGCACGGTGCCATGATGCCTCGACTTCGAAAGCTTATCCGAATCAGTCTTATCCTGGTCGTCTGTGCCGGGATGCAGGGGACGATTCTGGTTGAGGCACTTTTCCTGATTCATCAGGACCATATCGCAGAGCACCACTGCGTCAACCGGAATAACCCGGATGTACAGTGCGACGGGATGTGCTTTCTCGTGAAGCGCATCGAAGATGCTCACGGGTCGCATGATCACGCGTCTCTATCGATGCGCGCCGCAGATGTCGACATTCGCGCGATCGCGTTCAGCTATACGATGATACCGGTCGCCGCGTCCACGTCCAACGAGTACGGGCCGTACCACACAGGTCCCGTCCCGGACCCTCCCCCGGTAGACATTTTCCGACCACCCTGGATGTCGTGATCCATCACGCGTGTAGCGTACCCCTCGTTTTTTGCGGTATGTCGCTACCTCGCGGTGAACACGATAGCATCTGCACGACAGGCCAATGACTGTATCCACGTGGTCGAAGAGCCTACACGTGCCTGCATTTCCCCGTCTTCTTCCAGGGTTTCATGTCCCATGTCTACACATACAATTTCCCCAACCGATCGAAGCGGTCCATCTGCCTCGGTCCGACGTCTAATCAGCCTCTTCCTCTTACTTGCAGCCGCGATATCCACTGCGACCTCCCCCGCTTACGCCCAGTCGACCGGAACGCTCATAGCGACGGTTACGGACGGCGCGAATGAGTCCCCATTGCCCGGAGCCAACGTGTTCGTCGAGCAGACGAGACGGGGCACAGCGACCAACCTGGACGGAATCGCCCGTCTTACGAAGATCTCGACCGGCACACAGACGATCATCACCAAGCACATCGGCTACTCCACGGACAGGCGAACGGTCGAGATCGTCGCCGGAGACACGATTCGCATCAATATCACGCTCCACCCCTCGACGATCGGGCTGGACGGTGTCGAAGTGTCCGCGCTTTCGCCGGGCCTCAACCCATCGGCCGGTATCGACGCCACACGTGTTCGCGAAATTGAAGCCGACGATAGCGGACAATACCTTCGATCTGTTCCTGGCATCAACGTCGCCCGGCGTGGCCCGATCGGATTCGACCCCAACGTCCGGGGATTGACGGAAACATCGGTGGGCGTCTACATCGGCGGCATGCGCACCTTTCCCGCCGGCCCGCTCCGCATGGACTCGCCGCTGAGTCACGTCGATCCGAGCACAATCGCCTCCATCGAGGTAGTCAAAGGCCCGTACGCTCTGACGTGGGGGCCCGGTAATATGAGCGCGATTCGAGCGATCCCTCGCGGCCAGTCGCCACCACCGACGACCCTCACGGGCACGCTCCGGACCGGATACGATACGAATACCGAATCCGTCGAGACCAGCGCCTTCGCCATGGGCCGACAGGGACGCGTCTTTTACTCGGCAAATGGCGCCTGGCGAACGGGCAACGACTACGAAACGGGAGCCGGTCGGACCATCGCGGCAGACTACACGTCGAGCGAGGCGCGTGGGCACATCGGCATCCACCTCACCCCCGCGACGACACTTGAAGTACGCGGCGGCTACCAAGAGCAAACCGATATCGACTACCCTGGTCGTCTGCTGAACGCCGACTACTTCAAGACCGGCATGGGCAAAGTTGACCTGTCGTACGCTCCTGAAGCGGTCGGAGATGGACTGTCTTTGACCGGGATCGAGGTCCAGCTTCATGCGCAGCAAACGACGCACGGCATGACAAACGAGGGCAAGCCGACCTATGAAGCCGGGCAGTTTCCCAACGGGAACCCGCGCCCGCCCCTTCGCATCGGCGTCGATGCCGAGGTGCAGAACTTCGGGGCTCGAGCGTCCACATCGCTTGAAACGAACGCCTGGTCGTTCGAGGTGGGAGCGGATTTGCTGTCCACCTATCGGGATGCGCGGCGGCCGCTTGCAGCCGTGATGCCGAATGGCATGCAGATGACACCGCCATTCTACACGAGCGACCGCGTGTGGCCCGGCGTTCGCATGATGCACGAAGGTGCGTTCCTAAATGTGCAACGGAGCCTCGGTGTGCTTGAGATTGCCGCGACGGGTCGCCTCGACCTGGTGCAATCCGATCCGGATGATCCGAGCACTGTCTTCCTGAACAATGCCTCCACGGTCCGCGGAGCGACGGTCACGGAGGCGGACCTCGACCGATCGTTTACGATGGGAAGCGGCGCGGTGACTGCCTCGGTCCCGCTGACGAACGTCTGGAGCGTAAGCGCCGGGCTCGGGTCCGTTGCCCGATCGCCACAGGCACTTGAGCTGTACTCCGACCGGATTCCGGCGTCCCGCGCGCAGACATCGGCGGAGTTTCAAGGCAACCCGTTCCTCGAACCGGAGCGGAGCACGCAGGCCGACCTCTGGATCGAGGGGTACGCAGACACGTGGACGCTTCGAGCCAGCACATTTACACGTCGGCTGGACAACTACGTGACGCTTGAGGCTACGAGCATCAACCCGCTCCTTCCGCTCAGCCCCTCCACCGTGTACGGGTACGTGAACGGTGAAGCCACGTTTTACGGGGCGGAACTCCAGGGCAACGTTCGCCCGGTGGAATACATCGAGCTGCGCGCAGCCGGAAGCTACCTCTGGGGCCAGGATGAGACGCTGGATGAGCCGGCCCTGGGCGTCTCTCCCGCCTCGGCGTCGGCCGGCGCTCGGTGGACGCTCCCGATCGAAGGCTCAACCGTGCAGCGGTTCTACCTGGACGGATCGGTCACGATGACGGCGGAGCAGGATCGTGTCGCGACCACCCGCGGCGAGCGCGTCACACCTGGATACACCGTCGTCGACCTGCAAACCGGCGTTCGCCTCTTTCAGCGCGTCGACCTCCGGGTCACGGCTGAGAACGTATTCGACGTCAGCTACACGAATCACCTGAGCGCGAGCAACCCGTTTTCGGGAGCACGCATTGCCGAACCCGGCCGGGTGATCGCATTCACCGCGGCGATCGGGTTCTGAGCACGGATCGATTCATCTCAATGAACAACAGAGCAGCCCCGACCGGTCATCCCGGCGGGGCTGTTCGTTGTTGTATCGAATGATTCAGGATCTCACGGAGCTGTCGTGGGCAGGCGACGATGGGACCTCTGCCGAGCCCGCCCCGGCCCCGGCATCCCGATTACGGCTTGAAGGCGACAACCAGATAGTCAGCCGGTGTTGACCCCGTGTTCTCGACCCGGTGGAGGCCGGCTTCATGGTCGTGCACATCTCCAGCCTCGTAGGATCGCTCCATCGACGACCCGTCTTCGGGATTGGTGAGCGTGACGGTGTAGTCCGAAAGCGCGAACACAACGCGGTCATAGCCGAAGTGCTCGGGCAATTCGTCACCCGGTACGAGTGAGATTCTGTGAACGGTGAATGCATCGTTCGTTAGCAGCACCTCGTGCACCGAGCGATCCGGGATGTCAACCTCGTCCAGGGTCGATGCATCCCCTGAATCCACCGAATCCACCTCGCCAATCCGCTCGAAGACGACGTACGAGGCAAGAGAATCACTCATGTTCGATACAGAGTGGACACCGGCATCGTGCGCATGGACGGCCCCACCCTCAAACGAACGCTCGGATGCCTCCCCGTTTGTCTCGAACGCGAGCGAGTAGGTGCCCATCGAGTACACGACTCGCGGGCCGGCGTCATGTGCCAAAATGGAGTCCCCGGGCGGGAGATCGATCCGATAGACGCGGGCGAAGGCATTTTCGAACGGGATCTGGACAAACTCACTGTCCAGTGCGGAAAGGTTCTCCGCGGCTTCCACGTCGTTCTCCGTGGGCTCGTCGCCCGTTTCTGCATCGGCACACCCGGCAAGAACGACGACACAGATTAGCCCGAGCATGAGAATTCGAGAGACGCGTCCCGGAAAGGACGTGTATCTGTTCAAAGCGTTCATGGTTGTGGATTGCGTTTGAGAAGAAAGATGACCTGGTCTGGGAGATCGTTTTCCGCAACTACTCCCCCGCCACTGTTGAACGGCCGTTCGAGGGTGGCGGGAAGGTGACGCTCTGGCGATGCACGCCTCAAACATTCGAGAAAGTTCGTAGGGTACCAAACGACGTCCGCGGGTGAGAAGGAGACCTTCGGACAGTCCCCTTTTCACCCGCGGACAATTTCATTCAGAGATTGTACGACGCCGATACGACCTCACGGTCGCAAGAAGCCGTACAACATCGTACGACCAGACTTAAAAGCGTGTCGAAAGCGTAAACCGCACATCTCGACCCGGCGAGAGCGCGTAGCCCTTGTACGTATCGAGGAAGTCGCGATAGCTCTCGTCAAATAGGTTGCGTACCTCGACCGACAGCGTCAGCGGTGCGCCCAGATCGATCGTGGTGCCCGCTTCTGCGTTGACGAGCGTGTACGCCTGCGTCGATGCCGTGCCGAAGGGCGGGCCGAACCCGCCGTCGAACTGCGAAAACGGCTCAAAGCGGCCGGCGGCATCCTTCGAGTTTGCGTGCTTCGCCGAGAACTCGACGTACGGATTGGACAGGATGCCGGGACCGGTCGGCACCCATTTCACAAAGCCCCCGAGATTGTTCGCGGGAAGCAGCGGGAGCTGTCCGTCACTACCACCGCTGCCGAGGCCTTCTCCGGTGCCGTCCAGAAAGGCAGCGTTCATCCCAACCTGCATCCATGGAAGCACACTCGCTTCGACTTTGGCTTCGACGCCGGGGATGATAGCATCCGTTTGAGCGGCAGCGTACACCGGGAGACCCGACCCGTCCGGATTCTGGTTTTCGCCTGTATTCGCGAGGTAGATGTAATTCGAGATCGCATTCACGTAGGCCGTCACCTCCGCGGTGAGGCGATCCTGACGGACGCGCAGCGAGAGGTCGGCGCTGTAGGAGCGCTCCGGGTCCAGGTTCGGGTCGCCGACCTGAAACGCGGCGACGCCACCGTGCACACCACTAGCGTACAGTTCGAAGACAGACGGTGCCCGGAAACCGGTGCTGGCGTTGGTCGCGACCGCGTATCCGTCAGCAAACTCGTACGATGCCCCGACCGAGCCGGACAGGACGAAGTAATCATTCTCCAGCGCATCGGTGTCCGACGTGCGCTCGTTCGGCACGGCCTCAACCGTTCGGTAGTCTGCACGACCACCGAAGGATACCGTGACCGGGTCGAGGTCCACGTCCTCGAAGAAGAAGACCCCGGCATTCCAGGTGCGGGCGGAGGGCTGCAATTCGGCCGGACCGCGCGTGTCTGCATCCTGGTGTTGAACCTCTGCGCCGATGGTACCGCTCATGGAACCGATTTCTGGATGCGCCGCCTCAAGGCGCGCTGTGTAGATATCGGTCTTAAGATCCAGCGGATAGTCGAAGCCGCCGAGACCGCCGTTCGCCCGAATCGTCGAGAGCGTAACATCGCCCGATGGCGGCGCCGACTGACGAATCGATCGTTGCCAACTCACGCGCGGCTTCAGCACGAAGCCGTCCGCGACGATATTTCCTTTCAACAGGACGTTACTGTGTTCGAGGTTCTGCCCGAGGCCATCCGGCGGATTGCCGGCATTGCCCACGGGTCCACCGGTCGGTAGGACGAAGTTGTGCGCGTTTGCCCAGTAGTCGCCGTAGAGCTGCAGCGTACCGAAGTCGCCCTGAACACCCGTTTGCGCGTAGGCACTCCACTGCTCGAAGTTGGTGAAGGGGATTTCACCTGTATACTTCGGATCGCCATACGTACCGCCGCTGCCCGTTTCGAAGAATGTGGGATCCTCCGGGGTGTGGAAATTGCCACCGATCCGACGCTCCGCGCCGGCTCGCCAGCCAACATTTCCATCGGCCACGCTGAGGTCGACCGACACCGCGCGCTCGTTGTTGTTCGAAAAGTACTGCGTGCTGGCCGCACCGCCAACGTCGAGTTCGCCGCTAGCACTCGTCGGCGCGGTCTTCGTGATGACGTTGACCGCTCCGCCCAGCGCGTCGGAGCCGTACAGGATGCTGCTGGCCCCGCGCACCACCTCGACCCGCTCTGCTTCACTGGCATTGGTGCTTGGAAAGTGGCGGACGCCGAACTGATAGTACTCCTGCGCGATACCGTCTTTCAGGAGCACGACCCGATTGCCGCTGAGACCGCGAAGCACCGGCTTGCCGGCCTGTGATCCCGTCTGAATGGACGATACACCACTCACGTTCTCTCGGAGCAGGTCGCCCAGCGCAGCGTTTCGGTTCACGGACAGGTCCTCGGCCGCAATCACGTCCACGTCCTGCGGCGCCCGGAGCGTGGAGCGCGCCCGTGCTGTGCCCGTCACGGTTACGCCTTCGGACTCAAGAACCCGCGACTTGAGCGTGACTTCAATGGAAACGGTCTCTCCCGCCTCGAGCGTCACGGTACGAACAGCGGTCTGGTACCCGATGAAACGAATCTCCAGTTTGTGCTGCCCGACCGGGAGCTTATCCAGGCGAAACGTCCCATCAGGACCGGTGGTCGTTCCCCGTTGAAGGGCCGGATCGACGACCTCTGCGCCGGGCAACGGCTCACCATCGGTCGCATACACGGTGCCTTTCACCGTGCCGCGGGTTTGGGACCAGGCGTCCGGACTTGAAGCTGCGATGAGTAGAAAAGCGAAGAAAAGAGGTAGGAATCGTACGCGAGTGCGACGAATCATCAGATGCAGTTTATTGGGAAAAGGAAAATCGTCCGTTCACGGGCGGTGGTTGCCCGCGAGGATAAAGCGTCGAGCGGTCGTTCGAAACGAGATCCCGCCCGCTATAACAGGAGAGCTCTCGTCCCCAACCACCGAGGGCGGGAGAGGGCCACGGTCGACCCGGACGATACGTCGTTGTCCGGGCCGTGCGGCAGGAAATCAGCAGCGTCAGTTCACTGTCAGCGGATAGGTGAAGTCCACATCGTTCTCCACGATCTCCGGCTCTTCGGGCGCCTCGATGGTGTCGTTGCGCTTGTCCTCCGGAAGCGTGGCGTTTTCTTCGTAATGCCGAAGCTTGACGCGGAGATAGACGGTCCCCGACGTTGCCGAAAGTGTCTCGGCAGCGAAGGTCAGACCGAGATCGTCGCCATTCGCATCGGCGTCCAGCCCCGAGATGTCGAGAATGCCATTGACGGGGCTGCCGCCGGATTCAGCATCTTCCACGCGGTAGAAGAAGCGGTGCTCTTCGTCTTCCTCCTCGATTTCCGCGGTGATATCTTCGTCGTTGAAGCGGTCGCGCAGCTCGATCGACACGTCGTAGCTAATACCGTTCGTGAGCGGGATCGGCTCGACGGACTGAAGGTCGCCTCCGGAGCCGAACACCGCTTCTGCCGTCACATCAGGTGCCGTGGTCGTCGCCGGGTCATCGAAAGAAAGCGTGACATTAGAAATCACTTCCTGCTCACCGGCGTTGTCGCTCGGCTCGTTGCTATCGCAGGCGGTGAAAAGACCGATAGCGAGAACCACGGTCAGGACAGGTCGAAGGAGCGATAGAAAATTTGTTGGCATGGTCGCTACGAAGGAAGAGGGTTGTTAAGGACGTAATGGCAGACTGAACATCCGCTGCCGGTTGCGGCGGATCGGTCTCTGCCCACGGAAAGCTTCGACGGCCAATATTTGCCGTGCTCTCTGTGGCCAGAGACAGCTCAGACGGGGCTCGGAGGCTTCGACTCAGACGTCATACCTTCACGTGAAGTCGAAGAATGACGGTTCGCCCGGAGGCATCGGTGAAATATCGCATCCGGTCCAGGTAGTCCCGATAGCGCGTGTCGAACACGTTTTCTGTTGCGAGCTGGAGCGACATTGGAACGCCGCTCACCCGCCAGTCGCTGTGCAATGACACGTCGAGAAGCGCATATCCGGCAGGAGGCGGCGCGAAGTCGACGTTCTCCGGGTACCGTGTCTGGCGCGTGACTCGGTGTCCGTCGATGCGAAGGCGCACGGTACGAAGCGAACGGGCCACCGGACGATGGAAGACGCGCAGGTCAGCGAACAGACTGCCCCGATCGGACGGCATGTCTGCGAGGGGTTCGCTGGACAATCGGTCTGTGCCTCGAACGATTGAGGCCGTCAGTCCGAGCGTCACAGGCTCTGCGACGTCGATCTCCGCCCAGCCGTCAACGCCTCGGAGTATGGCGTCACGCTGCTCGTAGCGAAAGAGCGGGAAGACCCCGCGGATCGTCACCTTGGGCTGCCCCGAAGGAACGAGGTTGATAAAATCGTCGACGCGGGTTTCATACACGCCCAGTTGAAGGCGTGTGCGCTCCCCGTGATGACGGAGCGTGGCGTCGAGAGCCCACGCTCGTTCTGCTCCGAGGTCCGCCCGCCCCTCTTCGTACTGTGCGCTGCCATGGTGGACACCGTCGCTGTACAGTTCGCTGAAACCAGGGGGACGCCACGCCGTCGACGCAGCCAGGCTCACCTCCCATGCTGGGTCCAGCTCCGACGTCACGCTAAACACCCCGCTTCCGCCCCAAAACGACTGCGTGCGATTGAGAAACGTTGTCCCGCCGTTGTCCCGCGGAAAGGATCGCGACCACTGATGATCGAGACGAGCACCAGCATCGACCGTCCACCGATCACGACTCCATGTCGAGCGCGTGAAGACGCCGCCGGAAAGAGCGCGATAGTTGGGAATGAGATAGCTGGCGCGGCCGTTTTCATTCCCCTGGTTCATGCCTGCAAGCCCCGCGCTCCAGATCAACGCCCCTCCAGCGGCATCTATCGCGGGCGACCGGAGCGATGCATCGACCGAGTGGGTCATCAGCGTCAACTCGACGCCCGGCGCGGAGGGCGGCCCGCCTCCTGGACTGTGCGCATCGAATTCGCGGCGCAGATTTCTCTGAATGCCGTACTTCGCTTCGACCCGGTACCCATTTGTCATTCGGTGCTCGACGCCGAGCGTGGCAAGGTCGTGCCTCACCTCCTGCTTCGGCGCGTCGATGTCATAGCTGAAATTGTAGTCGATCGCGGGTCGAGATCGTTCGACGATGTTCTCCCAGGCTTCCACGGTGTTGACATGGGCACCGGAAAAAATGCCGAGCTCGCTGTCGAAGCGGCTGGCCGTGGCCTCGACTGTCCAATGCCCTCGCCGGTAGGTCGTCGCTACGCTCAGATTGTTTTCTCGAAATGCCGTGTTTCCGATCACGTAGTCGGGCGTTTGCGATGCTCCGGCGACCCGGAGGCTTCCCTGCGTTCTCCAGCTCCACAGTCCGCCGGCCACAGCACGCGCCCCCTCCAGGAGAAGGGACCCGGCCCCTTGTCCGTTGTTGGAGAATGCATCCAGATCCAGGCTACCTCCAACACCGGTCGAATCGGGAAGCGGAAGAGGCGTTAAACGAAGAACGCCTCCGATCGCGCCCGCGCCGTACTCGACTCCCGCCGCGCCTTTTAGGATCGAGACCTCGACCGGCGCAAACGGGTCGACCTCGGGTGCGTGCTCGCGCCCCCACTGCTGCCCCTCCTGACGGACGCCGTTATTCACCAGAACGACGCGCTCGCTGTGCATACCACGAACGATGGGCTTGTCGATGCTGGGTCCGGTGCTGAGCGTCGTGACACCTGCGATGTGCTGCAAAGCGTCTCCAAGTGTCTGCCCCCGGTCCGCGCGCAACTCGCCCGTATCCAGCGTTTCAACCGACCGAGCCGCATCGGCGGCAGCAAGGGCTCGTGCCTGAACAATGACCTCCTCCGCTCCAATCACGACCGGTTCAAGCTCGACATCGACCCGAATGCGTTCGTCAAATCGAACGGTCACCGTTCGGCTCTGGGTTTGAAAACCGAGGTGCCGGAAGACGAGGACGTGCGTGCCGGGCACGGGAAGCCGCAGGGAAAACTCGCCTCGCTGATTGGTGGCGACGCCGGTCGACGTCCCACGAAGGACGACGCTCACGTTTGCAAGCGGCGCGCTATCGACGGCATCCGTGACGCGACCGTGCACGGATTGACCGAACACGGCACCGGGCATGGCAATCATCAAAATCCACGGGAGAAGCTGCGACCAGCGTCGACAGACCACTTCCCCGGCCCAACCGAAAGAACCAGGCATAATTGCTAAAATCGAGATAGCTCAGGTCTGGCGCAGACAAAGCGTCCGCACACGCAGACCAACAAGGGAATCGAATTGAGCTCACCCGACGATTCTCCGCCCATCACGCGGATGGGACCGGAAGCGCAGCGATTCGACAGACTTCTCCGTCGACAGAAATCTCCTGAACGATCAGGTTCGGTCGACGAAGACGCCGTTTGGACGACTTGACCGCCATATCCCCGCACAGATCGTGCGGTTACGTAAACGGGCGAAAGCCGAGTTCAGACACACTGGACATGCATCTGATTACCAAGCGACGCTGCAATGCATCCTCGAATGAGTTACGCGATTCCAGCCGGCGGGCCGCGTATATCGAGGCCGGACGTTCGAATCAGCGGGACATGCTGATTCGGAAAAAGGGACAACGCCTTCGTAACGAGCGCGGTGGCTACACCGACGTCCGCTACTACGGCAGAAAAGAAATGGGTCGTCGCGCACAGGACACAGTCCGGCACGTCGACAACATGAAAGTGCGCCGTAGCGACCGGCGCTGTCGCATCATGCGAGGCATCCTGACAGTGAATCGCCTCCTGCGCGGCCGTCGTGCTCTCGACCGCATGCTGTGCCGTATGCACATGGGGCGCCACGACTCCGCCCAACCCGAAGGCCAGGAGAAGGATGCATGCACCAAATGTACGAAGACGGGAGAGCATAGTCAGGACACACGTTTACATTTCGACAGTCGCTAAATGCAAAGATCTTTGTTTAGGTTCCTTTGGAACGAGAGGTCTTATTTCTGAGCAACGGGCCAGACAATCAAAAAAGGCGACCGACCCGTGCTTCTAGGACTCGCCGCTGCCTTCGGTAGCGCCGGTCAAGACTGAGTGTTCAGCCGGTGTCCTCATCTCCTTCTCATGCTGGCTATGTCACTACGCCGTCTGATTGATAAAAGACTCAACGGCATCTGCCAGTTCTGTTGGCTTTTCCGCGTGGACCCAGTGTCCCGCCCCCTCAACCGTCACTAGTTCGGCTTGTGGAAAGAGCTCGTTGATCCGGTCCATGTCCTCATCCTGCACGTAGGACGAAGTGCCTCCGCGAATGAAGAGGGCCGGTTTATCGAAGGGCTGATCTGCCTGTACCGGCTTGTTGACCTGTCCGTAGTTTGCTGCGATCACAGGCAGATTCATTTTCCAGCGATAGTGCTCCGCATCCCGGTCATAATCCAGATTCTTGAGAAGAAACTGGCGGATGCTAAACGAGGGGACATCCTTCGCTAAAACGTCGTCAATCGCGGACCGGTCGTTATAGTCGGTCGGGTCGATCCTCTGGAGCGCGTTGAGGAGCGGCTCGTGCGAGGGCGGGTACGAACGAGGTGACATGTCGACGACGATCAAGCGGTCGACGATGTCGGGATAAGTGAGGGCCGTCTGCATCGCCGTCTTCCCTCCCATCGAGTGACCCAGGAGTGTCGCGGTGCCGAGGTGATGCTGTTCGATAAAATCGCGCGTGTCGACCGCCATCACATCGTAGTCAAACTGATCCGAGTGTGGACTCTCACCATGATTCCGCTGATCGACGGCGTAAACCTGAGAATGCTCGCTGAACCGTGTCCGGCTGAGCGTGTGCCAGTTTCCGTGCGCACCGAGAAGCCCGTGGAGAATGATGAGTGCGGGTCCTTCGTCACCGTATTCAGCGTAATGGAGGTCCATGCAAGCGTGCGTATGTCTAGTAAGCGAACGGGATCGTGTATGGAAAAAGCTGCCCGTCTAACCGATATCGAAACGCAGCGTTCAAACCAATCAACATCACCCGAAAGGTGAGACCGGCAAAACGATTTCAACGATCCCATTCCCTGAATACCGTACCCCTCGACTCAACCAAGGACGCCAGACATAAATCCAACCCACGATCCACAATCGACATTTCGAACTTCGCATTTCAAATTTCGCCCTCGCCCCACTCTTCCCGTATCCTTCCATTCAGCGGGTACCATTCCTCCGGTCTGGGTCATAGGTTTGTTCGATGCTGACTCATTACGTCCGACCGTTTCTGCTTTTTTCGCTGATGACGTACGCTGCTACCCCTTCGCTCTCGCCTTATCGACGGTTCACCGAACGTATTGATCGGTGGTGTGCCGTTCTTTTTTCCCTCCTTGTCGCTCTGGCCCCGCTTGCAGCGACGGCTCAACCGACGGAGGCTCCCGGTCCCTCTGCCATCACGGCGATGGACCTGTTGAACATCCATCAGATCTCTGACGTGACGCTGTCGCCAGACGGTCGAACGGCTGCCTACGTCGTAAAAACCGTTGAGGAGACGCCAAGCGAGGATCGGCCATACGCCTACCGTCAACGCATTTATGTTGTCCCGGCGAACGGTCGGTCGGCCCCGCACGTCCTGACGCGGTCCCCCGCCGGTGCGACGAACCCGGCGTGGCATCCGGAAAGCGACCGCCTCGCCTTTGTTCGCCCCGTCGACGGCACGCCGCAGGTGTTCATCCTGCCGATTTTCGGCGGCGAGCCCTACCAACTGACGGACGCGCCGAATGGAGCGACCTCTCCGCAGTGGAGCCCGAACGGCGAGCACCTGATGTACGCCTCTTCTCTTTCTCGGAGCGAGGTTGCAAAGCAGCTCGCGTTTGGAGCCACGTTTGGCGAGGAACGGTGGAACCGGAGCCCGTCGGACACGCTCGGATCTGAGCAAAGCCGACAACTGGTCGTGCTGCGCGACTCCATCACGCTCGACCCGATCGATACGCTGGCGGTTAACAGCGACCGTATCGCCGTTCTTGCCGACTCATTGAACGCACTTCGGGACACGATCTCACAGCCCATTCCCAGCGCGACAGCGTCTAATCCGGATGGCTCCCTACTCCAGATCCGAAAATGGCTCGGCGAGCGTCGCTCTGCGGATGATCCGAGAGTCATCACGCGCCTCGACTTCCAGGGCGAGCATGAACTCGACCCCGAAGTCTCCTTCCGGCACTTCTTTATTGTCGACGTTCCCGGAAACGTGATGTCGGCAACGCCAGAGCGCCCCGCGGCACGCCCCGTGACATCCGGATTCCGGAGCTACGGCGGCGCCGAGTGGCTTCCTTCTGGCACACAGATCGTCCTTAGTGGTGCTCCCGCGGTAGCCACCCACCCGGACCGCGTACGCCAGCGCGATCTCTACGTCGCGGAAGTCCCCGACGCGGGCGACACGCCGGACCTGCAGCGCCTCCTTCGCCTGGAGCGATACGCCCTCTCCAACCCACGCGTCACGAGCGATGGCACGACAATAGCCTTCACCGCCAGCAGCCTCAACCAGAGTGGCTACGCGCAAACTGAAGTCGGGCTCTTCGCGCTGGATGGCCGCACGAAGCCGCGTCTGATCAGCATGGACTACGACCGATCCGTCTCCCAGATCAAGTGGTCGCCTGACGGCTGGTACCTCTACGGTGTGTCGGCCTCCGAAGGCGCGTTCCCGCTGATACGGTTTGCCCCTTTCGCGCGACCGGACGCAGACTCTGAAGAAGGAGAACGACCAGACGCCCCAGCAGCTGCCCCCGAAGCGGAGACGAGTACTGCCGTCTTCGCTGTTGACTCGACGATGATCACGCCGGTCGAACCGGAGATTCTGACAGGCCCCGAGACGGGCGTCCGGAGCTACGACGCGACCGACGCCACCCTCGTGTATGCCGCCACAACGGTCCAGAACCCGTACGAGCTGTACACCAGCACCGTCGGCGGAGACAACGAGCGGCGAATTTCGTCGCACAACGCCAGCTGGCTCACCGACAAAACGGTGGCGACGCACCGCAAGATCGAGGTCGAAAACGATGGACGAACCATCGACGCCTGGGTCATCCGACCGCCGGGCCTGAGTGAGGGAGAAACCGCCCCGCTTCTCGTCGAGATGCATGGCGGACCCTCGGCTATGTGGGGACCGGGCGAGGCCACGATGTGGCACGAGTTTCAGATGCTCGCCGCCCGCGGATTCGCCATCGTATACGCCAATCCGCGCGGCTCCGGAGGTTACGGGTTCGACTTCAAAACGGCGAATTTCCAGGACTGGGGCACCGGCCCAATGAACGATGTCCTCGCGGCCGCCGACGCAGCCGCCGACCTAGAGTGGACCAATGCAGAGCAGCAGGTTCTAACCGGCGGGTCGTACGCAGGCTACCTGACGGCATGGATCATCTCGCAGACGGATCGCTTCGACGCGGCGGTGGCGCAGCGTGGGGTATACGACCTCAGCGTGTTCTTCGGCGAGGGCAACGCCTGGCGCCTCGTCCCGACCCACTTCGGCGGTTATCCGTGGGAGGGTGCATACCCCGTTCCGGCGCAAGACAGTGCCCGCGCCGACGGCATCCCGATGCCTGTGGACAGCACATATTTCGTCGAGGAGCAGGCCAGTGGCTTCGGGCTCGACAGTCTCGCCGTGGACTCACTGCGGATGCCGCCACGGGAGGCGCTCCTCCGCAACTCGCCGCAGACGTTCGTTCGCGACATCGAAACGCCGCTGCTCATCATGCACGCGGACAATGACCTGCGAACCGGCGTCATTCAGAGCGAACTTCTGTACCGGAGCCTGAAGGTGCTTGACCGTCCGGTCGAATACGTGCGCTACCCGAACGCAGGACACGACCTTAGCCGCTCGGGCGATCCACAGCACCGAATCGATCGTCTACTGCGCATCTACGAGTTCCTTACACGCGGCATCACAGACCCGCAGGAGTAAGGCCGGAAACGCTGATGAGACCGATCCGAATGTCGCTCGGGTCGGTCCTCCGGCACCACCTCAAGAGCGGTTTCGGAGGAGCCTTGACGAGTTGGCGAGAATGCCGAGATCCGGGATGCTGTGCATGGCCGCCGCGACGACAGGCGGCAAGAAGCCGGTTGCGGCAAGACCGAGCGCGGCGAGGTTGTAGAGCCCGGTGAACCAGAAGTTACCCTTCACAACGTTCATCGTGCGGTTCGCCGTTCGCAGAAGATCTGGAACGAGTGACCAGTCCTCTCGAAGCAGCACGACCGGTGCCGCATCCACCGCGATGTCCGTTCCCACGTCGCCCATCGCGATCCCGACGTCCGCCTGGGCCAGCGCCGGTGCATCGTTCACGCCGTCGCCGATCATAGCGACCGTCTTTCCGGCACGCTGATATTCGCGCACAATCTCAATTTTGTCCTCGGGCAGAAGTTCGCTCTGGACATCAAGACCGAGCCGCTTAGCCAGCGCCTGGGCCGCCTCCTCGCGGTCGCCCGTCAGCACTTCGATGGTTTCGATGCCCTGCTGCCGGACTGCATCCAGCGCCTCGGCGATCCCTTTTCGCGCCCGGTCGGCCGTCACGATTACACCGGCCAAGGTACCGTTCGCGGCGACGTAGAGATACGTTTCACCCGCAGCAGGCGTTGAGTCCCCAATGTCGATGGCCACCGCCTGCCCGTCCCCTCCCGCGGCCTCCTCTATCATCCGTCGGTTTCCGACAATAACCGTTTCCTCGCCTACGATAGCACGGATGCCCCGTCCCGGCACGGCGTCAAAGTCGTCGGGCGTGTCCAGCGTAATCGCCCGAGCGCCGGCCGCTTCACGCACGGCTCCGGCCAGGGGATGCTCGGCGTACTGCTCCGCACTCGCCGCAAGGCGCAAAACCTCGTCTTCACTCCACCCTTCTCGCGGACGAATCTCCGTCACCTCCGGCCGCCCCACTGTTAGAGTGCCCGTCTTATCGATGAGGAGCGTGTCGACCTGAGACAGCGTCTCCAGGTACCGTCCTCCCTTGACGAGCAGCCCACGACGAGCAGATACACCAATCGATGCCAGCATAGCGACCGGCGTCGCCAGAGCGAAAGCACACGAGCAGGCCACAACCAGCACGGCAACGGACGACATCGCATCTCCCGTAGCGAAGTACGTTACGGCTGCGACGCCTACCACAACAGGCAAGTAGTATCCCGAAAATTTGTCGGCCCATTGCTCTGTCTCGCCCCGGTGCGCTTCGGCTGTTTCGACCATCGTCACGACGCGGCCGAAGGTCGTCTCGGAGCCCGCCTCCTCCGTTTGGATGCGCAGCGCCCCTCCCTCCGCGATGGTCGCGGCGTACACGTCGTCCCCGTCCATCACCTCCACCGGAACGGGCTCCCCGGTGACCGCGCTCTGGTCGATTACGGCTCGCCCACTGACGACCCTGCCGTCAACCGGAATCTTTTCGCCCGGACGCACCACGACAATCTCTCCACGCTCTACCTGATCGGCCGGCACATCCACCTCCTCGCCATCGCGTTCCACGCGGGCCGTCTGCGGTGCGGCTTTCATCAGGCCAGAAATGGCGTCGCGCGCACGCTCGGTCGTCGCATGCTCGACGTAGTCTCCCAAACGCATAAAGATGACGATCACAAACGCCGTCACCCAGGCGCCGACGACGGCGGCTGCCACAACCCCTGCGGTCATGAGCGTGTGGGCGGTCACGCGAAGCTTCACGGCCGCGCGCCCGACACTCTTGAACACAGGGTACCCGAGCGCCAGGACACCGGCCAGTCCGGCCCACCAGGGCGTTCGCGCCTCCAGCCACTCGACGTAGCCCAGTCCATGTCCAACCGCGGCCAGTCCTAAAACTAGCACGACGGTACCCGCGAGCAGAAGGAGCGACCTCCGTTCGGTATGTTCTCTTCCTGTGGACCGACGTGTATCGAGTTCATCCACGTCGTATCCAGCCGCTTCGACAGCACGCACCAGTGCCTCGCGCGAGGCGGGCGCGTCATCGTCCAGCATAACGGATGCTCGTTCCGCCATCAGACGTACGTCCGCAGATGCCACACCCGGAATGTCCTCCAAAGCACCCTGCACATGGCGGGCGCATCCCGCGCAGTCCATACCGCGAACGGAAAGCTCACACTGTTTCGCCATACCCTTTTCTCAATGCCATTCGGCAAGTTACATCAAATCGTACTTCGATCGCTTCGACGAGTTTTCCTTGCCCGAGCTATCGATTCGCTATGAACGCACCGAAGAACAGCATCGCCTGAACGAGCACGATCGTCGCTCCGCTTGGAACGTCGAGTACGTACGACAGCACAAGGCCAATCGCAGCGGTGAGACTCCCGATCCCAACGGACACCGCCGTCATCGTCCGAAACCGCGAAGCGAGAAGCCGTGCGGTGGCGGCAGGGATCACCAAAAACGCTGCGATAAGAATGATGCCGGCAATTTTGACGGACGCGACGATCGTCACGGCTAAGAGCACGGAGAGCAGCAGGTCATCGCGCTGCACCGGCACCCGTCCCGCTTGAGCCAGGTCCCGGTCAAACGACGCGTACGCCCATCGGCCCCACATTGGAAGCAGAAGGAGTGTCGTCGCCGCCACGATCGCCACCAGCCATACGTCTGACGTCTGAACGGCCAGAATCGACCCGAAGAGGTACGCGAACGCGTCGGACGTGTAGCGAGGCGTGAGCGCAAGAAAAACGACGCCAAGAGCGATCGCCACGGCGAAGAAGATACCGATGGCTGTATCACCCGCAATATCGCCACGCTGCGTCACGACATTAATTCCGAGTGCGACGACAACCGTGAACGGTAATGCGACCCACATCGGATCGACCTGAAGCAATAGGCCCAGAGCAACTCCGCCAAACGCGGCGTGCGAGAGACCCACGCCGAGGAAACTGAGGCGCCGCTGCACGACAAACACGCCAAAGTAGCTCGCCAGCGCCCCAATGAGAACGCTCGCGATCATGGCGCGCTGCATAAAAGCAAGTTGGAATGCGTCGATCAGTTCACTCATGTCGGTCCCCGATCATCATGGCGTGCGCGTGTCCGATATGGCCGAAGGCTTCCCGAAGGCATTCTTCCTTCAGTGCAGCTTCGGGCGGGCCGTAGGCGACCTGCCGCCCGTCTAGCAACAGGACGTGCGTCGCATGATGAAAGGCAGCATTCCAGTCATGCGTCACCATCAAAACGGTGGCCTGATGTTCTTCCTGGTAGTTGTCGAGCAGTTCGTACAGGTCCGTCGCCCCGACGACGTCCACGCCGGTAGCCGGTTCGTCGAGGATAATGACGCGCGGCGTGCGGATCAGGCTTCGTGCCAGATAGACACGTTGTAGTTCTCCACCGGAGAGGGCGGACAGAGAGCGGTCCGCTAGTTTCTCAGCGTGAACGTGCTCGAGTGCATCGATCGCCAGTTCCCGTTCTTCCTGCGATATGCGAAACGGCCAGTGTTCGTAGAGCCCGGACACGACCAATTCAATCGCGAGGGCAGGAAAGGATCGGTCGAGCGTTTTGATCTGCGGCACGTACCCGACGATGCCTGGATCTACCTGCTGCGGGTGCTGCCCAAAGATTCGCGCAATGCCATTTTCGGGCACATCGAGCCCAAGGAGCACTTTCATCAACGTCGTTTTTCCGGCACCGTTGGGCCCCACAATGGCAACGAAATCGCCTCCCTGAGCTTCGAACGTGATCCCGTCCAGCACACGGTGGTCGCCAAAGCGGACCAGAAGATCGCTGACGCTAACGGCGGGAGAAGACATAGAGTCGTGGCTGCGTGCGGTCGGTTCGATGCACGGGAAGAACCCCCGTGCAAGTCCTGCTTAACGTGACGGTGACGATGTGGGTTCGGGTCCGAGTGCGTTCAAAATCTGCGTCGCGTTGTATTCGAGTAGTTCTGCATAACTCGCCCGTCCCTCAACGCCACCGATCGGATCTAAATTAACCGTCGCAATCTCCGCTGCATCCGCTACGGCACGAGCCGACCGATCGGGAAGCTGCGCCTGCGTAAAAATGACGCGGACATCTGCGCCCTGAAGCTGTCGAATCTGTCGAGATAGCTGTTGGGGTGATGGTTCCTTCGCAGGCCGAGGCTCGATAATTTCTGCGACGTGGAGCCCGTATCGCTGGAGAAAGTAGCGGAAGAACGGCTGCGACAATCCGACGTGCATGCCTTCAACCGGCTTCAGCATCGTCGAAATTCGAACATCCAGTGCCTCAAGCTGCGTCCCGAGCGAATCTGCGTTCATCTGATAGGTGGCGCAGCCGCCGGGATCGGCCGTGCATAATGTGTCCACGAGTGCGGGCAACAGACTATGCACGGCTCGCGGCGACGTCCAAAAGTGGGGGTCGACTTCGCCATGCTCATGCCCTCCGTTGGATTCCTCTGCGTGCGCGTGGTCCTTCGACGCTGCAGGAGGCATTTGTAGACGCTGAGCTTCCGGCAGCAGCGGAACGAGCGCAACAGTTTGCTTTGCCGGAAGGGATGCGACCCAGCCATCCAGATGTTCGTCCGCATGCACGAGCATTAGGCTACCGGAAAGCTCTCGCACGGCGGACGGCGTGGGCTCATACGTGTGAGGCGATTGGCCGGGATCGAGCAGGACACGCACCTCGGCGCGCCCCTCCACGAGCGGGCGCAGAATCATCCCGAGCGGCGGGATGGTCGTCGTAATGGACGGTTTTGCATCTGCACCGGGTGGAAGCTCCGACGAGGCCTCATCATCGGTACATCCGACAAACAAAAGGCAGATAAGAAGAAGCGTGCACCGTCCACGCCACGGCGAGAGCAAGATGCGCATTCAGGTCGGAGTCCAGAAGAAGAAAAATGGTTAGACAGTGTCGGGTCGCGGCGTAGCAACCAGAACCTCGGACGGCACGCCCCACGGTGCCACGTGATCGTGGTGGTGTACGCGCCAACTGCGACCCAGCAGGGGTCGAACCTCAAGCGGTCGGCATCCGCCGACGAGCGTTGGCCGCAATGCGAAAACGCTCCGCCAAAGCCACTCGACGGCGCGACTCATCGGTCCAATTCCCGGCGCGAGCCCACATGCGCACAGCCGTCCGCCCGGCTTCAACACCCGGCGCGCTTCGCTGAGTAACGTGCGCACCTCCGGGCGGGGAAGCAGGTCGAACACGTATGCCACGACCACACGATCCACCGATCGGCTGGGGTTGTCGATTGGTGGGGCACCGTCAGTCCAACGAACCGTTACCCGATCCGCCCACGGCTCGAGTCGTGCGCGGGCTATTGACGCCATCGTGCAGCTCAACTCAATGGCCTCGTAGGTCGTCGTTTCCGGACACTCCCCCGCCAGAAGTCGCTCGGCAAATGCCCCCGTACCACATCCGATCTCGAGAACCGTCTCCGCGGAACCGAAAGCCCCGTACCGTACCAGGAGGTCCAGCGCAGGAGCTTCGTAGAACGACTGCGAATCCTGCCTCGAGCCCACCCTGTCGTATACCTCGCGGAGTCTATCCCGAGACAGCATGGAAACGTGTGGTTACAAGCTGGACGTAGACGAGGCTTACACGCGCTCTCCTTCGGCCGTTACGAGCGGATAGTTGGCCTCAACCTCTCCATCCGCGATTTTGCGAAGCGAACGACGGACCATGCGCTTACGAAAACTACCCAGGTAGTCCGTGAAGAGCACCCCGAAGAGGTGATCGAACTCGTGTTGAATGACGCGGGCGAGGAAGCTGCTCACCTCCCGTTCACGTTGTTCGAAGTCACGATCTAGATAGCGAATCCGAACCGCTTCAGGCCGTGTCACGGTTTCGCGGACGTCCGGAATAGAGAGACAGCCCTCTTCGTAATCACACGTAACCTCGCTTTCCGCGACGATCTCGGGATTGATGAAGACCATCGGCTGCGGCGGGATCTCCTGGCCTTCCTCTCGGATTTCGTCGGCCATCGGCGTTACGTCGATCACGAACAGACGCTCACCTCGACCGACCTGGGGAGCGGCCAAACCGATGCCAGCGGCTGCATACATCGTGTCGACCATATCGTCGATGAGCGACTGCAGCTCCTCAGAGTTTTCCTCGACCGGTTCGGTCTCCTCGCGGAGTTTCTCATGACCGAACGTGTAAATCGGCAATACCATGGGCGAAAAGGAATATGGGTATCCTCGGCGTAGAACGTTATAACGCCGTTCACCCTGGCAAGTGCCCTCCTCTGCATGAACGCAGTGTCAAGCAAATTCTGCCTTCCCACGTGTGCAAATGGAGCGGCGGCAGCCGAGTCGGACCACCGCTACGCCGTCATGGATTGAGCGACCGCCACGCAATGCGTCAAAAGGGCAGAGCGTTATCCCGCCCGACCATAGTCATCCTCGAGCCGAATGATGTCGTCCTCCACGCAAAGCCCCATCTGGGTCTCGATGAACACGAGGTAGTCGTCGCCATCGTTTTCGATACGATGCACATCGCCGATGTCGATAAAGCACGTGTCGCCTTCACTGACGCGAATCTTGTCATCGTTCCGAGTGAATACACCCGAGCCGCGAACGACGACCCAGTGCTCCTTGCGGTGTTCGTGCTTCTGAAGAGAAAGGCGCGAACCGGGGTTCACGACGATGCGCTTGACGCGGTAGCCGGGCTCGTTCAGATATTCTTCCCAGCGACCCCACGGGCGGTTATCGGCATCGAGAAGCATAAAATTCAGGGAGTTGGTCAAATGAGATCGATCGGACGCATGTCGTCCGTTGACCTAGAAGGATAGACGACACGCGATAGACCTACAACGGCGGAATCGCTAGCCGATAGTGAACTTCGAGCGGATTGATCGAACACTTCTGGCGTCATTCCGCCTCTACGTACTGAACGGCGAGCGCGCGAAACGAGTGCATCCTCTTCGCATCGGTCCATACGCTTCTCCGACGACCATGTGGCTAGACTCGCTGGATAACTATACGGCGAACGGACTGTCTGAAAGCGATTCTACTTGACGCGCATCTGCTTGAGATCGATTCGATCCACCTCCCTGTCGATCGCGCGCTTATAGGCGACGAGTTGTGCGGCCGGCATGACCTTGGCCGTTACATCCCCGATTGAACAGACCGTGCTGTTTTCAAAGTCGATCTGAGCCTCTTTCCACATTCCCCGTTTTCGGGCGAAGTATGATGTGGACGACGCATCGGCGACCTCGACAACAACGCTCAAGTAGCGAGCTTTGAGATAAGACAGCCGCCACACCTCACCGTGTTGCCGCACGGGTCCGTAGGTCACATATGGCTCGACGGTTTCACGGACGGTGTCGAGACACCCCGCAGGGACGTAGAAATCAAGATCGTGGATCGGGCGCGTTGCCCCGTGGACACGGGCCGCCGCCCCACCGACGAGCTGGTACTGCATGTCGGCCTCGTCGAACCGGGAAATCATCCACCGGAGCGCATCTTGATGAACCCGGTCAAAGGGGACGACCTGTTTGTATGTAGACGATGCGGTTCCTACGTCGGACATACGGACAGAAAAGCACGGAGCGCGGTCTTTGTTGGCGAAACACCCGGCACGCGAGAGATGCCCACCGCGTGACAAGGATGCCGCCCACAAGCTCGTGCGGCATCCCAGACATTTCGCACCCACAACACGTGCGGGAGACCGTATCCGTTACAGCCCTTCGACACCAATCGTTAGCTGCTCGCTACACGAGCTGGCTCGATGTCCGGATCGGCGATGTCGACTTCTTCCCCGAAGACGCGCAGCAGGCCCGATAGAATCGCCATACCGAGGACGAGTCCAACCCACCACGGTAGACCAAACCCTGCGGGCAGTGTGCCTACGAGAAGAGCGACGAGCCCCACGCTCATAGCGTACGGTAGCTGCGTGCGGACGTGATCGATGTGATCACAGCCGCTCGCCATTGAGGAAAGGATTGTGGTGTCGGAAATCGGTGAGCAGTGATCACCCCACACGGAGCCCGCCAGGACGCAGGATACCGACGAGTACAGGATGTGGTAGTGTGCAGGATCGTTCATGCCGTTCGCCGCAAGAACCGCCCACGTGAGCGGGACCACAAGCGGCATCAAAATGCCCATCGTTCCCCAGCTCGACCCCGTCGCGAACGCCGTGGCTGCTGCGAGCAGAAAGACGACCGCGGGCACCGCACCGGCCGGCAGCCAGTCACCAAGCACGCTGGTGAGGTACTCCGCCGTGTGGAGGACCGCCGTGATCTCCGACAACGCCCAGGCAAGCACGAGGATAATCATCGCAAAGAGCATCGACTTAAGGCCCGAGTACCACGCCTCGACCGTCTCCTCAAGTGTAAGGATGCGCTGGCCAACCGAGAGCGCAGCGGCCACGAGCACGCCCAGGAGCGATCCCCACATCAGCGCCTTGTACGAATCAGCTTCTCCGATAATCTGACTCAAGGTCGCTGTTTCGGGGTTCGACACCGCCTGCAGACCAGTGTAGTAGAGCCCCCCGAGGACGCTCACAACCAAGACGATGACGGGAATGATCGCGTTGTACGCAAAGCGCGGTGTTCCATCCTTCGGCTTCAACTCTTCGCCTTCCCCCGCTGCCTCGTCAACGTTTGCTCCGGAGGCAAGGACCTGGCCGGTCTGCCGTGCACGCCGTTCGGCCCGCGCCATGGGACCAAAGTCACGCTTCGAGTTCGCCACTACAAAAACGAAATACAAAGCGAGGAGCGGATAGAAGCTGTAGAGAATGGAGTTGAGAAAGATCGAGTAGGCAGACATCGTTAGCCCTTCGATGTTCGCGACGGCTGTGCCGACGATTCCAACCTCGTACCCGATCCACGTCGTCACGAACGCAAGGCATGCGACAGGGGCTGCGGTAGAGTCAACGATGTACGCGAGCTTCTCCCGCGAAATCCGCAACTTGTCCGTGACCGGCCGCATCGTGTTGCCAACGACCAGGGTGTTGGCGTAGTCATCAAAGAAGATGCCGAGGCCGAGCAGTCCCGTCACCACCTGTCCCCGACGCGAGTCGCTGGCATACGAGGTAATCCGATCAACGATGCCAAGCGTACCGCCGTTTTTCGAGATAATGCCGACCATCCCACCGATCATCAGCGAAAACAGAATGATCGACGAATGGCCTTCATCGGCAAGCGCCTGCAGCACATACACCTGCATGGTATCGAGGAGGCCCTGTGCGACGCCCCCTAGCGACACTTCGACTGCAAGAACTGCCCCGACAAACACGCCAAAGAATAGCGCAGGAACAACGCGTTTGAAGGCGAGGGCGATCGCGATCGCGAGAAGCGGAGGAAGGATCGAGATCCAGCCTGGAAGCGCACGAGACGTCGTCTCCGCGAGAACGGCGCCCTGGCCATTGATCACGGAGATCTCCACCGCGCCGCTGGATGGCACCTTGAGCCCTTCGCCTCTCCACTGCGGTTCCTCTTCGGCCTGCTCCAGCGAGAAGGTCTCTTCTCCCAGTCGCACCTGCAGACCTGCCGAGTCGCCTGGCGCATCGACGGTGACATCGAACGCAACCCCCGTCAGGATAAGTGAGGGCGCCGTGATTTCGGCTTCCGGATTCTCCTGACCGGCTATAGCCGGAGAGGTTAACCCAAGACCGAGAAGGGCGAGTAAAACAACTGCGAGGTACCGAGAGAGGTGCATGGTGCAGACAAGTGTGGGAGGGGCTAGTGAGGCGTGGCGACGACATCCAGCCACGAGATCTGCGCGAATTCAGGCTCGCTACACCGCCGACGGAGGGCGTGAAATGAGATGCGTCGGTGCGGGCGCAGACCGTCGACTCTACTCCGCAACGGGAGTCGGCCTACCCGGTCGTTCCGAAGATACGGTCCCCGGCATCACCGAGTCCCGGGCGGATGAACGCGTTGTCATCGAGCTCCCGGTCGACCGTCGCCGTGACGATCGGCACATCGGAATGATCGCTCTGAAGACGCTCGATTCCTTCTGGTGCAGCGACGAGACAGGCGAAGTGAATCCGCTCGGCTCCGCGTTGCTTCAAATGCTCGATGGCAAAAGAGGCGCTGCCGCCCGTGGCGAGCATCGGGTCGACGACAAACACGCGAGCCTCACTGATTGTGTCGGGAATGTTGCTGTAGTAATCCACCGGGTCGTACGTCTCTTCGTCCCGCTGCATGCCCAGGTGACCGACGCGGGCCTCCGGGATGAAGCGCACAAATCCGTCGACCATCCCGAGACCCGCCCGCATGATCGGCACGACGATAACCTCGTCGGCAATTTCGTATCCGGTAGTCGACTCCAGCGGCGTCTCGATGGTCTTGTCCTTCAGATCAACCTCTTGCATCGCTTCGTACGCGAGAATAGCCGCGGCATCGGAGACCGTCTTGCGAAAGGCCCCGTGCGGCGTCTCGCGACTGCGCAGGATGGTCAGATCGCGTTTGAGAAGCGGATGGTCGACGACGGTGAGCGAAGACATAGTGCGCCTGTTTGATAACGAAAACGTAGGAACGAACAGAATCCGCGTCCGCCCGGTGACTCCGTTTCTATGAGAAAACGGCGACCGGGCGGAGCGCAGCCGACGAAGCGAGAACGTTACTGGTCGGACTTACCCTGTTTTGCTGCCTTGCGCGCTTCTTTCGCGCGGCGAGCCGGTTCCACGTTTGAGAGCCAGGCTTCTCGATCGAAGTAGCTGTCCGTGATGTTCTTGAGCTTGCCGGAGAGCACCACGAGGGCGATCAAGTTCGGCACGACCACGAGGCCGAGCGCGATGTCGCCAATCGTCCAGACCGTCGCCAGCGGAGCAATGGCGCCGACGAAGTTCATTCCGACAAAGACCACCTTGTACGGAATAATGGCTTTCGGACCGAAGAGGTAGTTAGCGCAGCGGTCGCCGTAGTAGCTCCACGAGATCGACGTCGAGATCGCGAACAGGAGTACGCTGAGTACAACGATGCCACCGCCCCAGTCGCCGAGCGGCGAGAGACCGCGCTGAAACGCAAGCTGCGTGAGCGGAGCGCCGGTTTCGACCCCCGGGCCGTAGAGCGCCGTGTACTCGGTTCCATCCCTCGACACCGCCACCTCCCGTTCCGGATAGATCGTTCCATCGAAGGCCTCGCCGAAGTCGTCCGTGGTTTCGCAGTCGTTGGCGCAGGAGACGTAGAAGCGCGCCACGATCGCCTCATTCCAGGCGAGCTGCGAGGTGCCCATCGGGACCTGTGGCGTACCATTTACGACAGGAACTTCGGCAGGCGGTTCTCCTCCCGCCATCACGCCACTTTCTCCCTGAACGCGGTAGCTGATTGCGCCGGCGTTGAGGTCCATGCGCGTCGGAACGGCATCGTCCCACACACCCGTCACGATGATGACGAGACCCGTGATCGAGCAAACGATAATCGTATCGATGAACGGTTCGAGGAGCGCAACCACACCTTCACTCACCGGCTCGTCGGTTTTTGCGGCCGAGTGAGCAATGGGGGCCGATCCCTGTCCAGCCTCGTTCGAGAAGAGACCGCGCCGAACGCCGTACATCATCGTCAGAAGGAAGACGCCGGCTCCCGTTCCGGCGACACCGGAGCTCGGGTTAAAGGCCTCGGTGAAGATGGCACCGAACGCCGCTGGGACATCGGATGCGTTGAGGGCGAGAATGACGAGGCCGCCCAGCACGTAGATACCGGCCATAACCGGTGCAACAATACTCGTCACGCGGCCAATTCGCGTTACGCCACCGATGATGACGACGGCAACGATCGCAGCGACAATGGCACCGACGACGTACTTGAACGACACCGGGTCCATAGCGAACCAGTCGCTGTACTCCATCATCGTGTCCGTCACAGTGTTCGCCTGAGCGGCATTACCGGTCAGGAACGACGTAATCATCAGCATGACAGCGAAGAAAATCGCCATCCACGTCCAGTTGGAGCCGAGTCCCTTTTCGATGTAATACATTGGCCCGCCAGACACCGTCCCGAGCCAGCTCTTCGTTTCGCCTTCGCCACCGATGTTGACGTCTCGGAAGTACTGGGCGAGGGTCACCTCACTGTATTTCGTCGCCATTCCGAGGAGAGCGGTGATCCACATCCAGAACAGCGCACCCGGACCACCCCAGTGAATCGCAAGCGCAACACCCGCGATATTTCCGATGCCGACCGTTGCCGATAGCGCCGTCGTCAGCGCCTGGAAGTGCGGGACATCGCCCGGTTCGTCGGGATCGTCGTACTTACCGGACGTAACTGCGAAACCGTGCCAGAGGCGGCGAAACTGGATAAAGCCAAGACGGAACGTGAGGTAGAGGCCGGCGCCGAGAAGAAGAATGACAACCCACGGAATGTCGTTGCCGGTGCCAGTCGGGATCCCTTCATTCCAAACATACTGTTCCAGGACGCCGATGACCATTTCGAGTGACTCAAGCATAAAGGTTGACGTGGCGAGAATACCTTGGGTGATGGTGCGTGCGACCCGTGTCGGCGACATCGACAACCGCGCGCAAAAACTCACATCGGGTCACAGGACGATCTGACGAATTCAGATGCGTCGAGGGCAGAAAGAGAACGTGTTATACCAAATCCAAATTCTAATGTCGGGGTCTGCTTCGTTCGCCCGGGTGATTCAAACCGCAGAAACAAGCATGGATCGTTCCCAGCGACGCCTTTTTACCCTTTCTCGACCGAACCATCCCCTGCGGCCGAGACACAGCATCCGGACAACGTCATTTGGATTCAGTATTATTATAGACGGCTCGAATCGTGGAACGATCGGGGAAGACCTCGCCCACAAACATGTGTCGACAAAGAACCGCCAGTAGACTCATAACAAGACGTTCGTTGATAAGGCGGGCGTGAGAGCGCTCGCCGATTACATCTTTGTAATGTAGGAAACGGAGAGGGTTGGTGCAAGCGTCGCGTCACACCGAGTCATTTGCGGTGGCCCAGCCTTGCCGGGGCAGAACCCGGCTAGATCAATCAACAGCCCGTCGGGGAATCCCGGTGACCTCGCACGGGTCGCGGCGATCATGAATCGAGCGACTCCTCGCCGCCATGGCCCTGCAGATCGGGCTCGGTTATGTCATCTTTCGTACCGGACGTAGCTTCGTGCTCCAGCTCTCCCGGAGGCGGTGGCGCCCCCGTCTCTTCGCCGAGCCCTTTTCGGGCCACATTCCGCTTGCGAGATTGCTCGAGTGCGGGTGCAACTCGGTTGTACGCTGCCGTGAGCCCAACAGCAAAGCCTGCAGCGATAATTCCCAGCGCGGCATCTACAACGCGCGGCCCGGCTAGAGCAAGCCGAATCATGACGGTAGCGGCGGCAAAGGCCGAATTCCGGAAGACCACGTGGTACGTTGCGCTGTAGCGCAGCGAGATCAACACGATCAACACGTCACTGAAGATGAGGATCGTATAGAACGTGTCGAAGAACGCCAGAGCGCGTCCGTGGATCACGAAGTCGACCGCAGTCACCACGACAAGTCCCCCAAGGATCGCGAGAAGGGTGACGGAGAGCAGCTTCTTCGCCGCCACGAAGCGAGCCTGCTCCGCCTCGGTGTCTGTGATCGGACGGTGCTGCTGCATCCGGTAATAGACCGAGATGATCGCAAAGATGAGCAGCGCTCCGGTCGCATCGACAACCACGTAAAGGACCGCCTCAGGCAGGCCCAGGAACCCGGTAGTGGAGTCGAGCCCCCACTGGATCGGCTCAGAGAAATGAACGAGCTCTTTGAACGACTGCCGCAGCAAGATCAGCGAGAAGATCTCAAACTGTTTGCCGAGCGCGTCCGCGACGCTGGTCGCAAGTCCGAACACAAGCCCCACCACCTCGACGACGAGGAAGAGCGTGAACGCGACATCAATCGCGTAGAAATGATTTGTGGGAATCCGCGTCCCCATTACGCCAGGGACAAGCCCCTGCCGGCTCAGCTCGATCACGATCAGCGAGACAAAAAAGCTGAGCAAAAGAACATTCCCCACACTCCGACGAGTCCGCGCGCCCTCCCAGCGCTGATCCATCCAGTCGTACAGCCGCACGGCCGGATCCAGGATTCGATTCATCATCGTCTACCGCTACCGTCTTGTAAATGACGTCGGGCGCACATACGGCTTCTGTTAGGCAACGAAGCAACACCTGCATGACGCATGCTCGCGTTAAGACGCAGGATCATACCGGTCCGGTGCCACGAACATCGACCGATTGGAAATGCAGTACGATGCTACAGCGACTCCGGATCGATCTCGATGAGTTGCCGATTCATCAAGGCAAACGTTCGCGCCGGATATTTCTTCACGAGGCGATAATCGTGGGTTGCCATCATCAGCGTCATCCCTTGCCGATGAAGGCTAACGAGCAGTTCCTGGATTTCGTCGGCAACCACCGGATCGAGATTCCCGGTTGGCTCATCCGCCAGCAGAACCCACGGATCGTTTGCAATGGCCCGTGCGATGACGACTCTTTGCTGTTCTCCACCAGAAAGCTCGTGGGGAAAGTTGCTGCGCTTGTGATTCAGGCCGACACGTGTTAGAGCCTTCATCGTGCGCGACTTCACTTCGGATCGTTTCTTCCCGGTCGCATAGAGCGCGAACGCGACGTTATCGTAGGCGCTTCGATCCGGGAGGAGTTGGAAGTCCTGAAATACGACGCCGATCGAGCGACGCAGATACGGGATTTCGCTGCGATCGATCAAATCCGACCGATAATCGCCAATCTGCGCGACGCCCTCGTCAGGGAACCGGTCCATGTACAGCAGGCGGAGAAGGGTGCTCTTGCCGCTGCCGGTGGGCCCAATCAGGTACGCCATGTCGGACCGATCGAGATCCATCGACACATTCTCGACGACGGTTCGGGACTCTCCGTTCGGAAGATCGAACGACACGGAGACATTATTAAAACTAATCATCGAACGGGGTGGGGAGCCGGACGGCAGGAAAAAACGAACTGCTTCGAGGAGGCGCTAACGTAGCGGCATTGGATCAGCGCCACCAAGGTCGGGATTTTCCGTTCCACGATCAAGCCTGACACACGAAAGCTCAATTCGAATCTGGATCGTCTCATTCGACGGTGTCGACCAGACCGTCGGCTCGCGTCCGGATGCGCGTGTCACGTCCCCTTTCGCAATACCCAATGGACCCGGTGACTGCGATCATGAGCCGAGTCGAAGCTGAATGCGTCGTAGGCGGCTTCTACCTTGAGATCACTGCCTGAAATCAGATCCGCGATCGTATGCGGCGCGTAGGTCCGCTGAACGTGCTCCTCGTGAAAGTGGCGGCCTTGCTTAACGACGTCGAATGTCGTCCGGTGAAGCCCTGTGTCTGCGTCGTATTCGGAGTGGCGCGAGTAGGTCATTCCGTGCACGGTACCTCGATCGAAGAACTCCCGCTCGTGGTCCTCGGAGTTCGCCGGCGTCGCATGGTCGATCACTGCAATGCCTCCCTCGCGGAGAAGGCCTTTCACACGCTCAAGACAGGCTCGAACCTCCTCCGTTTCCGTGAGGTAGTTCAGGCCATCGTAGACAAGTACGACAGCATCAAACGGTTCTCGCCGCTCCAGTCCAGCGAGCGTAACAGTCGTAAACCCCGCCGTCGCACACGTCGCCGGCATGTTCGCTGCGTCCAGCTTTGCCCGTGCCTGCTCGACCATGGCCGCTGCCCCGTCCGTAAGAACGTACTCGTAGTTGCCGAGCGGCTGAAGTCGTCGTGCTAGCGAGCCGGTCCCACCTCCCAGCTCGAGCACGGAGATCACCTCGTCCCCGTGTACCTGCAGGCATTGATGAACGTAGCGCGCCCATCTATCATAGTCGACGTGTGCCATGGCTGCGTCGTATACCTCAGCAAGTGCGTCGTACGGGTTAGCCACGATCCAGCGCCAGTCGTTCGATGTACATGATCACGTGCGAATCGGGCGGCAGTGGACGGGGTGCCCGACTCCGCCTATTCCAGATAGTCCTCGACCGGCCACCTGTACACCGTCTGCACGTCGTCGTCCACGGCATTGCCAATGATCGCGCCGACGCCGAGCCCGATGACGGCGAGTCCAATGCCGATCGCCTGCCCCATCGCGGTCGAGATACCACAGTAAATTGTTTCGCATTCCCGCCCGGCCGCCGCGGCGTCAAGAGCAAGAAAGGCCCCCGGTACCGTCCCTACGAGTCCTCCGACAACGCCTCCGCCTCCGGCATATTTGATCCGCAGGGAGTCCACGCGTCCGATGGCGATCTGCTCCATGGGCCGATCATGACCACCGCGCATGTACTGCGGACCGTCGACGAAGTACATCGAGTCGGCCGAAAGGGTTACTTGAGACACCTTCCTGTACGTCTGGGTCCCTGATTTATAGAGTCGGACGGTCTCGCCTGCCATGGCATCGTTCACGTCCGCAAGCATCGGGGCAGATACGGTCAGCGGTCCCGTGGAGCGGCAGCCCACTCCCGCGACGGCGAACAGTATAAAAAGAAGCGTCATCCATCGTGAAAGCGTCAGCAACCGGGTGGTCAACATTGATAAACATGTCTGAGGATCTACAACCGAAACCGAAGCTCCACCGAGTGGCGGTAAGAAAGGCAGGATGAGTCGTTTTCTTCAGCACCTGCATGTATTTACGCCGCTATTTCCCCCAGAAAGGTAACGCAGAAGCACCGACCACGCCATATGTTCAGACCGTGCGGCCAGGACCATTTCGTCGTCCACTCTCTCCGCTCCACCATATAAAAACGGGAGCTCCCGATGGAGGAGCTCCCGGTGTCGATGCTAACATGTTGTATGTCTGACGTGTCAAACCGTCATTTTCGCTGCGCGATGGCGAGCAATTGCGACGGCTTCCTCGATGGCGCTTCGCATGGAGCCGGGCAGGGCCATACCGCGCCCGGCGATACCGTACGCCGTGCCGTGATCCGGCGAGGTCCGCACAATCGGAAGTCCCGCCGTGTAGTTGACGCCCCGGTCGAACGCCAGCGCCTTGAACGGCACCAGACCCTGATCGTGGTACATCGCCAGCACGGCATCGTACCCCTGGTTGAGCTGCGTGGCAAAGTACCCGTCTGCCGCCAGCGGGCCGTGGACGTTCAACCCATCCGCACGAGCCGCATTCACGGTCGGCTCGACGATTTCCTGTTCCTCCGAGCCCAGGACGCCGCCGTCACCGGCATGTGGGTTCAGCCCCAGCACCGCCACGCGCGGTTCGGGAATAGCAAAGTCCTGAACCAGCGACTCCACCATCACGTCGAGCTTCGTGCGAATGGCTTTCTGGGTGATACCCTCCGCGACCTGTGAAATCGGAATGTGAGCGGTAACCAGACCGACGCGAAGCGTTCCGGCTACCATCATCATCGTGGGTTCGTACCCGCCGACTTTTTGCGAGATAAACTCCGTGTGCCCCGGCACGTCATATCCAGCCTGAGCAATGGCGTCCTTTGAAATCGGCGCGGTCACCATGGCCGCAACGTCCCCGCTCATGCAGGCGTCCACGGCGCGGTCGACCGCTTTCATCGCAAGGGTTCCTCCCTGTTCGGTAACCTCACCAAACTGCACCTCCGACGGTTCGCCCTCGGTCACATCAAGAACCGTAACGCCGGTTTCCGGGACGTCCTCTGGAATCTCAGTGACTGAATGAATCGGGAGATCAGAATAGCCGAGCGTGTCCGCATGTACACGCAGTACGTGGGGCGACCCGATCACGATCGGCGCCATGGTTGTGGTCAGTTCCGGGTCATGCAGACATTTAAGCAACACCTCCGGGCCGATGCCATTGGGGTCCCCCAGCGTAATCGCCAGGCGAGTCCGCTCCCCGTTGGGAGCATCCGAGGGGTCGGGGCGCTGATACGTTGGTCGCTGTATCGGCATAGAGAAAAGGGTCGTTCGAGGTGCAAACACGAGGTCAGAGAACGCCGGAGCGGTGGAATACAGACCGATGCCGGTCGCCGAGCAGAGAGCAGGATCACTCAGAGCTGCGCGGGCGGATATGTCGTGCAAGCGCCGTGCCCACCCGATCGTAGCCCAATGTATGCCCGATAACGCATACGATTTGCATGGCGCGGTAGAATTGAACCGTCAGCCGCGCGTCGTCGCGTATTGTTCGAGGTACGATAGCAGCAAGCGGACGCCGAATCCGGTCCCTCCCACAGGGCGGTACGATTTCGCGGAAGAAAGAAATGCAGGACCGGCAAGGTCGATGTGCATCCAGGGGTAGTCGACAAAGTGCTCAAGGAATTTTCCTGCCGTGATGCATCCTGCTTCCCGGCCGCCGACGTTCTTGATATCGGCAACGGAAGATTCCAGTTGCTTTTTATAGGACGCGTACATCGGTAGTGGATGGACCCGTTCGCCGCTCCGCTCTCCCGCGCGCTGTATGGCGTAGAGATGCTCGGCCGAACCGTCGGTTTCGCTGGTCATGACCGCTGCAGCCTCGCCCCCCAGAGCAACGACTTGCGCTCCGGTCAAGGTGGCAAGATCGATCACGAGTTCAGGGTCGAATCGTTTCGCGTATGAGAGTCCGTCCGCAAGCAAGAGACGACCCTCCGCGTCGGTATTCAGGACCTCGACGCTCGTTCCAGAATGCATCGTGATCACGTCGCCCGGGACATAAGCATTCTCTCCGGGACGGTTATCGGTCGCCGGGATTAAGCCAATCACGTGCAGCTGCACATCTAGATCGGCGAGTGCTTCGAAGGCTCCCACGACCGCTGCTGCGCCGGCCATATCGGACTTCATGAGGTCCATCGAGCCTTTCGTGTCCTTGAGCGAGAGCCCGCCCGTATCGAATACGACTCCTTTGCCGACGAGGACGACTGGTTTCTCGTTCGTCGCGTCATCGGGTTTGTGTTCGAGAACGGAGAACGTTGGCGGCTCGATCGAACCGAGATTGACGGCCAGCAGCCCCCCGAAGCCTTCCTTCTGGATGCGCTCGAGGTCCCAGATCTCAACGCTGTATCCGTGTTCCTCGCCGGACGCCGCAATCCGATCGGCGAAAAGCGGCGCGGTCTTGTCGTTCGGGGAGAGGTTGACCAGGTCGCGAGCAAAACAGGTCGCATCGGCCAGATGCACGCCACGCGTCGCCCCCTGCTGAACGCTGTCCGCATCGTCCGTCGATGACACGTGAAACGTTAAATTTGAAATGCTCGGTGCCTTCTCGTCATCGGTCTTGTACTGCGTGAACCGGTACGAGCCAAGCGTGAAGCCTTCTGCCATCGCCTGCGCGGCCCGAAACTCAGAAAAGGCGGGGGCTGCCTTGGCATCTCCAAACACGTGCGGAAGCAGGACCGCAACCCTTTCGGCTTTCAGGCTCTGTGCCTCAGCGGCTCCTGCTGCCGCAGCCTGACGGAGCGTCTCCGTCACCTCGTCTTCGTCGGCCACAGCATCCCCGGTCCCGATGAACACGACGCGACCCGCCGCCACATCGGCGTAAACCCGGAGAGATTCTCCTGCCTTCCCGTCAAAGTCATCCGCGGCGCGGCGTGCGGCCTGTCCCAGATGAGATTCCAGTTCGCTCAGCACCTCGTCGGATCGCTCCGACGGAAGAGGAACCAGAAGAAGGTCAGCAGATAATTCGGCCGGAGAATCAGTCGCGACGGTAACGGTCATGCGAACGGGTCGGGTGCGTGAGAGAGTATGTCGAAACAGCGGCTACTTATCGCCAGACCGGGCCTTCATCATGGTTTCCAGGTAGGACGCGTCTTCCGCTGACAGGCCATCGCCGAGATTGTGGGGCGGATCGATATCGATGTACCGATCGGCCACGTCCATCACGTCTTCGATGACGTCCTCAAACGACGGACGCTTGACGTATGCGCCGGATGCGTTTCGGTGCCCCCCTCCGTCGAAGGCGCGCGCCCACTCATCGACGCGCGTGTCGGCCTCAGATCGGAAGCTTATCTTCGCCCCATCGCTTACCTCAGAGAAGAGAAGAGCCGCCTTCACGCCGTCGATCGACAAGATATAGTTGACAAAGCCGTCCTTGTCGTCCCAGCTTGCTCCCGTGTCATCCACCATCCGCTGCGTCACGACGGAGTAGGCAACTTGCCCGTTGTGGCGCGTGCGAATCCGATTGAGCATCCGACCGAGCAGGCGCAGCCCCGGCATTGACTTCCGGTCGAAAATATTCTCGTGGATCGGTGCGGGTTCGATCTCTCCGCGCTCCAGAATGTCAGCGATCATGCGGTGCAGGTCGGGCGTGACGTGACTGTAGCGGAACGAACCGGTGTCCGTCATGATCGCTGTGTACAACGCCGTGGCGATATCCGCGTCGATGAGCGACGGGTCCAGCGCATCAATAATTTCGTAGACCAACGACCCCGTTGCTGCTGCCGTGTTGCGGACAAACGGCACATCGAACCACTTCTCCGGCTCCATGTGGTGATCGATCAGCACCTTGACGGCGTCGGTCTTCCGAACGGTCGACCCGAGATGTCCCAGCCGATCTTCATCATTGGTGTCGAGCACGAACGCGACATCCGCCTCGAGAATCGCTTCTCGTTGAGACAGCGCCCCGTCGTATACCTCCACCTTCTCCGAGCCCGGAAGCCAATCAAGGTTGTACGGTGGGGAATCGCTGTTAATCATCGCGACCTGCTTCCCCATTTTCTCGAGAAAGAGACCGAGCGCGATCTGCGATCCCAATGCATCGCCGTCCGGGCGGATGTGGGTGATGATAAAGAACCGGTCGTGCTCACGGATGAGCGGAAGGATTTCGTTGACCATGCGTCGCCTCCGACACACAAATGAAAGGGCTGGCAAAAGAATGCATCCAGAGAGCAGCGCGGACTCGACATCGGCCCGCACTGGCGGGGCAATGTGTCGAAACCGTGGTCACTCACAGGGGACGCAAAGCTACTCCCGTGCAAAGACCTCTGCAGGTAATAGCTTTTCCGTTACGCAGCAGCTTTACAGTCGGTTCGCCTGCGGCAACACCCACCCGCGGGTTCAACGAAACTTTCTCCTCACGTTGAAACGCTGGCGATCCGATAGAGGCCCATGAATTTACCGGCGCACGGCCGTGCGCCGCTGTCACGGGAAGGCTTCTGCGCTCGCGCCCCCCATTCCGACCTTTACACTTTCATACCTTCACCCTTTCCCACTTTCAACCCTTTCCAGCCATTCCTGCTGGTCCAGCATCACCCGCACAACCTGCGGCCGCTCCCGCCCCAGGGAGCCGGGTGTCGCGTACGTCGCCAGCACGTCCGCGGGGTCGAGCGAGGCCGCTCCGTTCAGATCGACCGCCGCCTCCCGGTACGCCGTCCGGAACGAGACGCCCTCCGCGACCTGCTCCAGCGCACGGTGCGTTGCCATAAGGTCCGGCGTACACGCGGCTTCGGTTCGCTCCCTCTGGAACGTCACGCCCTCGACCACGGCGGTAACAGCATCGAGGACGTCCCGGCTCTGCTGCAAACTCCGCATCAGCGCGCCCTTCGTGCGCTGCAAATCACGGTGGTACCCGCCCGGCAGGTTCGCCGGCTGCACAGCCAGGCTCTGCAGTTCGCCCACGAGCCCCGCGTATGCCCCTCGCGACAGCTCCAGCACGTCCGGATTCTTCTTCTGCGGCATGATGCTCGACCCGGTGCAGTGCGCATCCGGAAGATCGACGAAGCCAAACTCGCTCGTCGCGTACAGGATGAGGTCCGACGCCAGTCGGTTGACGGTGCCGATCATCTGGACGAGGGCGTGAACCACTGCCATCTCGTGCTTCCCCCGGCTCAGCTGCACACTCGTCACGTGCGTCTGCACAGCGCGAAAGCCGAGGCGCTCGGCCACCTCTTCGCGCGGCAGGTCCAGATGCGGGACACCGTAGCCCGCCGCGCTTCCCAGCGGCGAGACGTTAACCTGTTCGCGTACGTGCCGCAACCCGTCGAGATCACTCACCAGCGTCTCAGCATAACCGAGCGCCCACAGCGCCACGGTCGACGGCATGGCGCGCTGCAGGTGCGTGTAGCCGGGCATCAGCGTATCCGGATGCCTCTCCGCCAGACCGCACAGCGCGTCCACCAGTCCCCCGACCTGCCGACCGATGTGCTGGATCGCATCCTGAAGGTACAGCCGGAGGGCCGCGAGCACCTGATCGTTTCGGGAGCGCCCCGCGTGAATCTTTTCCCCGACGCTGCCGAGCCTCTCCGTCAGTTCGTTTTCGATGACGGTGTGGCTGTCCTCGTCCGAAGGGGTGACGGTGATCGTGCCGGACTCAAACGCGGCCATCACGTCGTCGAGTGCGTCTTCGACATCAGCGTACTCCTTCTCCGATAGAACACCGATTTTCTTGAGCCCCCAGATGTGACCGCGCGTCGCCGTGACGTCATACGGCAGCAGCACACGATCCCACAGATAGTCGTCTCCCACGGTGAAGCGCATGACCCAGTCGTCGGGCGCGGTCGTCGCGGTAGCAGCATCGGTCGTGGACTTTTCCCACAGATTCGGCATGGTATGCGGTGCAGTAAAGAGGTTGGGACGCGGTTCGGCGGGGCAGTTGAGCTACGCTGCAGTCCGCTCGAAATACGTGCGGGCGAGATTGAGGTAGAGTCGCTGCGCGCTGTGGACATCCGACACGCGGATTCGCTCGTCCGCGGTGTGCGAACGGTTGCTGTCGCCCGGCCCCAGCTTGACGGCGGGAAGGTCTTGGACGAAGATCCAGTCGGAGGCGGTAGGCGACCCGAATGGGACGACCGCTTCTCCGTGCAGCGCCGAGGAGGCGTCGATCGCCACTTGCCGGATCGGAGCGTTCTCCGGCGTGGCGCACGGCACGAAACGGTTGCTGTAGACCTCGACCTCGACGCCGTCATACGGCTGCAGCGCCGACCGCACCCTGTCGATAATCTCCGTGTGCGTGTAAGCCGGTGTTGTACGGATGTCGACAGCAAACACGCAGTGCTCGGGAACGGCATTTCTCGCACTCCCGCCCTCGATCGTGGTCACGGTAACCGTCGGGGCGCCGAGATGAGGATCTTCCTTCTCCAGAATGAGCTGCTCGATCTCCTGAACCGCTGTTGCCGCTCGCGTGATTGCGTTGACGCCGAGGTGCGGCCGCCCGGCGTGAGCGGATGTCCCGTGCGCGTGGATTTTCAAAATGAGCAGGCCCTTCTGCGCCACGCACGGAATGAGGCCCGTCGGTTCGCCGATAACCACCGCGGCCGGCTCCGGCACGTCGGGGCGAATATCCTGGAGTCCGTTGTACATCCCTCCGCCCTCCTCGCAGGCCGTGAGTGCAACCATGAGTTGCCCATTTGCTGGCATCGATCCGGAGGAAGCCGCCTCTAGAAGAGCGGACATCATCGCTGCTCCGCTTGCCTTCGCGTCGACGCTGCCGCGCCCGAAGAGCCATCCGTCCTTCACCACCGGATCGAACGGCGCGTAGTGGTGCCCGTCGGACGGCGGCACCACGTCGAGGTGCGAGTTGAGAAGCAAGACGTTCTCCCCCTCGCCAACCGAAAGCACTACGTTGTCGTCTTTTCGCCAGACATCAACTCCGGCACTGCGCCCGACGTGCTCGATCAAGTCCGCAGCCGGGCCTTCCTCCCCGCTGAGCGAGGGAATGGCTATCAATGAGCGGAGCAGGTCGACGGGATCGGTCTGCTGATCCGTCGAAGATGGAACGGTGGGAAGAGGCATTGTCAGGTGAAATCAAGCGGGAAGGAGTGGCGTACCGAAATGGGGTTTCAAGCAACGACCTGAGTTGCATGCGAGCGGGCCAGAAGGTCGTTCGCGGCGCAGATAAATGCTTCCCGGACACCGCTGTCGAGAGCAGCGAGGGCGGTTTCAACTTTCACGCGCATGCCGCCCTCGATCCAGCCTTCCGCGATGCCCGTCGCCACCATGTCGGCGTCGCAGGTGTCGAGGTGTGTTTCCGCTGACTCGGCCTCGCGCCGGACGCCACCGGATGCTGTCACCAGAAGCAGCTTCGACGCCCCGAGCGCTGCGGCGATGTTCTGCGCGACGGTGTCCGCATTGACGTTGTAAACCTGACCGGCGTCATCGATACCGAGCGGAGCCACGACGGGCACGCGGCCAGACGCCACGAGATGATGCAGGACGTCGGGATCGACCCCGACGACATCGCCCACCCAGCCGAAGTCTACCTGCTCCCCGTCCACCGTCCAGGCCGGACGCTTCTCCACCTGAAGCATCGAGTCGTCGGCGCCGGAGAGGCCGACCGCACGCAGGCCGTGCTGCTTCGCGGCGGCGACCAGCTGGGTGTTGATTTTCCCGCAGAGCGCCCACTGCACGATGTCGAGGTCGAGGTCGGTGGTCACGCGACGCCCCTGCACCACCGTCGGCGTATGTCCCAGCCGTTCGGCGAGCGCCGTGGCCTGCTTTCCCCCGCCGTGCACGAGCACGAGCGGTCCGCTGTCCGCGAGATTTGCGACGGAACGCCAGAATGCGTCCAGGTCTGCCGGCTGATCCAGCAGGGTGCCGCTAATCTTTACGACGGTCACTCCGGCCTCCGAGGGGGAGGAATCTGAGTCATCTGCCTTCATGGTCACAACGTTCTATGGGGAAGAAAAACGCTCTCATCGCTCCGGCACGTGTCAGCAGTCGAACACGTGCTCCAGGAGCGCCTGCTGTGCGTGAAGACGATATTCCGCCTGATCGATGTGCATCGCCTGCGGCCCATCGAGCACGGCATCATCGACCACCACGTTGCGACGCACCGGCAGGCAGTGCATGAACCGACCGTTTCGCGTGGATGCCATGTGCTCGGCCGTGACCCGCCAGTCTGACAGCGACGTGCGGAGCGATGCCTCTTTCTCCGGGTCCGTGTAGGTCATCGGTCCGCCCCACGCTTTCGCGTAGACGACATCGGCTCCTTCGATCGCGGCGTCCATATCGCTACTCTCCATGACACTACCGCCGTGCGTTTCGGCGAGGGTCGATGCCGTGTCCATCACGGAGGACTCCAGCACATGGGAATCCGGCCGCGCGACCGTGACGTGCATGCCGGACCGCGCCGCAGCGAGGAGAGCCGAGTTCGGCACCGCCATCGGCAAGGCCTTCGGATGATGCGTCCAGGTGAGCACAAATTTCTTCCCGGCGGCCTTTCCGTCGAAGTGATCGGCCATCACGGCGGCGTCGGCGAGCGCCTGACACGGATGATGCATCGCGGACTCGAGGTTAATCACGGGCACCGTCGCGGCGTCGGCGATTTCCTTCATCATCACGTCGGCAACGTCCTTCTCATGATCCGTCCCCGAGGCAAACACCCGCACGCCGAGGGCATCCACATAGCGCGATAGCACGGCGAACGCATCGCGCACGTGCTCGGCCTCCACGCCGTCCATGACGACGCCGTCGCCGAAGGCCAGCTGCCAGGCGTCCTGTCCCGGCGTCAGCGTTGTGACGTTGGCCCCGAGGCGCTGGGCCGCGAGCTCCATCGACGTCCGCGTGCGTAGCGACGGATTCAGGAAAACCAGCCCGAGACTTTTCCCGCTCGCAATCGGCTTGCTCGGGACCCCTGCTTTCTTGTAGATGATCGCCGAATCGATGACATGGCGCCAGGTCGCATCGTCGAGGTCGCCGATGCTGAGGACATGTCGCTGCTTCTTGCTCTCGTGTAGCGAGTGAATGGTTGCAGGTGCCTCTTTGGAAAAGGCGGACGAATGGGACAATGCAGTGGAGGGAGTCATTTTGATCGTTCGATCGGAACGTGAAGAAGACCGGGGTCGCTTGACGAAGGGCGCTCAGGCGACCTCCAGATCGGCGACGGTGTCGAGGGCAGCGGTGAGGGCCGAGGCGAAGACCTCGATCTCGGCATCCGTCGTCGTGAGCGGCGGCATGAGACGCATCACGTGCGGGTCTACCGACCCTCCCACGAGAACACCGTGGTCGCGAAGGGCCTCGATCACCGGCGCGACCGGCTGATCCAGCTTGAGGCCGATCAAACAGCCTTTCCCTCGCAGCTCCGCGACGGATGAACCGAGCGCGTCGGCCAGACGGGAGTGGATCTCTTCGGCGCGCGACATCAGACGCTCGTCGACGATTTGATCCAGCGTGGCCTTCACGGCTGCCATCGCCAGCATTCCACCGCCGAACGTCGAACCCTGATCGCCGGACTCGACTGTCTCGGCGATGTCGTCATGCACGAGCACCGCACTGACCGGCACGCCGGCTCCCAGGCTCTTCGCCATGGTAATCAGGTCGGGGGTGATGCCATAGTGCTCGCTGATCGAGAACGTCCCGGTGCGACCGACGCCCGTCTGCACCTCGTCCAGAATCAGCATCGTGCCGTGCTCCGTGCACAGCTCGCGAAGCTCCTGCATGAAGGAAGTAGAGGCCATGCGCATGCCGGCGATGCTCTGGATGGCCTCGAGAATGACGGCCGCGATCTCTCCCGACGCGAGGAGATCGGCGATCGCATCGATATCGCCGTACGGTGCGAAGTGCGTCTCCGGCAGCACGTCGAGGTACGGCTCGCGGTACATAGACTTGTGGGTCGTCGCGAGCGCGCCGAGGGTTCGACCATGAAAGCCCCCGCTGATCGCCACGGCACCGGAGCGACCGGTGTATTTGCGCGCAAGCTTCAGGGCCGTCTCGTTTGCTTCCGAGCCGGAGTTGGCGAAAAAGACGTTGCCGAGTCCGTCGGGCGCGAGTTCGACGACGGACTGAGCCGCCGCCGCCCGAATCGGGCTATGCGCGACGTTCGAGTAAAACAGGAGCTCGCCCGCCTGCTTCTGGATGGCCTTCACCACGCGTGGAGGACAGTGACCGAGGATGCAGACGCAGTGGCCTCCGTAGAAGTCGAGGTAGGCGTTTCCCTCCGTGTCGTACACGTAAGAACCGTCGCCTCGCACCAGCGCCATCGGCATCTTGCTGTAAGTCGGAATTTCGAGCGCCTGTTCGACGGCAATCGTTTCGTCAGTCGTCATGAGTTCGGTCATCAAAATGAGATCTTGGGGGCCATTCGCACGGTGCGAGTTCACCCTGCAGAGACGGCGAGTTTGTGGGACGGCATCGCGGACGGTGAGGCAAGCAAGCCGGCAGTTTCCGGGAGTCCCAGGAGCAGATTCAGGTTCTGAATCGCCTGGCTCGCCGCCCCCTTCAGCAGATTGTCCAGCGCAAACCCGACGACCAGTTTCTCGCCCAAAACATGCCATCCGATGTCCATGAACGGGGTGCCGACCACCGGCCGCAGTTCGGGCAACGAACCAGCGGAGAGGCGGACGCAGGGCGCATCCGCGTAGGCCGCGGCGAACCACTCAGACACCTCAGCTTCCGCAGTCGCCGCCGGCCATGAGAGGTGAATCGTGCCCCAGATGCCGCGCGTCCACGGTCCGCTGACCGGCACGAACGACAGGTCGATGTGCTCGCCAACCGACTGCTGCACTTCGGCCGTGTGCCGGTGCGAGAGGACGCTGTACGCTCGAACGTTTCCGTCGCGATCGGGAAAGTGCGTGGCAGCGGAGGGAGACGCGCCGGACCCCGACGCCCCAGTGCATGCGGTGACGTGAGCGCTAAGCTTCACGTTCTGCGCTGCGAGCGGAGCGAGAGCCAGCGCGAGACCGGTCGCGTAGCATCCGGGGTTCGCGATGAGTTTGGTTTCGGACGCGTACGGCGCGTTGAGCTCCGGGAGGCCGTAGACGAAGGCGTCGATCAGGTCCGGCGCGACGTGGGTTTCCTCGTACCACTCGGTGTACATGGCGGGCGAGCTCAACCGGAAGTCCGCGCTGAGGTCAACGATGGGACCGGCAAACCCGGACGCCAGGAGCTGCGGCACGAGATGCATTCCGCGACCGTGCTCGGCTGCCACCACCACAGCATCCACGTCGCTCAGGTCGAGATCTGTAGGATCGGAGAACGACAGATTCACCTGTCCTCGCAGCGCCGGGTGCGCCTGATATACCGGCTCACCGGCGTAGGTGCGACTCGTTATCGCCGCGAGGTCGAGGTTCGGATGGGAATGGAGAAGCTTCACGAGTTCACCGCCGACGTAACCGGCGCCGTGAAGGAGGGCAATGGAATGCGACATGGAGATCAAAAACGTGGGGGAGCGGAATGTCCTGTGCGCGGTGCGACCGGAGGTCACGCTGCATCCTGGGCAACGTGCGCCGACCCGGCTACCACCGGGCTCGCGGCACCGTCGAGCGTGGCGCGGACGGCAGCAGTCAGCTTGTTCGGTTGCTGAAGGGCGTTCATGGCGGAAATGCCCAGCTGCGTCTGGATATAGCGGCGGCCGACGGCGTTATCAGTCACCGGACCTGTTATCGCCGTAATCGGCGCCCGGTAGCGCTCGAAGAACATGCGCTCTGCCGCCCACGCCCCGGCGAGATCCGTCGCGGCGACGACGTGTGCAGCCGTGTGATGCTGGAGTTCGCGATCCGAGAGCAGATCGTCGACGCCGTAGTATCCGATAAAACCGTCCCCCAACTCGAGCACGATGACGTCGGGCGCCGCCTGATTCAGGTGATGGACGATCCCCTTCGCCACCGGCGCCATGTCTCCCTTCGTCGAGCAGACGACCCCGGCATCGGTGAACGTGGCGACATTCGTCGCGCCGTGCGACTTCATCTTCCGCACATCTCGCATGAGCGAGGCGCCGGTCAGCTTCGCCGCCGCCACCGAGTAGCCGCTCTCCGTCAGGCCCTGCACGAGACGGCACGCGGCCATCGTCTTGCCGGTGTTCATCGCTGTTCCGCTGACCATCACCAGCGGCACCGAGTCCGTCAGCGTGTGCTTCGGCTCCAGTGCACCGTCCTGGATGCGGGCATGGACCGTTCGGTCGTTTCGGTGAACCACCGGGGCACCGAGCACCTCCACCCGCAGCGCCGGACCGAGATCGGGCAGCGCGGAGGCACAGTGCCCGATGATGCCACCCAGGTTGAGCACGTGCAGCGTGTCTCCCGCCTCCACATGCCGGGGAATCTCACCACTGTAGCCTTTCAGCGCCTGCCGCTCGCCGAGCACGCCGATGATGACGTCACCCTTTCGGATCGTTCGGAAGCTTCCGTCACAGCACTCGACCTGGTTGTAGTGCGTTTTTTCTTCCAGCGCCCGAACCGCCACGGTGTAACCGGCTTCGGCGACGACGTAGGGCGAGATTTCGATGTCGGGGCCAAGCTGGCATCGAGCTGTGCTGGAGGCAATCAGGTCCGGCTGAATGGAGGTTGTGCTGGTACGGGCAGCGTCGTTCATCGCGTGGAGGGGCATAACGGGAAAAGTCAGGCGTCGGGGAGGTATCAGTGCGGGCGGGCGGCTTCGAACCTATCGCGGCTCGGCCTTTGCGAGCGGCGCCAGCGCCCCGTCGCCACCCGAGGGCGATGTGGAAGACGAGTGGACCTCCGCCGCCAATAGCGACTGAACCCCGGCAAGTCGGGTGAACCCCTCCGCGTCGCGCCCATCCCAGAGCGCATTTTCCTCCCCGTACGTGGCGAGGGAGGCGTTGAAGAGCGAGTTCGAACTATCCGCCCCGAGGACGCGGGCAACGCCTTTGTAGAGTTCCAGAGTCACCGTCCCGTCGACGGTCTCTTGCGACGATGTGAGATGCGCCTCGATGTCGCGCATGACCGGATCGAAGTACTGCGCTTCGTGCAAAAGCATCCCGTAGAACTGCGCGAGCTCATCTTTCTTGACCTGCTGCCACTTCGAGAGCACGAGTTTCTCCAGCTCCCGGTGGGCGGTGATGAGGATCTCCGCGGCGGGTGCTTCGAATCCGACCCGCCCTTTGATGCCGAGAATGGTGTCGCCGACGTGGATGTCCCGCCCGACCCCGTGCTGACCTCCCACCTCGTTCAGATGCTCAACGAGCGAGACGCCGTCCATCGCTTCTCCATTGACGGCGACGGGCAACCCCTTCTCGAAAGAAATCTTCAGTGTGAGTGGCTCGTCCGGCGCGTCTTTCGGTGCCGTGGTGTCGGGATAGGCGCTGTCGGGTAGCGGTCCGTGCGTCGTGAGCGTCTCCGCCCCACCCACGGTCGTGCCCCAGAGCCCCCGGTTGATGGAATAGTCGGTCGTCGAGGAGGGAACGTCGAATCCCCGTTCCTCCAGGTAGGCCGTGGAAGCTTCCCGGGTGAGCCCGAGAGACCGAACGGGAGCGAGCACGTCGAGCTCTTTCCCCAGCATCGCCCGGCTCAGGATCTGCGTGGCGACGTCAAACCGGACCTGGTCGTTGCCGGCGCCGGTGGAGCCGTGCGCGATGGCGGTGGCACCGAGTTCAGCGGCGGCCTGCACCATCACCCGTGCCTGAACGACCCGCTCGGGTCCCACGCACAGAGGGTAGACGCCCCCGCGCTTGACATTGCCCTGAATGAGATAAGAGAGGTGATCCTCGTAGAGCGCCGCCTTACCATCGACAAGGGAGTGACTCGCTGCGCCGAGGTCTTCTGCACGCTGTACAATCGCCTCTGCATCGCCCGGTCGCAGCCCGCCGGTGTCCACCGTGACCGTGTGGACCGGCGTATCGTACGTTTCCTTCAGATATGGGACGCAGAAGGACGTGTCGAGTCCTCCGCTGAATGCGAGAATGATAGACATGAGAGCGTGCGGTTGCGTGGCGAGCGACAAGAAGGCCTGAGGAGCGCGAAACCTATAGGAGCCACACAAACGCAAAACGGCGTCGGCTCCTGTCGGAACCAACGCCTGTCTCAAAGAGGGAAGGGCGTTCCCTGGTCAGTACGTTTTGCTAACGTTTATGCCATGGTGCCCAGCGCGTCGATTCCGTCCATACGGGTGCGAATACGTCGCTCACGTCGAGCGCGTCGTCGGGCACGGGTGGTATGGACGGTTTGGGTCGTCATGGTGCTTTTAACGGTACGGGGAACGGACGTGGTTTGTCAAGTGCCCGAGGACATAAAATGCTCACTTACTGCTTCTACGCCCGCAATCGCCGAATGACAGACCACTTCTTCACCTAATCTACCAGCAACTGCGTCGCGGTCCATTCACCTTCCGCACGAATCGAGTGCGTGTCCTCGGGTACGCCTTCGCGGGATCCCTCCATCGTCAGACTCAATTTTCCTCCAATTGCCTCCTCTCCGGTGTACGTCACCTGGATGGTTCCATTCCTTGCCTCAAAGGCCGCGTCCGGGGTTTCGAGAAACGCCATGGCTCCCGGTGGACCGCCGGGTCGTTCCACCTGCATGAGTTGCCACTCCACCACCTGATACGTCTTGCGACGAATCGGCCCCTTTTCCACATCGATCGAAAGGCCGCTTGTGGAATCGATCACGAGTTCGAACCCCGCAAGATCACCATCTACCAGTCGATAGCGAGCCTCCCCTGTAAAGGTCCGATCCATCGCCCCTTCGACTCGGACCTCGAATCGACCGGTGGGCACGTCCGGCGGGGTCCCTTTTCCATCATCACACCCCGTCCCAAACAACGCGAAACCAAGGGCGCAAACGAATGCAAACGGAATCAGGTCGCGGGTAAACATCTAAGCGGTCGTTCAAAAGGCGGGAGGCGAGCGATGGAATATAATCGCACGTCCTGGATGCGGAGTCGATCCCGTCGTGAATTCCCCATCCGCTGAATAGCCTCCGCAATACCAATAAGCCGATCCCGCCGTCTACGCCTCAACCTCCTTGAGCCGTTGTCGGATTTTCTGGTCGACTTCTTCGACCTCCAGGGGAATGTCGTCGTCAATCGGGACCATGTCGAGGATGAGACGGGCCGAGCGGCTGTACGTAAAGTAGTTGTAGCCCCAGTTGATGAAGGCGCTGAGTCGATTTCGAAAGCCGACCAGCTTGGCGATATGGATGAAGACCCAGATGACCCAGGCCAGAAAGCCTTTAAGCTTGATTCCACCGGGCAACTCGGCGACCGCTGCATTGCGCCCGATCGTCGCCATCTGTCCGAGGTCGGTGTAGGAAAACGCTTCCGTCTCGCGCTCCCGAATTCGGTTCAGAATCTGCCGCGCCGCGTGCCGTCCGGATTGCATGGCCACCTGCGCGAGCTGGGGATAGAATGAGTCGCTGTCCTCTTCATCTTTCATTGCCGCCATGTCGCCGACGGCAAATACGTTCGGTCGGTCGGCCACGCTCAGGTCTGGATTCACGATGAGCCGCCCGTCGCGCGCATGCGCTGCATCGACAAAGCCAGCAACCGGGCTGGCCTGAACGCCCGCTGCCCAGACGAGCGTCTGCGTCGGAATGCGCGTCCCGTCCTTGAGCATCACAGCTTTCTCTGTCACGCGGTCCACGACGGTACCCGTCCGCACCTCCACGCCGCGACGCTCCAGCACTTTTCGCGTGTACTGCCGCAGTGATGGCTCATACGGCGGTAGAAGGTGATCTTCCATTTCAAGCAGGATGCAGCGAGCGACCTCGCGCGTGTCGAATGACTGAAAATCCTCGTTCAGCGTATCGAAAAGTTCGACGAGCGCGCCCGCCATCTCCACGCCGGTCGGCCCTCCGCCCACAATGACAAAGTTGAGAGCCCCCTCCTCCACCGCGTTCGGATTACGGTCATACCGTTCGAACTGCCGCAAAACGTGATTGCGGAGGCTCACCGCATCCGGGACGTTCTTGAGCGGAAAACCGTGCTCCTTCACGCCATCAATGCCGAAGTCATTGCTCACCGCTCCCGCCGCCATCACGAGGTAATCGTAGGCAATCGGATCGGAACCGCGGATCTCGACCCTTTGCCCGTCCGCATCAATTCCGCAGACCGTGCCGAGCCGAAAGGTGACGTTGTCAGCGTCCTGGAAAATGTGACGCACGTTGTGCGCGATGTCGTCCGGCTCTAGCCCCGCCATCGCGACTTCATACAACAGAGGCTGGAATTTGTGGTAGTTGTTTCGATCGACGAGCGTGACGTCGCACTCCGTGTCGGTCAGCTCTTTCGCAACATCCAACCCAGCGAATCCCGCACCGATGACGACAACGTGCGGCCGGCCGGTGTCGCCCGTCAGCGAATGTTCAGCTCTCTGAACATCACCGTTCACGTCTGGCAGATCGCCGTTGACTGTATTATTCATGGCGCAGAGTCATTTAGAAGGAAGAAGCCGTAGCCACCCAAGTGCTTTCACCAGGAAGCTAGCGGCGTATGACATTCAACCGTAGAACGACACCATTGCCTCATGGAAATATGGACGGAATCGTAATTGTTCAGGCCGTGCATGTGGCGCATGCTACATCTTCACATGTGGGCCAACGGGAAATGTCGACCGAAAAAGGCCGCCTAGACTTCGCGGCTACGTCTTCGTGATACAGGGAATCTGCGTCGCGTTCGCCATTTCTCTCGTCGCACATGTCGTTGCACTGTCCACGTTTCGTGACGACAACCTCGGCCTCTTTTTCTCGACGCCGTTTCTTCGTACGTTCGTGACTTCCGTCCATCCTAACACCCGACCTCAGAGACCACATGTCCGACTGGTGGAGACACGGCATCGTGTACCAGGTCTACCCGCGCAGCTTTCAGGACACCAATGGTGATGGCGTCGGAGATCTGCCCGGGATTACCGACCGGCTTCCGTACCTCGCTCAGCTTGGCGTGGATGCTGTCTGGATTTCGCCCATCTATCTATCCCCGATGGCGGATTTTGGGTACGACGTTGCCGACTACACCGATGTCCACGAACTCTTCGGTACGCTGGACGACGCGGACCGCTTGATCGAGACGGCGCACGACCTTGGCCTGAAGGTGATTCTCGACTATGTCGTGAACCACAGCTCGGATCAACATCCGTGGTTTCAAGAGTCGCGCAGCTCACGGGACAACCCGAAGCGAGACTGGTACTTCTGGAAAGACCCCGGCCCGGACGGTGGTCCCCCGACGAACTGGGTGAGTCGCTTCGGAGGGGGGTCAGCCTGGGAGTTCGACGAACCAACCGGGCAGTACTACCTGCACACCTACCTTGCGGAACAGCCCGACCTGAACTGGGGCAACGAGGATCTCCGGAATGCCATGCTCGACGTGCTCCGCTTCTGGATGGATCGTGGAGTCGACGGGTTCCGCGTCGACGTGGCGTATCGGGCAAAAGTGGCTCCGCAGTGGCGAGACAATCCGCCAAACCCGGAATGGAAGCCGGGAATGGATCCGTATGAGAAACTGCAGGAGACGTATACCAAGAATCTCCCCGATGCGCACGTCGTCGGTCGCATGCTGCGGGACGTCGTGGACGAGTACGATGACCGCGTGTTGATCGGTGAAGTCACCCTTCCCGTGGATCGGCTAACCGCGTTCTACGGGGAGGACGCAAACGAATATCACCTCCCGTTCAATTTCAACCTGATCCACTCGGAATGGACGGCCGAAGCCGTGCAGCAGCACGTCGACGCATACGAGCGGCACGTGCCGGAATCGGGGTGGCCGAACTATGTGCTCGGCAATCACGACCAGCACCGACTGGCCGCTCGCGTCGGGCCGGGCCAGGCTCGCGTCGGATACATGCTCCTGCTCACGCTCCGGGGAACGCCAACCCTTTACTACGGCGATGAACTCGGCATGCTGGATGGACGCATCCCGCCGGGGATGATCCAAGACCCGTGGGAGCTCAAAACTCCAGATATCGGCCTTGGCCGCGATCCCGCACGTACCCCGATGCAGTGGTCTCCGGCGCTCCATGCCGGGTTTTGCCCGCCGGACGCCGAACCATGGCTGCCCGTCGGGCCCAAGGAGGACGTTGTCAACGTGGAGGTCCAGCGAGATCAACCCGCGTCGATGCTGTCACTGACGAAGCGTTTGATTCGGCTTCGGCGGAAGCATCCGGCGCTCCACGCGGGCAGCTACCGGTCCTTCGACGCTCCAGACGGTGTGTTTGCCTACGCTCGCAGTGCCTCAACCGACGATGCCGATCGGTTCGTCGTCGTTCTGAATTTTACAGGCGAAACCCGCACCTGGTCGTTAGCAGAAGGTGTGCATGGTAAAATCAAGGTCAGCACACGATATGGACGACAGGACGAGGCGGTAAGCGGCATCGTCCCGTTGCGCCCGGATGAAGGCGTCCTTATCTGTGTCGACCGGTCGGCCTGATTTCGCATCCATTTGCGCTCGCCTTTTTCCTCGCAAAACGTCCGCCATGTACGCCGTTGTCGCCGTTCCGCTCAACCGCCCGGAGGTGCGAGACTTTCTTCAGTCGGCTGCCGACCACGAGGAGGCTCGAGGTACGCTCGTCGAGGTGATCGGGCAGCGACCGACGCGCGACGCGATGGATGCCTGGGCCCGCTCGCTAGACGAGCTACCGACGCACGTAGCCCCCGAAGACGCCATCGGTCCGCTGCTATCGATTGATTCGCCGCATACCCATCTCCGTCGCGTTCCCACCGACCGGTTGATCCCATCTCATTTTCTGGACGATCCCGACTTTATTTCGCTCAATCTCGGCGGCTGGACACCGATTTACTTTGGTGTGGTCGGTGTTGGTGATTCAAACATGTTGGGCAGCGATGCTCCGGACCCGTTCCTTCAGCATGCCGAAACCCTTACGCGATACGGAAAGAACATCGCCGCATTCGGGGCAGAGCGCGAGCATGTGGTCGAGCGAGTCCAGGAGGAACTAGATGCGCCTCTTACGGCCATCATTGGAGGGATCGTTCGTCTGAACGCTCTCGACCGAGAGACGGGCTTTGCTCCCGAGCAGCAGATTCCTCTCCTGGTAGCCGCAATCGACGATAGACAATCACTTCGAACCGCCGACGGCATACCGATTCCGCAACCGCTCCTATGCGACGCGCTCCTGGACCGACTCGTGCGTGTCGAACAATCCCGGCGCGACGTGGCGGCGCGAGGGGACGAAGATGCCGTCGAACGACACGCCGTGCAGCAACAAAAATGGGCTGCCGAATATGACGTGCACATCATTCTCAAGGGAGAGTATGTCGCAGGACGTCACCGCCGCAGCACAATTTGCCTAGTCCCATCCCTTGGTATCGTCATCAAACAGCCTGGACCCGAGCCCTTCCACGACATCAACCTGGGGGCGCGCACCTATGATGGCAAGCCGGAGAACTGGCCGGTCCTTGAGAAAAACGGTGCCGTGGTGACGCCGCGCGGCCGGGTCCGTATCGTTCTTGAGGAAAACGTTGTGCCTCGCCTTCATGCCGCATTTAACCACGACGTTCGATTCTCCGCACTTCTGGGTTTTATCATCGAAGATCACGTGCCCGGCCCGACCCTTCAGGAGTACATCGAAAACGATTCGAGTCGTATGACCGAAGACCTCTACCGCCGCGTCTTAACCACACAGCACGTCTGCGAGGCTCTCGGGGTCAACAACCCGGACTGGCATTCTGCCAACTTCATCGTCAACGAGGAAACGGGCGACCTCATGCATATCGACTGGGGAGCTGCACGTCCGCTGCCTGAGGGCGACCGAACCGAGGCCGATCGCGATCAGCGCATCGAACAGGTTCGCAACTTCGCCTACTCCTTCCATGATGACGCGATCGCAGAACAGGTGCAGGACCTCCACGAAAAGATCACCAGCGCCCCCGAACATATGCGATCAATCCGCCAGTCCGCGGAGAATCTTGCAGCAAACGTGTGAAACGCTCTGCCTGGAATCCGACTCGGAAACGCTTCGGCCCGTCATTCCCCAGATTCGACGCACGTGATGGATACGATACTATGCCCGCTATTCCCCTTTCGCGCCCTTCAGACCTGAGAGACTACGCTCAGCCAGAAGGTTGACGTCATACGTCCGAACCCGACCATTTTTCTCCCGGTGTTGCTTCCGCGCAATCTGGATCATGCGGTCCATGAGCTCATCGAACGGCACGCCGGACGGATCCCAGAGGTAAAATGAGAACGAGCCGGGGATCGTGTTGATCTCGTTAAAGAACAGCTCGTCGGTCGCCTCGTCGATCATGAAGTCGATGCGTGCGACACCGGCACATTCGAACAGCCGGAAGATACGGATGGCGAGATCCTGAATCTCCTGCGTGCGCTCATCTGACAGATCCGCCGGAATGATGCGGTCGAGCGATGCCATGCCTTCCGGGCCGGGGCCGTCGACCTTGTCTCCGCCTTTTACCCCGCCATCATCCTCTCGCATGTACTTGTCCTGAAAGGTTAGCACCTCGTCGTCATCAGACGCGACGGGCTCCTCCAGCACGCTCGGCTCGACATGCGTTCCATCGCCCAAAAGCGAGCAGTTGATCTCTCGAAGCTCCTGCACGGCCCGTTCGACAACGACCTTATCGTCGTACCGAAACGCGTCCTCGATCGCCGCATCCAGCTGTTCGCGATCTTCTGCCCGCATGATCCCGATCGACGACCCTCCGCGCGCCGGCTTCACAATCGCCGGATAGCCGACCTCCTTCTCGCACCGGTCCAGCCCGTCCTCCTCCCGGTGGGCCCACTCGTGCTCGTAAAATGCTACAAAGTCCACAACCGGGATGCCCACTTCTTGACACAGGTGCTTCGAGAGCACTTTGTCCATGCCGATCGCCGAACCGAAGATTCCGCTTCCGGTGTACGGTACATTAAACGTCTCGCACAGTCCCTGCACTCCGCCGTTCTCACCGGCGCCGCCGTGGAGGCCGGGAAGAACGACATCAATCGAGAATCGGCGTGGGGGCCGCGTCAAATGCGATAACGCCCCTCCGTCCCGGACTTCTACACATTCGAGCGTGCCATGTGGACCCGGAAAAAGAGCCAGCGGGATCGCTGTTTCGCGCAGTTCATCGATATCCCGGTACGCCTCGACATCGAGCAAGTGGTCGCCGGTGTACCACATACCGTCCTTCGCGATGTAAAGCGGAACGGGCTCGTACTTCGAACGGTCGAGCGCCGCTGCGGCCTGCAATGCTGAAATGATGGAGACTTCGTGCTCGGGGGCGACGCCTCCAAGGACGACACCTACCGTAAGAGCCGTATCGGACATACACTATTAGGTTTGAGACGACATTTTGAACCAGCGTGCGCGTTCGGTTGATAACCGGAAACACGTCGGCAGGAAAGAGGTGATACGGCCATGTCTTCCACATTGGACAAAGCCGTCCGCGTACACGTCTTCACGTGCGCGATGGAAAATACGCGATCATAATAAGCGACACCGGAGGACAAACTCGAACGCGCTGGCGTCGTGCAACGCACGAATGGGTCTAGCAATCCCGTTGAAAACGCATGTCGACGCAGCGAGTCGTCTGGTTTTACCTTTCGGACTCCCGTAGATTGCACATCTGATTCCGCATCATCCATCCGTTCTACTCCCCAGTTCGTCCCGCCTGTGCGTCTAGCCATCATCTCCGACATTCACTCGAACCTGGAAGCCCTGCAAACGGCGCTCCGGGCCATCGAGCGCGTCGGCGTCGACCGAATGTACTGTCTCGGTGATGTCGTCGGCTATAACGCCAACCCGGTCGAGTGCATGCATCTCGTCGCCGAGCACTGCGACGGTGTGGTGGTCGGCAACCACGACCTCGCAGTCGCTACGGGGGACGGCATCGAGCAGTTGCCACCGGACGCTCAGAAGGCAGCGCGGCATAATCAAGAGCTCCTCAGTGATACACACAGGGAGGAAATTCTGTCGTGGCCGGATGAAATTGTTGAGCACGACTGCACCTTCGTCCACGCCACACCGGACGAACCCCGAGCGTGGAAGCGCATCAATTCGTTTCCCGCAGCAAAGCGCCAGTTCGAGCACTTCGACACACCTGTGTGTTTCGTCGGCCACACCCACGTCCCGAGCGTCGTGTCGGACCGTCTCGGCGTACTGAAAGTTCGGCCCGGACACCGGTTCATGATCAACCCAGGCAGCATCGGGCAACCGCGAGACAACAATCCGAAGCTCAGCTTTGCGCTGTTCGACACGGCGTCGATGCAGTACCGGAACGTCCGGTTGGACTACGACATGGAGACGACGGCACGCAAGCTACAGGCCGCCGGGCTTCCAGATCGCCTAGCCCACCGACTCCTCGAAGGCGCGTAAAGCGGAAAGCGCGGAAGGCAACGGGCGCAGCTTATTTCTCGCGCGTCGCCGGCACCCACTGGCCTTTGCTGTAAATGCCGAAGGCCCGGCCGATCAGTTCCTCGCCAACAAACGGCGTATTCCGGCTCTTCGACCGGATGTCCGTCTCTTCGAAGGTCCAGCGCGTCGACGCGTCGAAAATTGTCAGTTCGGCCGTAGCGCCTTCCTCCATCACAGGCAGCGGCAGATTCATAATCTCTCGAGGTGTCACAGTAAGCTTGCGCACGGCCTCCGCGACGGAGAGATGTCCCGGCTCCACCAGCTCGCGAACGGTAAGTCCCCACGCCGTCTCCAGACCGAGAATCCCGAACGGTGCGGCATTGAACTCGACGTCCTTCTCGTGCGGGGCGTGGGGCGCGTGATCGGTGCAAATTGCGTCGATCGTTCCGTCGACGAGCCCCTCGATGATCGCGTCCACGTCTGCGGCACTGCGTAGCGGCGGATGCATCTTCGTGTGCGTGGAAAAGCCGGTGGTCTCGACCGCCTCGTCGGTAAGCGTGAAGTGGTGCGGGCAAACCTCGCTCGTAATGTTTACGCCGCGAGCTTTCGCCTCCCGCACAAGCGCCACGCCCCGGGCCGTGGAAATGTGGGCAACGTGAACGTGTCCGCCGGTGGCCGCCGCAATCTCGATGTCCCGAGCGATCATGACGTCTTCACTCAGCGCCGGGATGCCGCTCACGCCGAGACGGGCCGAGACTTCGCCTTCGTGCATGTGACCCTCCGGGTTGAGCGTAAGCTCCTCCATGTGGTTGATGATCGGCGCGTTCAGCATCGAGCTGTACTCAAGCGCCCGTCGCATCAATCCCGCATGTTGAACCGGCGACCCGTCGTCGCTGAACGCGACCGCGCCTCCTTCCTGGAGGTCGGCCATCTCTGCGAGCTCCACGCCCTCCCGCTCCTTCGAGACCGTCGCGATCGGGTGAACGTGAACCGGCGTGTCTTCAGCGCGCTCGAGCACGAACTCCACGACATCCCGCGTGTGGATCGGTGGGTTCGTGTTCGGCATGCAGGCCACCGATGTGAATCCGCCGAAGGCTGCCGCCCGTGCGCCGGTCGCAACGGTTTCCTTGTGCTCGTATCCGGGCTCACGGAAGTGAACATGCATGTCCATCCACCCGGGCGAAATCATCTTCCCGGATGCGTCGACAACCGTGACATCAACGTCCGCGTCGAGCGATGCACCGATCTTCTCGATTCGCCCGTCGCGGATGAGAATATCAGCCTGTCGCGTCTCCCCGTTTTCCGGGTTGAGAATGGTACCGTGACGGATCAGCAGGTCGGCGGGCATGCTGGAATCGATGCATAGAGGAAAGGGGCAGGAGTCCGGCCGCGATTTTACTGCGGCCACTCATAACGTAGAGATGAACCGTTGGAGGGTCAACGACTCACTGCGCGAAGACCTGTTGGATTCGGACGGCACTCATAAAGCAAACCCTTCTTTCGGCCTTATCCCCCCGTCTTCTAACGTGTTCGGTGATGGCACCAGCGCATATCGTACCTACTACTTGCCGATACGCTGCGTAACGTCATCGGAGTTAGCATCACAGTGACATGTAGCAGGCGGAAGAATTCTCGCCCGACGTGACCCTAGACATGACTGAACTCCCTTTTCCGATGAGTAGCACACCCTCAGCACCAACCGCCGATGCCTCGTCCGTCCGAGAGAGTGCGCGTCAAGCGCTCGGCATGGTTCCTAACTTGATCACAGAGATAAGCAACCACAACCCGACAGTCGCCCGCGCCTGTCTGGAGGCCGGCCAGACACTCGGCAACGGCCTGCTCACGGATGCCGAGGAGAACGACTTCTCCGAGCTCGGAATTGATCGCGACGTGCTCTACGAAATCGTCGGATTGATCGGCCTCAAGACCATCAGCAACTACATCAATCACATTGCAGGAACGGAGATTGACGAAGCCTTCCGGTAGAATCCACGATGGTTGCGCTTCAGTTGACAAGAAAAATGCGGCACAAAACAAAACGGCACCGCCTTCCCTCCGGAAAGCGGTGCCGTTCTTTTCGTCGTCCGGCGATGGTTCAACCCGAGGTCGAACCGCGGCTTCGCGATCACTCGGTCGCGCCAATCATCGGTTCCTCTTCGACGAGGCTTTCTTCGACGAAGTCGGTCAGCATCGTAAAGAGGTGCAGTCGCGTGTTGCCCCCATAGATGCCGTGATTCCGGCCCGGATACACCATGAACTGGAACTGCTTGTTCGCTTCCTGCAGCGCATCGGCCATCTGCATGCTGTTCTGGAAGTGAACGTTGTCGTCGAAGTCGCCGTGGACGAGGAGCAGGTCCTGCGTCTCGGCCATCTGATCGGCATAATCGAGCGGCGCACCGCGATCGTAGCCCGCCTCGTTGTTCTGCGGTGTCGACATGTAGCGCTCCGTGTAGATCGTGTCGTAGAAGCGCCAGTCGGTGACCGGAGCCACCGAGAGCCCGGCCGAGAATGTCGACGGGCCTTCGCCAGAGAGCATGGACATTAGCGTCATGTAGCCGCCGTAACTCCAGCCCCAGATTCCGACGCGGTCGGCGTCAACCCAGGACGAATCGGCGAGACTCTGTGCCGCGGCGATCTGGTCGGCCGATTCCGGCGTCCCGAGATTCCGGTACGGCACGTCCTGAAAGGCTTTGCCGCGTCCGCCGGTCCCGCGATTATCGACGCTGACAACCACGACGTTATACGTTTCGGCAAGGTACTGGAACCACATCATACGGCGTCCACCCCACTGATTTGTTACCGTCTGGGCCCCCGGCCCGCCATACACGTACATCAGCACGGCATGGGGACGGTTTTCGTTGAAGTCGTTCGGCTTGATGATGTACGTATTCAGTGGCGTTTCGTCCGCTCCGGGCAGCGTGGTGAACGACGGTGCCGGCAGTTCCATGCTCTCGATCGTATTCCGCAGCGAGTCGTTACTTTCGAGCGTGGTCACGAGCGTACCATCCGCCTCGTGCAGCGTCCACGCCGGGGGCGTCGTCGCGTTGGAGTACTGATCGATGTAGTAACTGAGGTCGTTCGACATGTTGATGCTGTGCCAGCCGGACTCCTCGGAAACACGCTCCGGCTCCATCGCCGCTTCGTGCTTGCCCATCGACACGCCCACGCGGTACAGCTGGCGCTCGATCGACCCGGCCTTCGTCGAAGTGAAGTACGCCTGCAGGCTTCCCTCGTCGATTCCGTGAAAGGTGGTTACCTCCCACTCTCCGTCGGTGATCGGGCCGAGGTAGGTGCCGTCGTTCTTGTATAGGTGGATGTGGTTGTAACCGGTCCGCTCGGACAGGTAGACGAAGTGCTTACCATCGTCCAGGAATTGCAGCTTTCCATCCTCGACGTCGATGTAGGTATCGAGATTTTCCTGCAGAACGGTCTCCGCGCTCGCGTCGTCCGGATTTCCGTACAGGACATCGAGTCGATTCTGGCCGCGGTTCATCCGGAACATCCAGACGCGATGCTTCCCATCAATCTTCGGGGTCCACCCCATCCGCGAGATGTACTCCGTCGGGTCGGATGCCTCCGTCTCCTTGTCCAGTTCGGGGTCCCACGTTTCGGTTTCAAAATACTGAATGGCGTCCGGCTGGCCGGTCTGCGTCGTATCCAGAGCCGTCATGTCGACAACGCCAACTTTGATCTCGCTATTGACCTCACCGGCCTTCGGATAGCGGAAGCGTTCGTACTCGGGATAGCGCGTCCGAAAATCGGTCATGGCAAACTCGCGGGTGTCGGACTCGTCGAGCTTGTAAAACGAAATGTATGCGCCGTCCGGGCTCCAGGAAAATCCATCGCGTAGACCAAACTCTTCCTCGTAGACCCAATCGAACGTGCCGTTGATGATCGATCCATCGGCTCCGTCCGTCGTGAGCGCCGTTTCGTTCCCCGTCCCGAGGTCCACGACGAAGAGATCTCGCTTCCGGACAAAGGCCACCTTCGTCGCGTCCGGGTTGAACTTCGCGAACATCTGGTAGCCGTCTTCACGGTCCGCAATGGGCGTCAGCTCCTCCGTCTCGGTGTCGTATACGTAGTAGAATCCTTTGGTATTCTGACGCCATACCCGCTTGGAGTCGGTATAAAGCAGCACTTTCGAGCCATCACGGCTGTACTCGTAGCCTTCAATCTGAATCAGGCGATCGACATCATCCGCCTGAAGGGTCGTTCCATCAATGATGCGCGTACGCTCATCGGTTTCGAGGTTAAACCGCATGAGATGCGTCGCATCGCTATCGGAAACGGGCTCGATGTACGTAACGACGGGCCCTTCGTCAGCCCAACGTCCTCCCTGAAAGCGATCGGGAGACAACTCATTGCTGGCGTGAATCGTGCGCAGCGTGAAATCGGGGACGGACTCAGCCTGCTGCGCATGGCTCGCCGAGGGGAAGGTCGTCCAGACGAATAAAGCAAGGACGACTGCGACAGTACGAAGTTGCGACATAGAAGGAGGAACGGAAAGTCGATGCATGTGGCGGTAGATCATCGGCAGTACGGGCGGACAGAAGAATGTATCCCGCTCGAATCCTTTTCTCAACCCTGGCCTACTTACGTGTTCGAAGAGGGCCTTTCCAAACGCCACTTTCATGAAGATAGAAAGAAGGGTGTCCGGTTTCGGTCTCGTTTGTCGATTTACACGATGAAGGGCACGTGGTCATTTTGGCCATGAGGCCTTCCCTTTTCGGCCGGGACGCCGAAGAGGTCACTTCTTTCCGATGAACGCATTTCTTTTCATCGACCCTGTGGGGAAGAGCGCCCGGCGGAGAAATCTGCCCGGGCGCTCTGCCATTTAGGGGTATTTTCTTGCATCCGATCGGTGTCTGTCGGCCTCAACCTGTCTACATGGGCGTCGTGTTGGTTCTCGGAGACGCAGCGGAGAATGAATCTCGAGCGTCGCTCCCATGTGAATGATTTGTAGATAGACGAAGGCACGATGGTGTTCGTGTGCAGTTTGGGTCTTCATCTTCACAGAGTCTAGCCTCAGCGGCCAGGATCGGGCGGAACCATCACGGGATGCTGTTCCTATACGGAGTCTGTGAACGCCTAATCGAAAGACTTTTGCCGCTATTTCTGCTTCATCCCCCCACATTGACCCTCAGGCTCCAGCACGATCGCCTGTCGCAATGACCGGAGACGTTCCGGCTGCGGGAAGCTCGGTGTACGCAGAGATTGACCTGGCTGCAATCCGGTCGAACACCCGTCTGCTCATGGAGCGCGCGGCCCCGGCACAGCTGATGGCGGTGGTGAAGGCCGACGCGTACAGCCATGGAGCGACGCAGATCGCACCGGTTCTGGAGCAAGAAGGCGTGGCCGCCTTCGCTGTAGCTCGGCCCACAGAGGGCGTCGAACTCCGGGAGGCGGGCATCACGACGCGAATTCTCGTTCTGGGTGCCCCACTTCCGGGTGATCTTCCCGTCTGTGCGCACCACGATCTCGATGTAACCGTGTCTTCTCTCGAAGTCGCTGAACGCGTACGTGACTACGCAAGAGTTCAACCCCTTCGTGTTCACCTGAAGGTCGATACCGGCATGAGCCGGCTCGGCGTCTCCCCCGAAGACGTATCGGATGTCTACCGCACATTACAGAAGGAACGCCGCGTCACTGTCGGAGGCGTATGGACCCATTTTGCAACCGCCGACGCCCCGGGTCACCCGTTGACCGCCACACAGCGCGAGCGCTTCGACGCACTTCGCCGCGAACTCGACCTTCCCCTTTCGTTTCACACGGATAATACCGGGGCTCTCCTGACGGGGGACGGCACGCTGCCGTCACCTGAAGGTCCCGCATCTCAGACGTACCCGTCCTACGTACGCACGGGAATCGCCGTGTACGGCCTCGCGCCTACGTCTGAGTTGAGCAGTGGAGAGGTTGCATCCAAGCTCCGTCCCGCGCTCGCGTTGCGAGCACGAGTAACGCACCTGCACACGATCGATGCTGGGACATCGGTTTCCTATGGTGCCACATGGACGGCCGACCGTCCAACTCGAATCGCAACCCTGGGCGCCGGCTATGCCGACGGATACCCGCGCCTCGGCAGCGGAAGTGCACGCGTTCGCATCGGCGACGAGCTCCGCCCCGTCGTCGGCACCATCTGCATGGACATGTGCATGGTCGACCTCGGCCCGCCCGATAGCCCTCTGGCACGGCGGGTCGAGGTCGGCAATGCAGCCACCCTCTTCGGTCCCGACGGACCCACCATCTATGATGTGGCCCGATGGGCTCGAACTATTCCGTACGAAATTTGCTGCGGTTTGTCACGACGTGTCCCACGGATTTACACCGACGGTGAGGATTCCGAGGACGAGGCCAACCGCTAAGCATTCTGCTGCACCCGATCACACGCGTCTCGAGACGCATTTCTTCGACTACATACCGATAGTAGAACACTGCGCCTATGCGCGCGGACCTCTACACCGTGATTCCAGTGTAATAACAAGATGAGTCATCGCGGGGTCTTTCGGCCCATGCGTTGCCCTCCGGTGATTACCCCCCACTTCCCGTTCCGTGCGGCGATTGACGCTGACGACCTGACGGAAGATACGTGATCACCCATCTTGCCTGTTGACACGATTCGGTATTTCTCCACCACTGAATTCGTATCCACCCATGCCGATTACCGCAGATCCCAGCGATATCAACATCCTCGTCGTCGACGATGAAAAGGACGTCGTCGAGGTCGTCAGCCATTTCCTTCAGGAGGAAGGCTACAACGTCGAAACCGCATTTGACGGCGAAGAAGCCCTCGAAAAGGCCGGCAGCGACATCAACCTCATCGTCCTGGACATCATGCTGCCGGGCCTCGATGGGTATGAGGTCTGCCGCCGCCTTCGCTCCCGCGTCGAGACGGAAATGATCCCGATCATCTTCCTCAGCGCGAAAACCGAAGAAGAGGACCAGATCGAAGGCCTCATGCTCGGCGGCGACGACTACCTCACAAAGCCGGTGTCGCCCCAGGTTCTCGTGGCGCACGTCAAAGCCGTCCTCCGTCGGTCCGGCGTCGAAGAAAGCAACATCCTCGAGGTCGACAACCTCACGATTTACGAGGACGAGTATCGCGCTGAGCTGAACGGAGAAGACCTCGGCCTCACGCTCACTGAGTTCGAACTCCTCCGCTACCTCGTTCGCCATCCGCGCAAGGCGTTCACGCGCCAGCAGCTTCTGGAAACGATCTGGAAGGATGCCATGATGGTGACCGAGCGTACGGTCGACGCCCACATCAAGAACCTCCGCGAGAAGCTCGGCGAGTTCGCCAAGCACATCCAGACGGTTCGCGGCGTAGGCTACCGGTTCGTCCGCGAGGAAGAATCTGCCGAAGCGTAACCGCACGGCATGGCTGGTATACACATCCCGGGTACGACCGAATCCGTTTCCCGGGGATACCTCCATCCGCACGCGTAAGCCCGTAGCCCCATCCGTGGGCGCTGCGGGCTTCCGTTTGTCGGATGCATCCATCTATCCGTATTGCACGCCCTTTTTCCCTCCCTATGCCGTCTCCCTTCAAACGAATCGGCGAGTGGTTTCTGCCGGATCGCGCATCGACGCAAACGTGGATGGTCCTCACGTTCGCCCTCTTCGTCGGCATGGCCGTCGCCGTCGTCGCGCTCTACGTGGTTCTCGTCCTGACCACCGAGATGCGTACCGCGATGGAGCAAACGCTGCGCGACCAGGCGGAGCGCGTCGCCGTGCAAATCGAGAACGAACCCGACCCCCAGGCTCGCCTCCGCATCGTCGAGGAATTGAGCCGCCTGACGGATCTGCACATCTCCGTCGCAACACCGGATACGGTGTACTACGACCCCAATGGGCAGTCGCAGACGGCGGACTCGACGCTCATCGACCCGAATCGACTGGCAGCAATCGACACGCCGGAGTCGCGGTTTACCGAGCAGGTCGGCCTAGACGGGACGACCGTGTTCTACGCAGCGCTGTATCGCCCGAAGTCGAACCTGATCATCCAGGTGGGGCAACCGACGCCTCCGCTTTACGAACTGGCACAGCGGACGCAGATCGTGCTTGTCCTGGGAATGGTGCTCGCGCTCATTCTCTCGATCATCGGAAGCTGGATCGCAGCCTACCAGGTTACGACACCCCTCAAGCGAATACGTGACACCGCGAGCAAAGTCGCTGATGGTCGGATAACGGGGCGGATCCGTATAAATTCGCGGGCGGCCGAATTTCAGGATGTGGCCGAGAGCCTGAATCGCGCCTCTGACGCCTTCCGAGAAAAGATCGAGGAACTGGAGCGGCTGACGGCGCTGCAGAAGGAGTTCATCGGCAACGTCTCGCATGAGGTCCGCAATCCGATTTTCGCGATTAGCGGATACCTGGAAGCACTCGGGACGCCGAGCCTGACCGACGATATGCGTAAGCGGTACGCTGAGAAGGCACTGATCAACCTTGAACGGCTCCAAAACCTGTTCAATGACCTGATCGAGATCGCGCGTCTCGAGTACCGCGAGGACTTAATCAACCGCAGCGAGTTCGACCTCAAGGATCTCGTCAACGAGGTCAGCGAGATGCTGCGCCCGAAGGCGGAGAAGAAAGGCCTGGATCTGAACGTTGATATTCCACGGTACCTCGTGAGTGCCGACAGAAATCGCATCCGTCAGGTGCTGGTCAATTTTATCGACAACGCCATCGCGTACACCGATGAGGGATCCGTTCGGTGCCGCGTCCAGCGCCGACTCGATAAGGTTCGGATCGAGGTCGTCGACACTGGGAAAGGAATCGACGAAGAACATCTATCGCGCATCTTCGATCGCTTCTACCGGGTCGACCCCGATCGCTCCCGCGACAGTGGGGGCACCGGACTCGGACTCAGCATCGTGAAGCAAATCCTCCAGGCGCACGGCGAACATCCCCACGTCGAGAGCACCAAAGGACGCGGAACCCGGTTCTGGTTCGAGCTTCCCTACGCCGGCGTGCCGGAAGAAGCTGAGCCGGAAGAGGCGTAAGGCCGGTAACGATTTAAGTTGAACAGAGGCGCCTTCGGTTTTCGGCCGGGGCGCCTTTTTCTGTTTGAAGGTCTGGACGTGGGAAGGTTTGGATCTGGAAAAGTTTGAGAGAATGAATGTATGAGGGGAAAAAACTCAATATCCCGAAAACTCAGCAATCCAACGATCCAAACGTCCAACGCGTCAACGCCCAGCGCTTACAGAGCGAAGGCGAACGCACTCCGCCCGATATGATCCGACGAACAATCAACCACCCACGACACACAAGTCGCACAAAAAATGAAGACTCCGCGTGACCGGGTCCGGCCGCTTTTTCTTCCGAGCACCCATCTCTATACTTAATCTTGGTTTCGGGTCGTATGCCGACTCGGCACCGATGCGTACGCGTACCTCTAGACCGCATGTTCGTACATCCTTGATGTACCCGTACGCATCTTCTGCACCGCTGGAAGCGCTTCGTCCCGTTGCTGCTTCCGTTCGCTCCGGTCCGTGCGCCGTCTTGCCGTTCACCCCTCGACGGAGTTGACACCCTGCACAGCAGGTTCACGTCATCATCGTCTGGTGTCACTAACGGCACAGGAAAGAATCGCGACGGATCCGGAATTCCGCTCTGTATGGACGCAACTGGCCCGATAGGTATGGAGATGATGAGCAATTCGCCGGAGTCGAACCCGGAGACGCCCGACGTGCAAGAAGAGACGCCGAGCACCGCCGATGCCGGCTCTGGCTCTGCGCCCGACGGCCTTGCCACGCCGGATTCGCACACCGAGGCCGACGCCTCGGAAAGCATCCCGAACGGTCACTCGTTTCAGGATTCACCTGCGTATGAAGGTGACCTCGACGTAAATTTGCTGACGCCCGACGACTTCGACGCGGACGATCTTCGCACACGTCTCCGCACGATGATGCTGTCGCGGCGACTCGATGAGAAGATGATGACGCTTCTCAAACAGGGCAAAGGTCACTTCCACATCGGGTGCGCGGGACATGAAGCCGCGCAATCCGCGGTCGGCATGCATTCGCGTCCCGGGCAAGGTCCCGGACACGATTGGTTCTGCTTCTACTATCGGGACCTATGCATGGCGCTCACTCTCGGCATGAGCCCGGAGGATGCACTACTCGCCCACCTCGCGAAGGCGGACGACCCCAACTCCGGCGGACGACAGATGCCGGAGCACTTCGGGCTGAAGGACCTGAACGTCATGACGACCTCGTCGTCTGTGGGCGCGCAGTTCCTCCCGGCACTTGGCTTTGCGATGGGCGTCCAGCAGCGAGGCGAGGATAATTACGTGTACGCCTCGTGCGGGGACGGTGCAACCTCGCAGGGCGACTTCCACGAAGCCCTCAACTGGGCGACACGCCGCCAGGCGCCGGTCCTCTTCTTCGTGCAGGACAACAAATACGCGATTAGCGTCCCGGTCGAAGACCAAACCGCCGGTGGCACTGCATACAAACTTGCTCGCGGCTACGACGGGCTCACCCGCATGCGCGTCGACGGCACCGACTTCTTCGCCGCCGCCTCGGCTGCGGATGCTGCCATGAACCACCTCCGCAGCGGAAAAGGACCCGTCTGCCTTGTGGCCGACGTCGTGCGGCTCTACCCGCACTCTTCGTCCGACGATCACTCCAAGTACCGCACGCCGGACGAACTGGAAGCCGATAAGAGCATCGACCCGATCGAGCGGATGCGGGAATCGCTGGTCGACGCCGGCATCATCAGCAACGATGACGCCGAAGAGATGCGCGAGGACGTCCGCCAGCAGGTGGACGAGGCCGCAAACTGGGCCAAAGAGCAAGCCGACCCGGATCCAGAAACGGCGACCAAGTACGTCTACTTCGAGGGAGACGACGACATTGAGTACAGCTCGGAGTCGGACATCGACCCGGATGCCGACCCGATGGTGCTGGTCGACGCCGTCAACCGCACGCTGAAAGAGGAAATGGAGCGGGACGACAGCATCGTCGTCTACGGCGAGGACGTTGCCGGCAACAAAGGCGGCGTCTTCACGGCGACGAAAGACCTCACCGACATGTTCGGTGAGGATCGTTGCTTCAACTCGCCTCTCGCCGAGGCGTCGATCATTGGAACGGCCGTCGGGCTCGCCGCAAGTGGTTTCAAGCCCGTGGTCGAGATCCAGTTCGCCGATTATATCTGGCCGGCGATGCAGCAGATTCGCAACCAGGTGGCTCCGTTCCGCTACCGGTCGAACAACGACTGGGAGTGCCCGATGGTCATCCGTGTGCCATGCGGTGGCTACATCCACGGCGGACTCTGCCACTCCCAGAACATCGAGTCGATCTTCGGCCACATGCCCGGACTGAAGGTCGTGATGCCGTCGACGGCCGCCGATGCGAAAGGGCTGCTCACGACTGCCATCCGCTCGAAAGATCCCGTTCTGTTCCTCGAGCACAAGGCGCTCTACCGCGACGCCGCCGCCCGCACCCCCACGCCGCCGGAGAACTACACCCTCCCGATTGGCAAGGCGCGCACCGTGCGCGAGGGCGAGGACATGACGATCATCACATACGGCAAGATGGTCCCGTTCGCGGAGAAGGCTGCGAAGGAACTGGAGAAAGAAGGCGCTATCGTCGAAATCATCGACCTGCGCAGCATCACGCCTCTCGATAGCGACGCGATCCTGGAGTCGGTCAAGAAGACGAACCGCGCGCTCGTGGTCTACGAAGATCACGAGTTCATCGGGTTCGGCGCCGAGATCAGCGCACAGATCGCCGACCTTGCGTTCACGTACCTTGACGCACCCGTCCGCCGCGTCGCCGGCGACTTCACCTCGATTCCGTTCGCTCACTCTCTGGAGCGCGAGGTGCTTCCGAGCGATAGCGAGATCCTTGAAGCAGCACGCGACCTGCTCGCGTTCTAGCACACGCCTGATCTAGAGACAGAAGATACGAGCGGTGTCGTTTTCGAACGGCACCGCTTTTTTATTTACCCCCATCGATCCGTCGGGGTTTAGCTTGTATACCCGCGATGCAGGTGGCATTCACAGGCACGGGCCTCCTCAATATCCTCAACAGCAGGCACCTTGAATCCCTTTCCCTAACTGGAGGTTAAATTTATTATCAGAGAGCCAATTCTCTCAGGCTCTCCCGGTTCACACGTAGACCTCCTTCGTTCTGCCGGACTCGCTTTCCCTCCGCGACTGGCTCGCTGACGACCGACCCATGTTTTTCTTTCCGAGGCGTATCCCGATCCCCACAGAGTTCTATTCGACGGAGACGCATTCTCCCCTCGATTCATGTCTGGTATGCGACTGTCCACTCCTTGACACAGATGTCGAGTATCTCGTCGAGAAGGCCATTCGCCAGCATCCTGAGTACGATGTGCAGGAAGTGATTATCGAATATGCTCTCTGCCTCCGATGTCACTCAGACCTACAGACCAAGATCTCGTCTGCGTCGAAGCACGCGCTGGAAACGTACTTCCTCGAAAACACAAACCTCCACCACCGTGCTTCGATGCTGCTTTCGCAGAACCTCCCGGGCAATCCGGCATACGGCGGACCTGGCTCGGTTGACCCGTCGTCAGACGAGACCGCAATCCCAGAAGGATGGACCGATCGCTGCATCGTTGACGGCACATCGATAAATGACCTTCACGAATATCAACTGATCGGTCATTGCATCGGGCGGGAAATGCTGCTGACGCACATGCCGCTGGCGATCGGTGGACCCGCGATGGATGAGATCATGCACCAGCTATCCAACGAAACCCTGGACGAACTGGGCGGCTTCCGTGACGAATACTTCGGACCGCCGGAGTCCGCCCGCGACATTCCTGGCCCGATTCTCGCCTGAGTGGTTCTTCCGCCGCGGTCTTTTGTCTACGTCAGGAGCGCACGCCGGCCGGTGCCACAGCCTCAATCGCAACATCGCTCCTGTAATCAGGTACAGAATGGCGGGTGCTGCTGCCGCATGGCGCTCCCCCTTCCGCAGATTGCCCCACACCTCTTTTCGTTATGCCGAAGGCTCGACTTTTCGTTTTTCTGCTCGTCCTTGCCCTCGTATCAGGATGTAGCTCATCTCAACCCACCGTTTCCAATCAGCAGACGTCTGAACCGACCACTCAGACGTCATCTGCGGATACGGCGGATACTCAGGCAGCCGAATCTGCGTCCTCGACGGAGCAGGCAAAGCCGAGTGAGTCCGGGCCGGCGCCAAGTGGTCCTCCCGAGAAGGAAGCGAAACCCGAGCCGAGTCTCGCCGACGCCATCGAGTCGGCTCCGAAGGATTGGCAGCACCGTAGCCTGAGCGATGGGGACGTCCCCGGCATCGGAACGAAGATGGCGTATGAGACCATTTTGCAGGGCCGGAAGCCGAGGCAGACCGTCGTTGTCGCAGTCATTGACTCTGGCGTCGACACCGAGCACGATGACCTGGACGACAACATCTGGGTCAACGAAGACGAGGTGCCGGGCAACAGCGTTGACGACGACAACAACGGGTATGTCGACGACGTACATGGCTGGAATTTCCTCGGTGGACCGGACGGGGATAACATCGATAACGCTCCAATGGAGCTCACCCGTATCGTTCGCACGCTCGGCGAGACGTTCGCCAACGTGGATTCCGCTTCCGTAAAACCGGAATATCGCGAGGACTACGAGCGGTACCAGCGCTTGAAGAGCAAGCTTGATGAGATGCGGGCGAGCAAACAGCAGGAGTTCAACAATGTCCGCAACGCGTACGAAGCAATGAAATACGCGACGCAGATGTTGGAGCAGTCGCTCGGCACCGACTCTCTCTCCCTCTCGAAGGTTCAAAACCTGACCTCGCCGCGCCGCGACCTCCAACAGGCACGCGACATTTTCGTCCACTTCGCCAAGAATGATCTCCGGCTTGAGGACATCGAGGAGTACAAAACGAACATCGAGAACCAGCTCCGATACGGATACGATCTGGAGTTCGACCCGCGACCGATTGTTGGAGATAATCCGGACGACCTCTCCGAGCGCTTCTACGGCAACAACGACGTCACCGGCCCGGACGCTACGCACGGCACGCACGTGGCAGGAATCATCGCCGCCGAACGGAACAACGGGCTCGGAATTGATGGCATTGCAGAGGGTACAAAGATCATGGCCCTTCGCGCCGTACCGGATGGCGACGAACGGGACAAAGATGTCGCGAATGCGATTCGCTACGCCGCGGACAATGGCGCCGACATCATCAACATGAGCTTTGGGAAGGACTATTCACCTGAAAAGGAGGCCGTTGATGCAGCAGTGCGGTATGCGGATTCACTCGGCGTGCTCATGATTCATGCCGCGGGCAACGACGGCGCCAACGTCGATTCAACCGACAACTTCCCGTCGGAGGTCTACTTGAACGGCGAGTCGCCGCAGGCATGGATTACGGTTGGAGCCTCGTCCTGGAAGAGCGACACCTCCCTCGCGGCGTCCTTCAGTAACTACGGTCCCGCCCGCGTCGATCTCTTCGCCCCTGGAGTCGACATCTACTCGACCACGCCCGATCACAAATACGATCGCTTCCCCGGAACGAGTATGGCAGCGCCGATGGTATCCGGCGTCGCTGCGCTCATCATGGCGCATTACCCCGAACTCTCTGCGATGGACGTTCGATCGATCCTGCTAGAGTCGACAACCACGTTCCCGGATCGGATGGTCGTCGTGCCCGGTGGCAACCGCCAGGTCCCGTTCTCTTCTCTCTCGACAACGGGGGGAATCGTGAATGTTGTGGAGGCACTCAAACTGGCTGAACGCCACATAAGCGCACAGTAACACGCACCCGATGAGAACGTCGGGACGTGCGGTGACATTTCGCGCCGGGTGCGTATATACCACTTACTGTTTCTGGAAGGCGCCCCCACCACGACGAACCACATGACGATGGGATGTCTTCCCAGGCGAATTGTTTAAAACATGGTGACAGTGTCTATGGCGCCGAACCTGTTTGTCCATCCGGGCGTAACTGCTTGAGATTGTTGTACCTTACCAACGGTTCTGTCTGCACATGTCAGCGCAGTCTTTCTCTCCCGATCTTGAAGCGATTGCCGAGCGAGCGAAAGCAATCTCGCATCCAGCACGTCTCGCGATCATTCGTCACCTCGCCACACACGACGAGTGCATCTGCGGGGACATTGTCGAATCGCTGCCCCTCGCGCAATCCACCGTCTCGCGCCACCTCCGTGTCCTCCAAGAGGCTGGCATCATCCGTGTCACGCCGGACGGGCCACGTTCCTGCTATTGCCTGGATCGGGCCGCCCTCCGCGACATGCAGTCGTCGTTCGATGCATTTTTGGAGACGCCGGCGAATCCCGTGACGGAAAGAGCCTAAAGGCTCTTGGAAACGTTGCTTTGTTCGTCGAGCCCGAGCGAGTGGGTCTCTGGCAAGACATGCGAAGCAGGCCTAGTGCGAGCTACGGCGATGCAGCGACCCAAAGCTAGTGCCTCTGGTGCAGAACGACGCGAAAGCCCCTCAAAGCCGGGCGCAGCCCAAATGGAGTTTTGTAATCGCCTCCAGGATCCAGCGAAACCGCACGCCCTCAATCGAACGTTATGACGGGACCTTACGGACGTGCTGAGCCTCCACCGCCCCGTCGCGAAATAGCAACAATTGAATGCGCCGCTGCTCCGAACGGAACAGCGGCGCGTCGTGCATTTCATTAAACCAGGGCTCGGGGCGGGTCGGCTATTGGATAATTGTACAGGTCCCGGTTTCGTACGCCTCCTTCAGGGCTTCGGTCGCGTCCGCGCGGAGGGCTTCGGGCGTCTCATGTCGGCGCCCCCGAAGGGCGACGCCAATGCTTGCGCCGCCTTCGAGCTCACCGGTAGCTGCATCCATCGTCTCCTGCAGGTCGATCGCCCACGGCTCAACCTTGTCAATCCCTCCGTAGAAAAACACGCCATACGTCAGCTCGCCGAACCGTTCGACGCGATGCTCGGGCGACGCCTCCTGCAATCGCGAGCGGAGCGAGGCTTCCGCCGATTCAACGGCATCGTCTCCGGCACGCGCAATCGCCTCAGCACGGTTCAAATGCACGAGCACGAGCGCGATGTCTGTCCCGTGGCGGTCGGCCGCCTCCATTTCTTCCGCAATGATTTCGCGGCGCGGTCGCGGTTTGGTCTCCTCGCGTTCGTTTTCAGTCTCCATTTCGTCCTGGACGGCATGCTCACCGACTTCGACGTCGTCTGGATCCGGCGGCATGACCTCTTCGGATGGCTTGTCATCGGCGGCTGGCTCGTTGTTCTCCGCGCGAGCGCCTCCCTCACGTTTCGTCGGTTCAGGCTCGGTAAACAGATCTGGATGCTGGTCTTCATCCTTCGGGACGGGATCCGACTCGCGAACACGCGGCGTTCCTGTCCGGGATGGTGCACTGTCCCCGTGAATGGCTCGATGTGCATCGCCGTCATCCGAACGATTCGACGCGGATGCCTTCGACTGCAGGACGAGTGCGATCGTTTCCGCATACTGCTCGATAATAGCACGCGCGTTCGGCGCTCCGAGGTCGCCTTCGCCGGTTGCATCCACGAGCAGGAACGTCGTCGTAGCGGTGTCTCGCAACTGCACGGGGGCCAACGCGATGTGATCGATGGTCGGCGGGTCGTCATAGTAGCGCAGGTATCCGGCCACCACATCTCGACCGCCTTCGATCCGCCGCACGCTGATTGGCTGACGCGACATCGACGCGGTGAGGAGAGGATCGCTTGTGGAAAACATCCCCTCGCGCTTAACCGCGTCCGATTGGCTCGCGATCGCACGAATATGGTACTCTAGAACAACGTCCTCCTGAACGAGCAGGCAGACGGAGTGAGCATCTACGGCCGCACGCAACGATTCCACGAGCGGGACGAGTACGGGCTCTGTCGCGCGGGAGGATGTCGTAATCCCCGGCCCATCCTCCGTCGGCGACGGTGACACGTCCTCATCCATCGTCTCCGTAGCTGTCACCGCAGCACCGGTCGTCGCCGTCGCTGCCCCTGCTGTCGAAGCCCTATCACCCTGACGCGAGCCTTTGTTCTCGCTCGCACCGCGACCGTCCGTCCGTCCCCGGGGCGTGCTGGAGGGTCTCGTCGAGGGTGCCGTCTCGGCAGACGATGAGGCGCTGGTCACAGAAGCAGATTCAGACTGAACAGGGGTTTGGGAGTGCTTTTCCGCAGATCGCTTGTCCTGCGGACGGATGGAAACGATGCCGAAGTCCTGTAGACGATGCTCACGGTCGACGTCATTGCGGGCTGCGTCCCGCTTACGGCGGTGATATGCGCTCCACCCATATAACGCGAACCATCCGAGGGATGCCACGAGCGAAATACCGGACAGCACGTAAAGCCACGTATTATCCAGCCAGAACGCCATGATGGCGATCAGAACAACGAGGACGACGAGCAAGGCACGGATCATGCGAGCGGAGGTTGGCAAGACCTGCCATCGGAAGAGAAGGAGATCAAGCGTTAAATCTATTTCGGTCGGCGGGGAATGTCAACCAGGGGTTGCGGTACGTCCAGATGACACGATCGTACGCCAACCGATCGGAAGGGGCAATACACTCTGGACATCAACGTATATCGATTGTGTCTGCTTCGGGCGGCAGATCAATCGGCGGCAGCTGTAATGGAACGTTTTCGTCACTCGGGATCGGGTTCGGTTCTGCCCAGAGTTGCCCACTGTACGTTTCCATCACGACGCGGTCGCCCGCACGCCCCCGCACGTAGCTTCGGTGAAGCGGGACCTTTCCATGAGGTGTGTCCAAAACGTAGTCTGGAATAGCAAACCCGGTTGTCCGCCCCCGCAATTCGCGCATGATATGCATGCCGGTCTCGATCGGCGTCCGCAGGTGCGCGGTTCCCCCGATAAGCTGGGCCTGATACAGGTAGTAGGGTCGCACGCGCATTCGGACCAGCCCTTCGTTGAGCGCTTTCATCGTTTCGACGTCATCGTTGATGCCGCGCAGAAGCACGGTCTGATTCCCAACAGGAACGCCCGCTGATGTAAGGCGGTCGATCGCTGCCGCAGCGTCTGCCGTCAATTCCTTCGGGTGGTTGAAGTGGGTATTGACCCAGACGGGGTGGTGCTTCGCCAATAGCGAGCAGAGGTCATCCGTGATACGGTAGGGCAGCTTGACTGGCATGCGAGACCCAAACCGGATAATCTCGACGTGGTCGATAGCGCGTAGCCGCGAGAGAAGCCATTCGAGATGCGCCTCGTTGAACGTCAGCGGATCGCCCCCCGTCAGCAGCACGTCTCGAATCTCGTCGTGCGCGGCGATGTAGTCGATCGCCTCCTGCAATTCGCCCGTTCGCATGAAAAAGTCTGCGTCTCCCACCATGCGTTTGCGGAGGCAGTACCGGCAGTAGATCGCGCATTCGGCCGTAACGCAGAAGGCGACCCGATCACGGTAATTGTGAATCAGGTTCTTGACCGGCGAGTGCGCAACTTCGGTCAGCGGGTCCTCCACCCCGACAAGATCCTCCTCCAGTTCATTCATCGTCGGAATGACCTGCCGGCGAATCGGGCAGTTGGGATCCTCTCGATCCATCAACTGGGCGTAATACGGCGTCACGTTCCACCGAAAGACACCCTCGGTCTTCTCGATCGCCTCAATCTCATCCTCGGTCGGCTCGATCCATTCCCGAAGAGCCTCCACGCTGTGGATTCGATTCCGCATCTGCCACCGCCAGTCGGTCCAGTCCTCACTGGCCACGGTCGGCGGGGAAAGCGTTGCTTCAGGCATTGCAGACATGACGCGAATCGAGGGTGATGATGAATAACACTATGCCTACGCCTGACGAACACACAACGTTGCTCCACCTGGAGCGTCCGGACGCGGATTGTCGCGGTTTCCACAAATCGTGCACATATGTTCGCTCCACTCCCCATCCGCAAGTCATTACCGGGGCAATTCAGTCTCCCAACTGAAGTCGACGAAGCGCGCGCTGGAAGACGTCCGCCAGAAAGGCATCATAGGATTGATTCATCAGTTCGGCGGCGATAGCGAATGTGCCATCCGGTGCAAAGGTCGGCAATGGATTGATTTCAAGAAACCAGGGCCGACCACTGGCATCAACCCGAAAATCCGCCCGGGCAAAATCCACGCACTCGAGTGTGTCGAATACCGTCAGCGTAAGCTGCTGCAATTGCTCTTCCAGCTCCGGCGTCATCTCCCCTTCCAGGTCATACGCCCATTCGTCCGCCGGTTGCTCCGCGCCCCGATGCTCTAGCGCATGCAACCCGATGCGCGTGGACGACTCCACCGCGCGCTGCAGAACCGGAAGCGCCTCAGGCGGATCGTGGCCGATAACTCCGACGGTATATTCGCCGCCGCCCTCGACAAACGACTCGACGATAACGTCCTGATCGTACAGGTTTGTCTGCCGGGCAACTTCCGCCCGAAGCTCGCCGACGGTTGTCACGCGACTTGATGGCGCGATGCCCTTCGAGGATCCCTCGTATCGTGGCTTGACGAACAGCGGGAAATCGGGTAGGTCGTTTTCGGCTACCTCCTCCGCCCGGCCGAAGACGCGGTGCTCCGGGACCGGGACGCCGGCAGCGCAAACGATGTCTTTGGTCCACGCCTTGTCGAGCGTAAGAGATAACGTAAGGGCATCCGAACCGAGACAGGGAATTCCCGCCATTTCGAGCAGAATGGGTGCGTACGCCTCACGATTTCGGCTCCGTGCACCCTCCGAGATGTTGATCGCGGCGTCGAGGGAAAGCCCCTCTCTCAGCTTCTCCTGGAGGTCGAACGCCGTTCCGATCCGCACCGGGCGATGCCCCAGACCCGTGACGGCCTCCGCAAGAGCATCCACAGTTTCGACCGGTTCATACTCCGCATCCGCGTCCGGCGCCTCGTCCTCACGCCACGGGTAATCCTCGAATACATCGTATATCAGACCGATGTCCATGTGGGAGGTTTTTAGGTTTGGAAGTGTGGAAGTTTGGAGGTTTGGAAGTGTGGAAGTTTTGGAAGTGTTAGATGCTAACGTATCGACGTATTAGCGTGTCGGCGTCGTGCCGTGTGAAGCCTCGCGATTTTGCGCTTTACATTCCCACGTCGCATGTCGCACTTAGCATTTCGCACTTAGCATTTCGCCTTCCCCTATATCCCATCGCCCTCCACGACATCGTCCATTTCTTCGACGACCTCATCGACCACCTCTTCTGCCTTTTCCTCCTCGATCTCGACTGCTTCCGTAGCAATTTGAGGCTCGGTCTCAGGACGGTCGTTATGCTCCAGAATAACGAGTGCTGCGACGACTGGTGCGTCCGTGGCCCCGCCGGCGCCACCCATCGGCGCAACCTCGGCGACCGTCCAACCACGCTCAAGCTCGATGTTCAGTTCGTCGAGTCCTTCATGTCCGTCCGGACCGGTTCGGACAATCAGTGCCTTCTGCGTGGTGCTCATAACCTGTTTGGCGGATGGATAAAAAAAGCAAGGAAGAAGGTCGCGTCTCCGGCTGGGTTGAAGGTCATCCGTTTGCACGGACGCGGCAGACACAGTGCGCGAGATCAACCAAGACTGGTGTGACGAACGTTGCGAGGACCGACCAGCGGACGGACTGTACGATTGAATCGCCGAAGGCTGTCCGCCAAACAGGTTCTCTTCGTTTTACGTTTCGTAATGAAAGCTGGGCCGACATCGTGTGTCGTGCGTGCTCAACTGCCTCCGTATACACGGTCAGTGCATTCTTCTCGCTCGTCCACATGGTCGAGAGGACGTTCGCATTTTCCTCATACCAGGCACACCAACGCACACATCTCGACAATTGTTGATCGGAGGATCGGAGAATACGTAGACGAGACGACGGATGCGAACACCGTTCGGCATTCCGACGACATCATCCGCGTTCGAGGCCGTTCATCACACTCCGTATGCCCTCATTTTTCCATGGGTAAATCGACAAATTATGATATCGCCAGATCGAAGAAGAATTGCAGGAAGTACAGTTGATGCGCGTATTACGTTTGCAATTTGTTAACACTGTTAATTACTTGCGCATCGCCGCTGAAGCCGCTTTCGAGAACGTCTTTTTTTCTGCTAACGCAGCCGCGCTCAAACCGTATCAACGAGGGCGCCGTCGCATTCGAAAGCGGTTCCGAAACGTCGGCCCGACTCGAGATCTTTGGTCTCGTCAGATGTCCGTCGAAACGAGTTGCCGATCCTCGGTTGGAACCCAGATTCCGCGAGTAACGACCGCGAGTTTTGATGTGACGATGGTCGGCAAAGCGCCATTAACCGCTCTTCACCACTCACTCCTCTGTCTCATGCAGTCTCCAATCTGCGGGGCCTCGCGCCCCTCGGCCTCGGCATGGGTGCCGCCTCCACGGCGCGTCACTCGGGTCGGCCTCGGACTTCTCGTCGCTCTATTCATCTGGTTTGCCGCTCCCGCCGCACAGGTACAGGCTCAGGGATTCGGCGTCTACGAACAGGGAGCCTGCGCAATGGCGCGGGCGGGTGCTACCGTCGCACAGGGCTGTGGCGACGGCTCATCGCTCTACTTCAACCCGGCCAACATCGTTGACAACGAGGGCCTGGTCATCTCGGCCGGCGCGACGATGGTCGCAGCCGGAGGCGATTACACGAGTGGCCTCACCGGCAACGTGAGCGAACTGCAAAACGACCCGATTTACGTCCCGCACGCGTTCGCAACATACGAAATTAACGAATCTACTGCTGCAGGCCTCGGAGTCTACGTCCCATACGGACTCGCCACGGAGTGGCGCCCGACGTTTGAAGGGGCCTTTGAAGGATATGACAGCGGCGTTCAGTCGATCTACGTGCAACCAACCATTGCGATGAGCGATGGTCGGTTGAGTATCGGGGGCGGGCCAATCGTTGCCATCTCGAGTGTCGAACTGAACCAGCGTCAAGATCTCTCGCAACAGGAGGCATCACCTGGAACGTATTTTTCTCAGCTCGGCGTGCCCCACCATACCGCGTTCGTCGACGTCAAGCTCGAAGGGCACAATGCCATCGGATTCGGCGCGAACATCGGTGCAACGTTTGACGTGAATGACCAGCTATCGATCGCGACGCGCTTCACGACACCCGTCAGAGTAACGTTCGACGGCGATGCCACATTCACCCAGATTGAGACCGGAATCGTTCTTCCCGACGGGACGGGAATCGACGGAATTCTCGCGCAGACGCAATTTGCCGAAGGATCAGGGACGCTCATTGATCAGTCCATCGAGACAGAAATCACGTTTCCAAGCCAGCTGATCTTCGGCGTGAGCTATGACGCCACCGCCGACCTGACCGTTCTGGCAGACTATCAGTGGACGCGCTGGTCGAGCCTGGGCGCAATTCCTCTCGACTTTGAGAAAGACGCCCTCGACACAACACGGGAGCTGAACTACGAAGATACACACGGCGTGCGTCTCGGTGCACAGTACGACGTGGCCGACAACGTAGAGGCGCGGGCCGGGTTCATCTACAACACGGCAGCCGCTCCGGCCGCAACGGTCACCCCGCTTCTTCCGGAAAATGACCGTACGCACTACACCGTGGGCCTTGGCTACCGCCCGGCCGACAGCTTCGAGATCAATGCAGCCTACCAGTATCTCGGGCAAGCGGATCGCGCAGGTCGCGTTCGCGACGTGCGCCCGGGCGAGAACGTCGACTCGCTCGCAGACCTGAACGAAGGTCTGTACTCCTTCGACGCTCACCTCGTCGGCCTGACGCTCACTGTCCACCTGTAAACCACCATGCGAACTGATATGTCTTTCTTCAACCGCTCCGCTGCCTGGGGCCTGCTGCTGATTGCGTTCGCACTGCCCTTCGTGGCCGGGTGCGACAGCGATAGCCTTTCCGACACCGACCCACGCGAGTCGTCGGTCAACCCGATCTTCGACCGCTACGTGTCGATCGGCAATAGCATCACCGCCGGCTTCCAATCCGACGGAATCAACAGTAACACCCAGAACGAATCCTACGCCGTCCTCCTTGCAGATCAGATGGGCACGCCGTTCGATATCCCGGAGGTCCGCACTCCGGGTTGCCCACCTCCTTACACAAACATTCTGACTGGCGAGCGCGTCAGTGGCGCGAGCCGGAGCGATTGTGCGTTTCGCTCCACACCCGCTCCGCTCGTGTTGAACAACGTAGCGGTTCCGGGCGCCCTCACGATCGATGTCACAACGAACGATCCGTCCGAAGGCGCCAGCCCGTCCCCTCTCACAAGGCTGGTCCTTGGCAACCGCACGCAGACGGAAGCGGCCCTGGATGCGAACCCGACGTTCGCCAGCGTCTGGATCGGCAATAACGACGTGCTGGGCGCCGCCCTTGCCGGCAACCCGGATGGCATGACACCCGTCGCGGACTTTGAGTCGCAGTACACGGCCATGCTGGATGAACTCGAAAACGGTGGCGTGGACCGCGGTGTGCTCGTGTCGGTCGCCAACGTCGCCTTCGTCCCCAACCTGTCGCCTGGCCCAGCATACGCGGCGGCAGAAGCACAGCTGAACCAGTTCGGCTCACAGCAGTCTCCCGCCTGGGGAAGCTACACCGTGGACAGCTCTTGCGCACCGGGCGGCAGCGGAGACGCATCGCGGGTTCCCTTTAGCTACGGGTTTGGAGAGCTGTTTCAGCAGGCACTTCAGGGACAAAACGTAACGCTCGTCTGCGACCCAGCAACGGCTCCAGAGATCATCCTCACGGGAGCCGAGGCCCAGCAGATCGTCGCCCGCCTCACGGCCTTCAACAACTTCATCCAGAGCCAGGCCGACCAACGCGGCTGGGCGTACGTCGACGTGAACCCGTCGTTGCAGGCGCTGTATGCTGCCGGTAGCAACACGCCGATGGACCCGTCGGACGACCTCGTGCCGAAGTTTCCAAACACGAGCACGCCGACCTTTGGGCAGTTCTTCAGTGAGGACGGCGTCCATCCGAGCGGAGACACACACGAGGTGGTCACCAACCTCATCATCGAGGCCGTCAATACGGAGTATGACACATCGCTCGAAACGATCGATGCACCCTCCGTGCCCAGCGTGACGCCGTAGCACCAACACATCCCCTGTCACGCTTGCGTGACTCGCGAGATGTCAACGCGGAGTTCTTCCCGACCGGGAGGAGCTCCGCGTTTCTGGTTCTGGGTTCAGTGTTCAAAGTTCAGGGTTCAACGATCGAGGTCAGTCGCTATGAGCAAGCAGTGGGCCGGACCGTTTGAGGTACACAGCAGAAGGATCCGACGGAAACAGATGTACTGACATAAAAAAGCGTCGCACGGCCGTGCGACGCTTCGAGCCCTGGCAAACGGGTGCCAGGCGTGTCGTTCCCGCGGATTGGTAAGGACCGGAGTTCCAGAAGGCTATCGACTCGTGTCGGTATCGACGGTATCTGAGAGCACGGTGTCGGATGGCTCGGGCGTCGGCGCGTCGAGCGAGTCAGAAGGCGGCATCGTGTCCTCAGTCGTCCCGGTATCGCGGGGCGGCGGGCCGAAAACGCCGAGTTCTGCTCCGCTCGACGTGTCGGCCTGTGCCGAGTCCCCGTGCGGAGCCGCTGTCGAGTCCGTCGCCGTCGTATCCAGGAGAGACTCAGCATCCGGCAGTGCGCTCGGCGTTTTCTGTATCACGATCGAACCGTTTTCCGTTCGGAGCGTCGCGACGGCCTCGCCCGCACCGCGCTGAGCGGCGTACCGTGCCCCGGCACGAAGCGGCGTCAGGCGCTGCGGATTGAACGTCAGGTCGCGAATGAAAATGTCGCCCGCGTTGGTTTCGGCCTCGACCTGTACCGATGCATCCGAAGGAATAGCCAGCGCCATGTCTCCATTCTCCGTGGAGAGATTGATCTTCGCGCTTGGCGGCAGTTGACGATGCTGGACCATCACGTCGCCGTTTTTGATTTCGACCGTGACACTCGATTCTGCCTCCCGAATGTCGACGGATCCGTGTTCGTGCTCAATCTGAATCGGTCCGTCGACGCCGATCATCGCCACGGGTCCGGCGGCATGCTCGACGCGCAGGCGAACACCGGACGGAATCGTGCCCCGGATATCGGTCGCACTCCGCCTCTCGTCATCCGACTGCACCGTGTAGGTGTATTCATCCGCCGTTCCCTCCTCCATCACCCGAATGCCATTCAGGCTCTCTCTGGCCTCCTCTTCGGTTCCGCCCAGGCCTCGCTTCACGAACTCAAGCTCCGCCGTGCTCTGCGTCGTTCCCTCAAGCATGACGCTCCCGCGAAAGCCTTTCAAAACGAGCGTCCGGTCGCCGGGAGCGACTCCGCGCCGCACCGTCTCCGACTCCACGGCCGGCCCGACGCGCGCACGACCGTCCGCCTCGGTTACAACGTCCGACGTCCCACTCGGCTCACATCCGGCGAACACAACAAGGAGTGCCCCGGCGATACCGCTCCATAGTCTCGGGCGACAAAGAATTCCGGCGGTCATAAGAGAGAGTATACGGTTACGAAAAAGAAGCGAGAGGCCGACAACGGGATACGTCTGCTAGTGTATGTCGACGCTTTTAATGAAACGTCGAACGGCGAAAAACGACCCGACCCACCCAAGCAGAATGCCGCCCACAATGAGCCCGCCCACAAGAATGAGCTCGGCATGAGGGACAACGTAGCTGATCGCGAGGTCCGGAAGTTCTTCCAGCATCAGCCGGTACAGCCCCCAGACAATGCCGGACGCCACCGTGCCAGCAATCAGACCCTGCAGCACGCCCTCGACGAGAAAGGGTCGTCGAATGAATGCGTCCGTCGCCCCAACGAGTTTCATCGTGCGAATAAGCAGGCGCCGGGCGTAGATCGTCAAACGAATGGTGTTGCCAACGAGGAAAATCGCTGCGAGAATAACGATCGCTCCCAGCACCAGGCCGGCGAGACTGACGAGACGTACGTTCTGCTGGACGCGAGCCAGCAGCGCCTGATCGAAGACAACATCGTCGACGTAGTCAAAGCTCTGAATTTGACCCGCCATCTGCGAAATGCTATCCGTATGGATGTAGCTGGTCTTGAGCCTTAACCGAACGGACGCCGGCAAGAAAGGACCGTCGTCGTAGATCTCTGCGCCCTCTCCAAACTCCTCAGCGAAGATGGTCTGGGCCTCCTCCCTGCTGATGAACGTGGTCGATGCGACGGCAGGAATCGTCTTCAGTCGCGTGTGAAGCGCCTCGGCCTGTCGCGTGGACGCGTCTTCGTCGACGAACACCTCCACCTCACCGACGCGATCGCGCAGCCAAGATGAGACGTTCTGTGCTTCGAAGGTAACCAGCGCAAAAAGGCCGACGAGAACGAGGGCCACCGACATGGCGCTGGTCGAGGCGAATACAGCAAATTTGGCTCGCCGGAAGTTGGCGATGCCTTCGCGAATAGAGTACGGCAACATGCTGGGGAACGCGATGAGCAAAACGAGCGACCGCCCCGTTGGCGTCGCGATACGGGAGGGCGACCGAAGGATACGAACTATGATCCGAAGTTGCAGGTACGTCGATTCGATCTTTGCCCCGCCGCACCTTCACTTGATGGGACCATCGGACGACTCGATTTGAGAGGCGCGATACGAACCCAGAACGCGAAGATCTGTGGCAACTTCGCGGAGATTATCAAAGGCTCGCTCGAGCGAACGGTCCGACGCCCGGCCACGCACGTCGAGATAGAAGAGGTACCGTCCCGGTGCACCGACCAACGGCCGGCTTTCGATCTTTTCGAGGTCGAGATCACGAAGGGCAAAAACCGCCAGACTCTTGAACAGCGCTCCCGGGACATTCTCCCTCAGGGCAAAGACGATCGACGTCTTGAAGGGCGCATCGTCCGAACCGATCGGCGTAGCGTCATCGTCTGCGTCGGCCAGGACGAGGAAACGAGTGTAGTTCTGAGGGTTGTCCTCAATTCTTTCCGCCACCACCGTCAGCCCATACCGCTCGGCCGCACGCCGGCTCGCAATGGCCGCGACACTCATATCTCCTTGCTCGGCGACTTCACGGGCCGCTCCGGCGGTATCTGACGCGGGTTCGGTGCGCGCCTCAGGCGTGAGCTCTCGGAGAGACTGGCGGCATTGCCCAATGGCCTGCGGATGAGATCGCACACACCGAATCGAGTCCATCGTCGCCCCGTCCGGCGCCATCAGGCAGTGCCGGATGCGAACCTGGACTTCTCCGATGATCGTCACATCGTACGATCGGAGGTGGTCGTAATTGACATGCACACTGCCAAACAGCGAGTTTTCGATAGGCAGGACCGCACGGTCGGCTGCGCCATCCGCGACCGCTTCGAATGCGTCCACGAATGTGGTACACGGAACGAGGTCGGCGTCGGGATATACCCGCCGAACGGCTTCCTCACTGTAGGCACCGAGCTCACCCTGAAAAGCAACAGTCATGGATGTCCGACTGAGACGATGAATCGGGAGGTGCTGAAAAATGGCGCCGTTGAGGGCGAAGATCAACCGTTGCGGTATACGACGGGCGACTTCAGCGCCGCGTGGCGAGGCGCGCACAGCCTGAAGTCTCACGTAAGAGCGGCAAGAGCGTCCATTAGTGCGGATAGGCCCCAGCCATCGACCTCTGTTCTCGCTCGGAGCGTGCACCAGAAATCCAGCAACATCATCTGTGCGGCGTGAATCGGGACGGCGATCCAGAACGAGCGGCACCGCCAGCAGAGCGCCCCGAGAGCCACGCCTCCTACGATCGACAGCATCGCTTCGGGCCACGGCTTGTCCACGTGGAGCACGGCGAACGGCACCGCTTGAACGAAAATGGCATAGAGCCCGAGTTTATGTACCGTCCCGAACAGGACGAAGCCACGCCAGAGGTACTCCCAGCCCATCCAGTAAAACAGGAACAGGGCTTCGTAGATCAGGAAGAACTGCCATTTGAAGGCGGCTCCACGGAAGTGTGGATACTGGCTCTGGAAGGCAGCGCCGTCACTTAGAATCCACGTACCGATGGCCACGAGCGGCAGGTAGAGGGCGGCGATTCCCGACGCGAGACGCCAGTTGCCCAGCCCAACACCACACTCGCGAGCGGAACGACCAAAGGCGAAGTACAACACGAGCAGCGGGACGACGAAGCCGAGAATACCCTTCGTGCCAAACCACCATCCCCACGACCAGAGAGTCCGCCAGGATGGATCGAATCCGTCTGCGAAGTTGCTCAGAAAGACGCTGCGACTCCCAATGTTGAAGTGCAGAATCACGATAAAGGCGGCAAGCGTCAGCACCACCATCGTCTGAAGGTCGAGAGACTCCACGGCTCGACGTAGACGACGCCATTCGTCGCGAAAAAAACTGCGCATCTGTAACCGGAATCGGAAATTCGTGGGGAAGCGATGAGCCGGGCGTTGCACGCGGAGCAACCCGAGCCGGTTGCACGGCCCGTATTCATCCGCGCCTGGCTCTCCATCAGAATTTGTACCGCGGTGCGGCTACCACGTCATCCGAACATAGCAACGGCCCTCGATCCGTTATGAGAGAACGAAGTCGAGAGCCGTGCTCGATTGAATCCGGTGCTACATCGGGGCTAAATCACCCAGCTTTTGCCTGCCACGTGTTGCACCATCCTTTCGGGTTCACCGGGCCCGGGAAGAGCTGGCAGCCACCGCACTCAGATCCTTCTTCGGGTTGCTGGTAGAACAAACAGTTATCGCAATACTGGCCCTCTGTCTCGGACTCTTCGACGTACTGAAGCGCCTCGACCTGCGTCTGACGACGTTCACGTTCACTTGCCGTAAGACCCGAGAGATCATCGCACTGGAGGTTGCCTGAGGCCGCGGTGTCGGACGTGGCGCTGCCAGAGTCGTCGGAGCCGCCGCATCCGGCAAGGATGGCACTTGCACCAAACCCGGCGAGACCGAGAGCGGAGAGTTTCTGGATGAATCCGCGACGGGAAACGCCTTTTCGAGCGTTGCTGTCGGACTGATCTGTGCGTTGTGAGTCGGAGCGTTCGGAATTGGAATCGTTCATGCGAATCGAGTCGGTTCCATGTGTAGGGACGTTATCGGTGCAGGAGTGGACTCCGATCACGGCGGATCGGACGCGCCACCCAGGGGAGCAGGCACCGCTGCCGGCGGTTCGTAGCGTGGCCGGCATATCTAGATTTCAGTCTATTCGGCGGAAATGCAAACACCGTTGGTGGAAACCTACACAATTCTGTAGCAACATGTCAATACAGGCGGAGGTAGATAGCGATGAAAGGTCATCGATCCCCCAGGCGATCGCGTAAAGAAGTCGTCACGAGCAATCGATCGCTCACGCCGGGCAGTGAAAAGGAAAAGCCCCCGACCGGGGCGGAACCGGTCGGAGGCCGTCATTGCTGTTCGTCCGTGAGATCAAGCCTGCCATCGTGGACCTCGGCAAGCATCACATCAACAGGACAAGCCTGGTGTCAATGCACCGGCTCAATGAACCGGCTCAGTGAACCGGCTCAGTGAACCGGGGCAATGCCTGCATACGGTTCTATTCGATCTCAATGCGACGACGTTGTGCATTTTCGGCCTTGGGTACGTTAACCGTTAGCACGCCGTCTTCGTACTTGGCCTGAATATTCTCGGCATCGACGGAACGGGGAAGCGCAAACGTGCGGTGGAACGTGCCGAATGCACGCTCAACCCGAACGCGCTCTTCGCCTTCGGATGTACGCTGCATCGAGCGCTCACCGCTGATTGTCAATGTGTTATTCTGAATGTTGATATTCAGATCATCCTTCGACATGCCTGGAACGTCGAGCTGAAGGTGGTACCCCTCCTCCGATTCGACCATATCGGTCCTCGGCGTCCAGGTCGTTGTGTTGCTTCCCGATCCGGAGCCTTCACTGAAGAAGCGACCGAAGATGTCATCTACCTCCCGCTGCAGATCGCGCAGCGTCCGCGTCGGAGAGTGACGTGTCATCTGCGTCATAACGATCACCTCGTCAACAATTCGATGTCGTTAATGATCGAATGTCGAGTGTCGGGCATTCGCATGCACCCGATCACAACTTTACGTGCATGTACGTGACAAACAATGTCCATTCCAGCCCCGAACAGTCCCCGGGGAAAGTGACCTGAAGGCGCTCGCCGGGGATTTCCATCCGCCATTATTTCAATCCACGCGACAGTTCGTCGTCTGTCTGAAAAACTGACGCCGAATTGTGTGCTGTACTTTCCATCATGATCCAGACGTCGATGATTTCGATAGAGGAGCACGCGGGACGGATGAGACGTTGGCTTCCACGGAGAAGGTAGACGCTCCTTGAGCGCTGGGCCTGCTATGCGTTTCCAACCACGGGTGCAAGACCTCTGCGATCGCATCCTGCTCGATAAGAAATCCGTCGTGCCCGTGTGGTGAGTCAACGACATGAAGGCTCGCGTTTGGGAGGAGCGACGCCAGTTCCTCCTGCTCTTCAACCGGGTACAATACATCCGACGAAATACCAATCACGAGCGCCGGCTGCTCGATCGATGCCAGCACGTCTTCGTAGGCCCCGCGTCCGCGCGAGATGTCGTGTGAGTCCATCTGACGGGTCAGGTGAACATAGCAGTTGGCGTCGAACCGATCGTCAAGCTTTCGACCCTGGTACCGCAGATAACTCTCCACCTCAAACGGGGCGGCGTCCGCACTCGAAGATCCGTTGTTCGATTGAAGACGACGCCCGAAGCGCTGCTCGAACGAGCCGCGCGACCGGTACGAAACCATCGCCATCATCCGAGCGGCAGACAGCCCGCGCGAGGGCCGCGCGTCGTCCGTGTATTGACCGCCATTCCAATTCGGATCCGCCATGATGGCCTGGCGCTGCGCCTCGCTCCAGCCAATCTGCCACGGCGAATGGCGCCCCCCGACGGCGATAGGCACAATCGTCTGGACGAAGGATCCGCTCACGGCCCATTCCAGGACCTGCATCCCGCCCATCGATCCACCCACAACCGCTGCAACCCGTCGCACGCCGAGACTCCACAGCAGTCGATGATGTAGGCGAACGGTATCGCGAACCGTCGCCTGCGGAAAGGTAGCGCCGTAGCGCTCCCCCGTGTCGGGATTCAGACTGAGCGGCGATGCGGTTCCATACGGGGAGCCGATCGTATTCGCGCAAACGACAAAGTAGCGGTCGGTATCGATCGGGCGTCCGGGGCCGATCAGGTGCTCCCACCAGTCGTCGGCGTGTGCATCTCCGGTTAACGCATGACAGACGACGATGGCGTTCGTACCGGCCTCATTGAGCGTTCCCCACGTCTCATATTCGACAATAGCGTCCTTCAGGACCGCGCCGGACTCCAGCCCGTGGCGGTCAAATGTTCGTGATGACATACTTGATGCTCCCTTGATCAGTAGGCGGTTTGGGTGGATCCAGCGCCGTGCGATTGCACGAAGCCGGATGCTATCTCCGCGCGGGGACGCCTCCATCATGGACGCGTCCCCGAACGAAGGAAGCAACACTATGCGGGAACCGCCTCACGGACGGCCGTCAGTGCCTGGCGAAAGTCCGCCTTGAGATCGTCGATATGCTCGATCCCCACGGACACACGGACGAGATCGGGAGATACTCCACTCGCCTTTTGCTCCTCCTCCGCCAGTTGCTGATGTGTCGTCGACGACGGATGAATCACGAGCGTCTTCGCATCTCCAACGTTCGCCAGATGACTCGCGAGCTCCACGTTTTCGACGAAGGCTCGACCGGCGTCTACGCCCCCGTCCACGCCGAATGCCAGGACAGCGCCGTAACCGTTTTTCAGATATCGTGTTGCCCGGTCGTGGTACGGATGATCCTCGAGTCCGGGATAGCTCACCCAACTTACGCCGTCCTGCTCCTGCAACCACGTCGCGAGCTCGAGTGCGTTGTCATTGCTTCGCTCCACGCGCAGACTGAGCGTCTCCAGCCCCTGCAGCAGCAGGAACGATCCAAACGGATTTTGCGCCGGACCGATGTCGCGGAGCGCTTCAACCCGTGCCCGCGTGATAAAGGCCGCGTTGACTCCAAGCACACCATCTGGGCCAAAGGCCTCCCAGAAGTTCAGCCCGTGATACGACGGCGACGGCTCGTCGAACTGTGGAAACTTGCCATTATTCCAGGGGAAGGTTCCTGCATCCACGATGACGCCTCCGATCGTCGTTCCGTGGCCGCCGATCCATTTTGTAGCGCTCTCTACCACGATGTCCGCGCCGTGCTCGATCGGACGACCCGTGTAACCGCCTGCGCCAAATGTGTTGTCCACGACCAACGGGATGCCGTTCTCTTCGCTCACTCGTTTCAGCGCCTCGAAGTCCGGCACGCTGAACCTCGGGTTGGAGATCGTCTCAACGTAGATCGCCTTGGTGTCATCGTCGATCAGCGAGGCGACGGAGTCGGCTTCCGGACCGTCCGCAAACCTCACGTCGATGCCGAAACGCGGGAAGGTGTTTTTGAACTGGTTGAACGTCCCGCCATAAAGATGGCTCGACGCCACAATGTTGTCCCCCGCCTCGGCAAGCGTCGCAATCGTCAGGAATTGGGCGGACTGTCCACTTGCTGTCGCCAGCGCGCCGACGCCTCCCTCCAGCGCAGCAACGCGCTTTTCAAACGCGTCGTTTGTCGGGTTCATAATGCGCGTATAGATGTTGCCGAACTCCTTCAGGGCGAAGAGATCAGCGCCATGGTCCGCGTCTTCGAAGGTAAAAGAGGTCGAAGCATAGATTGGAACAGCGCGGGCCCGGGTCGTGGGATCCGGGTCGTGCCCGGCGTGAACCTGCAGCGTTTCGAAGCGATGCGCTGCTTGACGATTCGCGGGTTCGCTGCCATTGGATGAAGCGTCGGTCGTACTCATGATGTCGGTCGTAGAATCACGGTTGAAGAGTCGAGCGAGAAGCGCGGTGCGTTCTGCACCGGCGCCAACAGGCTCATCCGTTTGAGACCGACGGCCGAGGATGTGATGGGACACGTTTCGATCGAACCGTTCATCGCGACCGGAGCCGGGAGTCCCGCTTCGTGAAACGCTACGTCCAAACATAGAAAAATCCTCTACCGCTCGGCATGCGGAAGAGGATCGACATCGCCCGGAAGGCGGGAGCGAGTCCCTTCCGCTCATCTGCCCTCGCCGGCACACTTTCGCGTGGCGAGGCAGGAGGTGGCACCTATCCCGACGATCACGGGCGCGATCAAATCGGGGGTTGCCAGGGCGTCAACGGGCCTGAACCCTCAACCCTTCTGGATGAGCATGAAACTGGCGAAGCAGCCGCTATCGTCCGTCGGTTTCCCGACCGGACAAACGGCTAGAGGTGGACCCAGAGACCCACCGGCGTTTCGCTAGCTTCTATGGTTTATACGACACCTGCGTCGTAAAGCAGGTCAATATCGTATTATGTTGGTAGCGTAACCGACATTATTTCTGGAAGGTTCCGGGCACCAGCCAAACGGTATGAACCTCGTTACGAGCACGCTCATGAACCGTTGGGCACGAAAAGATAGCAACGATCCCGGCCTCAGCCGACACCTGTAGCGATTCTAGAAATGCATTCGCACGGAGACGAAGTTCGCCGTATCCGTGACATATGGCTCGAGCACGAATGCATAGCTGACTTCGAGGTCGAGCTCGCCGATCGATTCGCGAACGCCAAATCCTGCGCTCGGGCGCATGCCGGAGGTACCGTCTACGCCGATGCGATCCACTCCGCCTCGGATCTCAAGGATCTCGGCCAGTGGGTAGGCCACACCGATCCGCCCGCCGCCCTGATGTAGAAGCAGCGACTCCGTCTGAAACTGCGTTGTCGGCGACCCGCCGGACAGTGCGGGGACTCGCTGGCGTTCGTCCCGCCGCACAAATTGCGACTCGTATTCGGCCATCACCTTCAGCCGACCGTCGGAGAGGAAACCGTAATGTCCAGCCAGGCGAAGCCGGACTGGAAAGCGATCCGTGTTCGTCCGACCTCCCTGCGCGGACGTATTCCACTCGTACTTTGCGAGAAGGTCTGCCACGATGAAAGAGACCGCTCCTCGCTCCGTCACATCGTACGTCAAGCCAAGATCCAACCCAAACCCGAGCGGATTGTCGACGTCATCGAGATAATTCGCCTGGTACAGCTTCAGCGACGCACCAATGGACAGCCGTTCTTTGAACCGGTTTCCGAACGCAAGAAAAAGAGCATATTCATCGGTGGCAAGCGTTTCCGTTCGGTTTCCGTTCGCATCACGTCCGTCGATATCATCGACACCGGCGCGAATGATCCCGAGCGCGACCCCGGCCGACGGCCCGAGCGGCGTACCAAACTGCAATGATTGCAGCTGGCGATCAAAGGACAGAAGGCCAACGGATGCCGTCAGTGTCTGCCCCTCGGCGTTTGGCGCCAGCGCCGGATTGTAGTACGGACTCGTGTTCGACGCCGGTGAGGCACCCAGCGCATTACCAAGGGCCAACCCGTGAGCATCAAACCCGAAACGAGCGAACGCACCGGCGGCTGCCTCCTGCCCTCGGGCGTCAGGCACCGAAACGAGGAGAATCGTCACGACGACAAGGAGCGGTGCGAGAAGCCGTTTAGTCATACCGGATACGAGCGTGGTGCGTGGCGGGCGAGGTGACATCGAGAGACAAGTGCGATCGGTCATTCGAGCAAGAGAATCTTTCCACGAACCGTTGTACGGCCGGTATCAACCGTATAGAAATAAGTCCCGTTTGGAAGGCGAAGACCGCCCTCATCCGTCCCATCCCAGGTCGATTCAACCTGTCCCTGTCCCACATCGTCCCTGATCGTTCGGACGCGGTTCATGCTGAAGTCGTAAATGTTGATCTCGACCGAGGTTGGACCTTCTGTCTCGTAGCGAATGCGCGTGAATTCGTCGCTGGCCGGAGAGAACGGATTGGGATACGCGTACGTCGCGACATCCGGTGCTTCATCCGTGGGGTCATCGGGATTTACCGGCGCACTGGTCCGGAAGATCTGCCATGTCCGCCCCTCGTTCGTACTCCGGAGCAGTCCGTCGGTCGTGCCAAGCCAGAGCGCCCGTGGCGTCGTGACGACCGCCCGCAGACCAAGATCGCGGGGGAGCTTATCGGGCTCACCATCTTCTGGCTGGAACGTCGTCTGCGAAATCCACGTCCGGCCGCCGTCCTCGCTGCGATATAATGCGTCCTCCGCCGCGGCATAAACCCGATCGCCGCGAAACGCGAAGTCATAGACTCTCTCGCCGAGGAGCGTCTGCCGATACGTTTGGCCGCCATCGGTCGTCACCGTCACGCCGAATCGATCCGTCTGGTCAAGTGCCCAGGAGGCGATCCAGACCGGGTTGCGTCCCGGCGTCGGTTGCTCCTGAATGCGGACCACGCTGTTCCCCGTGAGAAAATTCCGCGTCCCGTCGGCGATGATGTGAAGCCACGCGCGCTCCCCGTTGATCACGTCCTGCGGACGCGACCGATTAATTCCCGCGGCCGTACCGGCCCACACGGTGCCGGTCTCGTCGACGAGCGTGCTAAACACAAAGTGATTTCGGTTTCCGCGGCCGTCGTTGAGCGGAGGACCGAGCGTGAAGTCGTTGGGGTCATCCGGCGTAATGGAGACGGCAGAGTCGGGTGGCAGCACTACGCGAGACCACGTCTGTCCGCCATCGGTCGTCCGACGCAGACCTCGGCGCGCACCGGCTAGCCACGTCGTCCCGGATGCCTCATCCACGTCGATATCCTGCGGGGCGGCACCGGAGGGTTCCGTGATCGGGATGGCTGTAAGCGTCGAAGATCCGTACTGAATCGTGGTGTCACCTGGCGCATCGAGCGGAGGATTCAGGTACGAAAAGTTCGCCCCACCATCCGTTGAAACGAGGAGGCCGCCCGCCGTCGGTTGGTTGTCCGTTCCCGAAAATGCAAGCCCAGCCCAGATCGTCGACGTCGGCAGGGGATCGCTTACAACGTCCAGGGCAAACACGACGTTCTCCTCCTCTGTGAGGGTAGGATCGTCCACCGTCAGAAACCGCTGTCCTTCTGGAGCATCCTCTACATAGACCGAGAGTAGCGGTCCATGCCAGAGCGAGTCGCCCCCTGCCGCCATGATCTGAATAAAGTTGCTAACAACCGAGCCTCCCTGGATCGGCGTCAGGCGCTTTGCCTGCTTCTCCCAGCGGCCTTTCGAAAACGAGTCGGACTGGGCCTTGACATCCGGCACCCCGACCAATAGTACGGCAACGAGACAAAGAGAAAAGAATCGCATGGAGCGAGAACAATGACAAAAGATCGTGAGACCGGCAGAGAGATGTGAACCTGTTTGGTGGATGAATCGGTAGCCGACACGAGCGAAGCGACTGACGCAGTAAACACAGTGGGCGAAGCCCGTGTGGAGCGCTCAAGCGAGTCATGTAGCGGAGCTACCTGGCGAGTGAAGTAGCTGCACAGGGCGAGATCCACGAAGTCGCAGACCAGAGACCGTCCGCCAAACAGGTTCTGCCCCCGTCACGGCGTGCCCGGAAGCACACGGAGTTGCCCGAGGCCAACGTTGCTAGTCAGGCTATCCGTGTCGACCGCAAAGACGCGCAGAGTGTAAAGCGCATCGGCTCGTGGCAGGGTCAGGTCAATCGCCGCGCCGTAAACACCCTCTTGGCCAGATACTTCCGACAGAGTCCCGTCGATCGTGGCCCTGGGCGCGGAACCCGGTTCGATTGTGAAAACGACGCGTTCGATGTCGCTATCGGTGTCCTCGACCGCCGTCAACAGGCGAAGGTCCACAGTGACCGTAGTATCCGTAACGCGGGAGGGATCGACCGTTCCGGCGTCAACGGAATCAGGCGAATAATCGAAGTCGGCGACGACCGGTGGCTGCAATGAACGATCCGCAGAGCCCGGCACCTGATCGCAGGCCGTCAACATCGATATAGCGACGGCGACGACGAGCAGTGTCGAGACACCGGCTTTCCAGAAAGAGTCGAGCACGTCGGCGATGGAAACGAGGAGTGAACACACGAGCGAAGAGGCGTTTGACGATGAGCCGCCCCAAGTATAGGCAATACGGGCGGGCGATCAAACCCATAGATAAGAATCGTCCGACCGAATCGCACGCGCCCCTGTGACCAACAGAACCGCAGCGTCTACATCAGATAGATCGGCCGGAAGCTGAAGCACAGGAAGAAGATCGCGATACTCACGTAGCCCAGGAAGCGGCGCATGGGTGTGAGGGGCTCGCGATACCGAACCGGCGGGTGTTCGACGCGCACGAAAAACACGATCAGCGCCGTCCAGACGAGCCATCCGCTGTAGCCGACGTTCGTAAACGGCTCGCCTAGCCACATCGCGCCACGGGCTCCCACTAGGAGCACGAGCAGGGACGTGGCAATGTAGCGGTGATCCCCATTGAACGTCCGATACAGATAGACGAAGAGAATAACGGCGAGAATGATGTACGTCGAGTCGCCGACCCAGTCTGCCATAGCATAGAGTTCAGGCCGGGCGGACTGCAAAAACCCGATGCTTCCAGACAGAAGCAGGAGCAGCACGAAGCCCCGGGCCAGGCGACGATGCCATGTTTCGCCAAAGAGAGCGTAGAGAATATGTCCTCCGTCAAGCTGCCCGACCGGAAGAAGGTTCAGAGCTGTAAAAAAGAGCCCCAGCCACCCGGCATAGAGCACCGGATAGTGATAGAGCTCGTACATCGGCGGCACGTGCTCGAAGAACTGCGACAATATCCAGAAAAGAAGCGTTTCCCCCAACACGATCACTTCGCCCCCCTCGCTCTCGGGCATGACGGAGGGGAACGTTCCGAATTGCCGGATATGTTCTTTCAACGCTTCGTGACCGCCCAAATCCAGGAGATACTCCGGGGGCGGAAGCGTTATGAAACCATACAACACAGCCACAAGCGCGATCACGAATCCCGCAAGCGGGCCGGCTGCTCCAATGTCAAAGAGCTTCCGTTCACTCGGAATCGGCTCGCGGATCCGGATCACCGCCCCCAGCGTGCCGATGGGCATAACGGGCAACGGAATGTAGTACGGAAGCGACGTGTTAATCCGATGATGCCGAGCGGCAAAATAGTGCCCGAACTCGTGAACCGTCAGCGCGCCGAGCAGCGCAAAGGAATACTTGATCCCATCCCAGAGCATGTGACTGTAGCCCTGGGCCTCATACACTTCGATGCGGCCGGCAAACATACCACCGACGTAAACCGTCGATGCGACCGTTAGCAGAAAAAGCAAGAGATGAAGCCACGTCCGATCCTTGTACGTCTTCGGCTCCGGTCGCTGCCCCGCGACCTCCTCGTGCCATACGTCGTCGTCACCGGAAGAAACGATGACCCGGCGCGGCGGAACGCCGTTGCCTGAGGGCTTATCTGATGCCTGCTCTTCCTCACCCTGCCATGGCGACTCCGCTCCACCGAACGCGTTGTTGTCATCGCCACCATCACGTGAAGCCGCGCCATCCGGCGTAGAGCCATGGGACGAGGAATCGGAGGAGGCGTCGGACCGAGAGAAGTCAGAATCCACGTGTTCGGCAGCGTTCATCAACAGAAATAACGACCCCGAGACAACGGAGCGAAGATCACACCGAAGTGAAGTCGTCCGGTGCCGAAGCGAAAACGTCTCCGGTCACCCGAAACGTACATAACGTGAATGCACCGTCGAGGGCGTAAGTTCGATCTCGTTCGACCGGGTTGGATTTCTGCTTCCGATTTTACGCGGACAAGTTCGCAAGTCCTCGCTGAATCCGGTCCATGGCGGTCTTGAGATCCTCCATCGAGGAAGCATAGGAGATGCGGAGGCCCTTCGGTTCACCAAATGCGGTGCCTGGCACGAGAGCAACGTGCTCCTCGTCCAGAAGGTAAAAGCACAGATCGCTGCTATCCTCGATGCGGTTGCCATCCGGTGTCTTCATTCCGAAGAACTCGGATACATCCGGGTACAGGTAGAAAGCGCCCTTCGGAAGTGGGCATCGGATTCCGTCGATCTGGCGAAGCCGTTCGACCATGTAGTCGCGCCGCTGCCGAAAGGCTTCGACCATCCGGTACACGGGCGACATGTCCATCGTCATCGCCGCCACTCCCGCCTTTTGCGAGACGCTACAGGGAGCCGACGTGAACTGGCCCTGCACTTTTGCGCACGCCTTCGTGACGGCCTCCGGTGCGGCAAGATATCCCAGCCGCCATCCGGTCATGGCGAACCCTTTCGAAAACCCATTGACCGTGATCGTTCGGTCGTACATTCCATCGAGGGTCGCGAAGGATACGTGCTCCGCGTCATCGAACAGAACGTACTCGTAGATTTCGTCCGCCAGAATGTAGACATCCGGGTACTGCCGAAAGACATCGGCGAGGGCTTCAAGCTCGTCCCTCGTGTAGACCGATCCGGTTGGGTTGGATGGCGAGCACAGAATAAAAAGGCGTGTCCGATCGGTCAGTGCTTCGTCCAGCTGTTCCGGCGTCAGACGGTACTCGTTTTCGACCGACGCCGACACCACGCGAGGCTCCGCTCCAGCAAATCGCGCCATCTCCGGGTAACTGACCCAGTATGGCGCCGGGATCAACACCTCGTCTCCTTCATCGCACAGGACGGTCGTCGCAAGCGCGATCGACTGTTTGGCGCCGTTGCTGCAAAGAATTTGCGAGGGGCTGTACTGCAGGTTGTTGTCCCGCGCCAGCTTTCGGCTAATGGCCTCGCGCAATTCCATGGCGCCGGGGTTCTCCGTGTAATGCGTGTACCCGGTCCGGATGGCCTCGATACCGGCCTCCGAGATCTCGCTCGGTGTGTCGAAGTCCGGCTCCCCCGCACTGAGGGCGACCACCGGATGCCCCTGACGACGCATCTCCGTCGCGCGCGACTTCATCGCGAGAGTAGCAGACGGCTGCATCGCCGCCACGCGTTCGTTGAAACGAACAGTAGTAGAGTCGGTCGGCATGGGCGGTAGAAAACTGGGGTAAAAGAGGCAGGGAAGGCGGCTCCGTAAACCCGATCGTGCGTCTTCGGACTCGACGCGTTCGATCAGAGCGGATTTATCGCCCGTCACACAAAACTGACACGCGGTATTTGGGCTGATGTGCCGGTGAACTTACGACGCACCGGCAGCGGCTTTCTTCTCCGCAAGTGCAGCAACGACGGGGGGCGGCACGAATTTCGAGACATCCCCATCCCATCGATGCGCATCCCGAACCATCGATGAGCTAATGAGCGCGTACTCTTCGGATGTCATCAAGAAAACCGTCTCCACGTCGTCGTAGAGCTTCCGATTGGCAAACGCCATCCGAAACTCGTAGTCGAAGTCGCTCACCTGACGCAGGCCCCGCACCAGGGCACGTGCTCCGACCGCTTCGGCCCGATCAACGATCAGCCCTTCGTGCGCCGCAACACTGACCCCGTCGAGGTCGACCGTGCATTGCTTGATCAGGTCGATGCGTTCCTGCGTCGAAAAGAGGGTCTTTTTCTCTGCGTTGACGCCGACCGTTACCTCAACACGATCGAACAACCGGAGGGCACGTTCCAGGATGTCCCGATGCCCGTACGTGAACGGGTCGAAGGTACCGGGATAGAGTGCAACAGGATCGGGCATACGAGATCAGGCGAGCTAAACGAGAACGATGGGGAATTAACGCGATACGGATCCGACTACGAAGCGTCGCTTCCGTCGGTCCGGACATTCGCATCATCGTCCAGATCCTGTGCTTCTTCAGGCGAGGGGGCGGCTGGCGCTTCGTCTTCATCGAACGAGGCCCCGAGCACGTCCGCGATGAGATCGTCCGTTTCCTCGCTCTCTCCGTCCAAGGCTTCCCCTTCTGCTTCCGATTCCTCATCCTCAGGCGGAAGCGGCGGACGGAAAATCGTGACGATCGTGCGCCCGTATTTTCGGCTTGTCATCTGATTCGGATGCTCATCGAACCAGTCGTGCGAACTGTGCTCAAGCGTGAGCACACCATCTGTCTGGAGATGGGGAATCGCGAGATCGGGAATGTCGCGCAGGCCGTCGAGATCGTACGGCGGGTCCGCAAGAATGAGATCGAGCTCGGGCCCGTTGTAGCGACGCAGGTACGTCAGCGCATCTCCGTTGATAAAGATGCACTGGTCCTCAACCCCCAGCTCCTGTGCATTCCGACGTGCGTACTCGAGCACCTCCGCATCCTGCTCGACGAACGTGACCAGGGATGCCCCCCGGCTGATTGCTTCGAGTCCGAGAGCACCGGTTCCAGCGAACAGATCCAGAACCTCCGCGCCGTCTAGATAAATTCGGCTGTCGATGAGCGCGAAGAGAGATTCGCGCGTGCGTGCGGTCGATGGTCGGGTCAAATGACCGGGCGGCGACTCAATCGTGTGACCGCGAAAGCGTCCGGCAATTATGCGCATGGAAGAATAGAGGAAAGCAAAGAAAGCAAACAGGGAGGCATCACAGAAGACACTGGCAGGGATGATGGCGACGGCCAGATCATCCTGATTGTTCGGCGCGGCTCGTTCCGCTGGCACGGATATACGGCACAACGCGCCACCTGAGCGGAGACGGCGTTAGAGCAGTGCGCCAACACACGATGCGTACGCACCGACATCGAACGATGTCCCGAACCGACTCCGATCCGCACGCAGGACACTCAGCGGATCTAGCGTCTCCGGCTCCACACCGAAGATCGTCTGAAATGGCGCGTAGGCATTGGGATCCACATCCAGACCATAGACGAAGAGTCGTCCCACGGCCCCAGGCGACACACCGAGACGATTCAGCAAGCCGATCGCAAAATACAGGCGATCCGTCGGCGTATCTGCCTCGTGCGTGTAGTGGCTATGATACCACTGGCGATCCCGAGACAGCGTGTACTCGGTGTGCCCTTCGTATCGGCCCACGGAGAGCGTGAACGGACGCAGCGCCTGCGCCTGCGTAATCCCCGTAAGATCCGTATGCGCAGCAACCTTGGCGGCCGACTGCGTGCTGACGACCCAGTCGAATCCGGTAACCGGCAACGAACTGGCTAACCGCTCAAATCGCTCGTGAATCGGGCCAGGTGTAGCCAGCACGTGAACCCACATCACTGCTTCTCCCTCGCTGTCCTGCGCCGTGCGCACGGTTTCGGACGCCAGATCCAGACCTTCGGGATCACGCGTGCCGGTTAACAGAGCAGCCTGCTGGTGGATCTGTTCTTGCCGACTCCGGACAGGTAGCGTTGCGGAGAGAGGCGTAAAAAACGTAAACGAATCCGGTGGGTGAACACAGATCCGTAGGCGAGACGCCTCCGTCGCGTCGAAAGCTTCCTGCAGGGCCGCGACAACCTCTCCTCCGTGCTGCGGTGCTCCGGAGCGCAGGAGATCCTGGACGAGATCAAAGTCGAACTCACAACTCCCGAGCCGCAACAGCCGGGGCGCAGCGTCCTCCTCTTTTTCAACCTCGGCATACCGAAGCTGCGAGCCGTAGATATCGATCGCTGCAAGGACCGCTTCACTCATGCCGATTCAGGTTACGTCGAGGCGATCACGGGATGAGCTCCCGACCCCGTGGAGCCCAAAATTAGAGCACCACCAGATCGGAAGGACACATTCTCATAGACAAGGTACGGCGCGAAACGATGCGATGCGACTTCGTAAACTCAGCTGGCCGACTCTGCCAGGAGACGATAGGCACCGCATCCGGCAGCGCAGGTTGAACAGCTCATTTGGAATGCTGCGCCGGATGCTATCACCCGACGCAGCCGTAATAATCACGCGTTACTCCCAGGAGGCAACGTTTGTCTGAGTCGGGTCGCCAGACAGCGTACCGATCTTGTCGTCGGTATCCGGGTCTTCGAGCAAGTATGTTTCGACCTTGCCGGTATCGCTAACCGTGTAGAGGAAGCGCTTGCCCGTCCGAGGCGAGAAAAAGAGGGAGTCGAGATTAACCGGGCCTCCGAAGATGCTGTCCTGGGCGTTCGTCAGCAACGAGTCACGCTCAATATGAATGCGAAGGGTATCGAGCGAGTCAGGAAAGGCGGCGCTGTCCCGCTCGTAATCAACGAGAGCGGTCCGGATGTTCGACATCCGCTCCCGGGTCTGCTCCGTCAGTCGCTGCTGTCGCTCGATTCTATCGTACGGTTCGGTGATCGCCCGGTACAAAAAGTAAGACAGGACAATGATGGCGATCCCCAACACGATTTGAACTCCGGTGCGAAGATTCTGGCGGCTCGAAGCCATGTGAGCGTCAACGATGATTGATTGTAAAAAGCGAATCGGACGACGCCGTCGCGTAGAGCAGCGGCGTAGCGTACGAGGACGTGAAAACACATTCGGCGAGCCGTGTCGACTCTTCGAATCGGCTAACACGCAAATCCCGGAATGACTAATCGCCCCGGCCACACACTAGAGCCGTATAGACGGGACTGCACTCGGCCGTGTGGATCCAAATAAGGACGATGCTGCAATGAACTACGTTGCGGGCACAACGGCAACACGGCCAAAAGTACGTGCCCACTCCCCGAAATGCAACCAGTTGTGACCGAGTCGGAAACGTTAATCAGGAATTCGGTAAAGCAGGTGCAAAGAATCAAGCACGCCACCTCTTCCCTCACCAACAAGACAATCTTCGCACGCCTTCCCATCCTATCACGGGCTAAAACCCAGTTCGCAAATGCCCAGTGAGGGTCAAGATTCGAAATCCTACGATTCTTCCGACGCGTTTCTGCCAGCACGGTCTATTTGCGAAAACAAAGATTACGGGGCATCAGTTGCACTCTCGTTCATTCTTGCCCCGTCATCTTGAACCCTGTGCCTGTGATCCGTCTGCTGATCAATGTCGACCACGTTGCTACGCTGCGAAACGCGCGTGAGGAGTCGTTTCCGGACCCGATCCATGCCGCTGCCCTATGCGAGCAAGCAGGAGCCGACGGGATCGTCTTTCACCTGCGAGAAGACCGTCGGCACATCACGGAACGGGATGTTCGCCTGCTTCGCGAAACCGTAAAAGGCAAACTCGACTTTGAACTCTCAACGGAACCGGAAGTCGTCGACATTTGCTGCGACGTTGCGCCAGACCTGGCTACGCTGGTCCCGGAGCGCCGCGAGGAGGTTACGACGGAGGGCGGACTCAATGTCACCGCCAACCGCGACCGGCTCGACACCGTGATTCCTAAGCTGTATGATGCAGGCATCGAGCAGGTTGCTCTCTTCGTTGACCCCGTCCCGGAGCACATTCGGGCCGCCGCCGACGCCGGCGCCAATACGGTCGAACTCCATACCGGCGACTATGCTAACGCGGAAACCGAAGCAGACCGCCGCGCAGAAGCCCAGCGCCTCGCCAACGGGGCGCAGGTAGCCCACGACGCCGGTCTGCGCGTCCATGCGGGTCACGGCCTCGACTACAACAACTTTTCTCTTTTCCGGAAGACGGTACCCCACGTGGCCGAAGTCTCCATCGGCTTCGCCATCATCGCACGGGCCGTCCTGACGGGCATGGACCAGGCCGTCCGAGACATGATTTCCGTCGTGAAGAAGTAAATTGATGAAGAAGTAAATTTTCGCGACGCTAACCCACACAAACGCTGACCACCTTTTCGCTCCGACCGGAGAGATGCATCTGCATCTGCCTCCAGGTTCAACCGCGACACGTATTTTCACCTCGACCCGACTTTGCAGAGCATGGACGCCCCTTCTCCATTTTTCGAAGACCTTCCCGACGGACACAAAAGCGGCTATGTCGCCCTGATCGGTAAGCCGAACGTCGGCAAGTCCACGCTGATGAACGCGATGGTCGGGCAAAAGCTGTCGATCGTCACGCGGAAGCCACAGACGACCCGTAACCGCGTCATTGGGATCCACTCCCGCGAAGATCATCAGGTGATCTTTCTGGACACGCCCGGGATCATCAAGCCCCAGTACCGTCTCCACAAGGCGATGATGGGGCAGGTGGAAGATGCAGTCCGTGACGCTGACCTGCTCCTCTTCCTCCACGACGCAACGAAGGGGACGCCGGATACCTTCAGCCTGAAACAGGCCGGGGACCGGCCAGCGTTTCTCGTGCTCACGAAAATGGATTTGATTCCCAATGAGCAGGCGCTCCCGCTCGTGGAGTCGTACATGGAGCTTCGAGGATTCGACGAGATCGTTCCCACCTCGGCCGTCAAGGGCACGAACGTGGATACGCTACTCGACCTGATCGTCGATCGCCTTCCGGAAGGACCGCCCTTCTACCCGAAGGAAATGGTCAGTGAGCATCCAGAGCGCTTCTTCGTCGCAGAGATCATTCGGGAGAAGGTCTTTCAGCAATACCATGAGGAAATCCCATACTCCGTGCAGGTCAACATCGTCGAGTACGAGGAGCGCACGAACGAAAAGGATTTCATCGATGCGGAAATCGTCGTCAACCGGAAGTCGCACAAGGGCATCCTGATCGGAAAGGGCGGCCGCGCACTGAAACGGCTCGGCATGTCCGCGCGGAAGGACATCGAGCAGTTCGTTCAGTCGGACGTCTATCTGCAGCTCCACGTGAAGGTCAGGAAAGACTGGCGCGACCAGGAATCTTACCTGAAGTCGTACGGCTATCGCGGCTAGACGCGGACGCCCGACACCCGATACTCGACGGGTGAAGCGGCCGCCGCTCGGTTCCCCGCCACTCGGTGGAATCGAGCGCACTCATCCTCTCCGACGGACACGACCATGACGTTCGGATACACGATTCTCTACCTGGACGACATCGACAGGACGGTCGCCACACGACGGTGATTCTCGTAATGCTTTTTCAAATGAGCCGGCCGAGAAAACGTACAGATCCGAGCACATGGATCACCCACTTCGAACCTGGCGAGAAGGGTCACTCTCCCGGCACCCTAGAGGACTCGAGGGCAGACGGAGGCGCCCCATCCTGCTCGCCGATGTCGTCAAACACGCCATCGCGAATCTGCTCAGCGAGTTCTTCCGCAGATGTGGCCGTGATCGTCGTTCGCGTCGTGCGGTAGTGGACGAGGTACAGCGGTTCGTCCGCCACAACTTCCCGGACAACAATCCACTCTGGCGACAGCGTTTCCGAAAGCTCTGGGGCGCAGCAGGAGATCGCGTCGCGAATGAGCGCTCGCTCTCGCGGACGGGCATCGAAGCTGTTGTGGAAATGAATACTCCGATCCGACTTCTTCGGTGGGGGGTTCGTCATCGTTGAATACGACCGTGATAGCGGGGTCGGAAGAGTGCGTTCTGCAACGGGACGGTATCCTCCATACCACGATTACGCCAGTCTCCCCCGACTCACCGTCTTCTATGTCACCGTTATGTAATTGGCACGGACGACACCGGCGAACGTTCATCTTGCAGACTCGTAGAGATTTCTTCCGTGCACACGCCGCACGTCAGCCCCTCCCTACATTCACTTCACGCCTCGCCTCATGAAGGTCCAGTCGTTTACTTACAACCCGTTCATGACGAATTGCTACGTCTGCTATGATGCAGGCGAAGCCGTTGTCATCGATCCGAGTTGTGCATCCGCCGAGGAAAAAGACGAGGTCACGCAGTTTCTCGAGTCCAATGATTTGACGGTAAAACATCTGCTTCTGACGCACGCGCACATCGATCACATCTTCGGCTGTGCGTTCTTCGAGGCGAGATACGACGACGAGTTCAAGATGCACGAGGCCTCAATCCCGTTTATCGAGCGGTCCGTGGATCAGGCGAAGGCATTCGGTGTCGAGGTGGACCCACCGTCGGTGCCGGATACGTTCCTGGAGGAAGGAGACACGATTTCATTCGGGACCGTAACGCTGGACGTACTCCACACGCCCGGGCACTCACCGGACTCGATCTGCTTCGTCGACCGCGACAGCGATCAGGCCGTGACCGGCGACGTTCTGTTTCAGGATTCGATCGGACGCACGGAGGGATTGCCGCAAACGTCGATGCCGCAACTCATGGCATCAATCCGGGACAAGATTCTGCCGCTCGGGGACGCATTCACGATCTACCCAGGCCACGGACCGAAAACCACGGTGGCACGGGAGCGCCGACAAAACCCGTTTCTAAACGACATCTAGGATCTGGTCAGCAGGCGTGAGGACATTCGGAAGGCATCGGCGCGCTCCCTTCCTTTCGTGGTGCTACACCCAACGATACATGGGCAGCCCTTCCGGCCTATCCCACCGATTCCAGCAGGTTCTCTCGCACCTTCTCGTAGTAGCGCTCGTAGTGCGGAACGATCTGCCGGATGTCGAACGTGTCCTCCGCTCGCGAGCGAGCCGCGTCTGACATCCGCGTGTGAAGATCCTCGTCGACCAGCAGGCGGCGACACGCCTCTTCGAACGCGTCGATGTCGTCCAATTCACAGAGGAAGCCCGTTTCGCCATCCTCGACGAGTTCTGGAAGCCCACCGACGTTGCTCGCCACCACGGGAACGTCACAAGCCATTGCTTCGAGCGCAGCCAGACCGAATGTCTCAGAGCCACTCGGCATCAGAAAGACATCGGCAATCGACAGGATTTCCTCCACGGGATCCTGCTTTCCGAGAAAGCGGATATCGTCATAAACCCCGAGGTCGCGGGCCTTGCGTTCGGATGGAACGCGATCAGGACCATCGCCCACGAGCAGGAGCTTGACCGGTAGGTCGTCCTCGCGAAGCCGATGAAAGATTTCCACGACCTGCTGCGCGTTCTTGACTGGCCGAAAGTTCGACACGTGCGCGATGACCTTCTCCCCGTTCGGACAAAGCGCCTGCTTGAAGTGCTCTTTGTTTTGCCGGAAAAAACGCTCCGTATCGATAAAATTGGGAATGACCTCGATCCCGTTATCGATGTCGAAATGGTCGTAGGTCTCCTGCCGCAGATAGTTGGACACGGCGGTGACGCCATCAGACTCATTGATTGACCACGTGACGACCGGCGCGAACGAAGGGTCTTGCCCAATGAGCGTAATATCGGTGCCGTGGAGGGTCGTGACGACCGGCATGTGCACCCCTTCCGTCGCGAGTATCTGCCGCGCCATCACGGCGCTGGTGGCATGAGGAATGGCGTAGTGCACGTGCATGAGGTCGAGACCCGCGTGCTTCGCGATATCCACCATTTTGCTCGTCAGCGAGAGCGTGTACGGGGGATACTCGAAGAGCGGATACGACTGAACATTCACCTCGTGGAAAAAGATGTTTCCGGCAATGTGAGAGAGCCGGAAGGGCATCGATGACGAAATGAAGTGGATCTCGTGACCGCGATTTGCAAGCGCCTTACCAAGTTCGGTCGCCACGACGCCACTTCCGCCGTACGTGGGATAACAGGTGATACCTATTTTCATCGGATGCGTAGACGTAAAGCCAATCGATTGGATGCAGAACCAACTCACGACCTAATGGCAGGTTGCGGAGACCGCATGGACTCCGGCGTCGAAGACCGACATAGCCGTCACGGGACCGTAATTTCTAATAATCGCCACATCGCGTTCCGCAGTCACGTCCACCCGCGTTAGCGCACATATCGTCGGAAGAATGTAATAATCCGCTTGTGACTTTGGACACCGTACCTGCGGCTCGTAGTGTACGAATTGGAATCTGAAGGTCTGTTGTCTCGACGGTCGAGCCAATGATACGGGCTCACGCCGACCCAGCTTCGATTCTACGCTCACAATCGTTTCCATAGCCCTCTACCGGTTCATGCGCGCAATGCTCAAACGCTTTGCTACTTCTGCCCTCGCTCTCGCCATCATCGTTCTCGTGGGAGCTTCGCCGGCTCATGCCCAACTCGGGATTGCCGGAGGCCTCAACTTTGAATCGTCTGACGACATCAGCACAAGCAGCGCGGACGCAAACTTCGAAAATTCCACCGGTTACCACATCGGTGTGGTGTACGACGCTGGGTTCGGTCCCGTGAACATCCGCCCGGGCTTCTTTTACCGAAAGGTCGGTACTTACGAATTCGGAAACACGACAGGGGGTGGCGCAGCCGGAACGATTGATATTAGCACATTTGAGGTTCCGGTCGACGTACGACTCAACCTGCTGGTCACGCCGGTCATTACGCCATATGTCCTTGCCGGCCCGATGCTAACCATCCCGCGGTCGAACGTGGACGGCTTCGGTAACGGTGATGACTTCGACGACTTCACGGAGGACATGTCCCTGTCTGCGAACGTGGGTGCTGGTGTGCAGCTGAACCTCCCTGCCGTTCCGTTCAAACTGCAACCCGAACTGCGGTACGAATTTGGAATTTCGGAGTACGTGGACACGGATGCTGTCGAAGTTTCCGAAAGTCCGAAGTTCAGCGCATTCAGCCTGCGACTCAACGTCATATTCTAGCGAAGGAAGTGACCTCTCGTGACAGAGAGAATTGCAAAAGAGGTGCATGGACCATCATCGTCCGTGCACCTCTTTTCTTTTGCGACATGCTGAAATCGCGACATCGGACCTCGTCGTCTCCCCTGCCGCCCAATCACTACGGCGGGCAGCCAGAAGCTCCGTCGTCTCCATCGCCGGTCGCATGCCCGTACGCATCCACCGATCAGACATACGAAAGTGCGGTTTTCAGGATCACAGAAAAGCCCTCCTTGCTGGTATACACGAAAACGCCGGACTCCAGCAGTACTGGAGCTCCGGCGCCTGGACATCAAAGAATGTAGAGATCCGTCCGCTCAGGATATCTTCTCATAGAACCGGAAGCGGCGGGAGTCCACCGTGTAATTCCAACCGGGAGAGACGTGCTCACGCTGCTGCACCCAGTACGGGAACTGGTTGTTCGGCATTGAGATCTCGCTGAAGAAGTGCCTGGTTTTGATCGAGAACGGCCGATACGCTGGGTCCGCACGTCGAACGTAGTGCGCAATTGTGAGCGCTCGTTGCCAGCCCGGAAGCTGCGTCTCCGGTGTCAGATTCATGTAGAACGAGCGTTTCTGCGAGTTGGGATTGAACGCACTGAACTGGTACGGGTCGAGCACGACATCCTTGTAGTCCGACCGTCCCCGGTATTCTGTCTCAACCCGATTCCGAACAACCCACGCGACGAGTTCTTGCTCGTGCGGAATCTTGGTCTCGGAGTAGATGCAGCGGGCCAGCCACAGCGTGGCGTTATCGATGGACGGAAGCGACGCACTCTGTCCAGACGTGTGCTGTGAGTAGCCGTAAATCGCGCTCAAAAGTTCATACGCCTCTCCCGTCGTATCTGCTGCCGTAATGGTACGTGGTCCATGCGAGGGAGCCGGCGTAAAAGCGGCTGCCCAGGAAGCAGCATAGAGAGACGAAGACCTGCCTGATTCGCCGAAGGTCAACGTCGACACTTTGGCGGCCGAGAAGACCAAGACGATACTCAGACCGAAGAAAATAGCGCGGTAGCTCATGCGGTTGCCCATTTGTTATACAAGCTGCGAACGACGCCCGACACTGCAAATTACGCCGTATGGGATTGGAAAATAAGGACTTAGCGCTTGTGCCCCTTTTCCAAGTTCGGAGCGATCAACGAGTGCTGCATAAGCAGGTTTCCGAATCGGATTTTATGTAACTCGTTGTATTGATTTGCCTTGTGGGTCCAGCGCGAGGGATCTTGACACGACCTTCCCTATCTCTTGACGCCTGGTTCCTTCCGTCTTTAAAATGTTTACGACCCTATCAGTGGATCTATTATGGTCTGGTCAATCTTATAAATTGGAAAAAGCGCTTCCTCCGTACACCTGTGCTTATGCCCACCCTGTCGCTTTCTGTACTTGCGGATGAGAATATTCCCCTCGCCTCAGAAGCTTTTGGCTCACTTGGAACGGTACAAACCCTACCGGGCCGGGCAATCGAGCGAGCTGATTTGATGGACATCGATGCCCTCTTCGTTCGCAGCGTCACCACCGTCGGCCCCGAGCTGTTGTCAGGGACCCCGGTCCGGTTCGTGGGCTCTGCAACGATCGGAACCGACCATATCGATCAGGAATGGCTACAAAATGAAGGCATCGCGTTCGCACATGCACCGGCCTCCAACGCCGACTCCGTAGCGGACTACGTGGTCGCCATTGCTCTCCATCTGGCGCTTAAGACTGACACGTCTCTCGCCGACCGTACAGCCGGAATCATTGGATGCGGCAACACCGGCTCTCGTGTAGCGGCACGGCTGCGAGCACTGGGCGCAAACGTCCTGCAGAATGATCCACCGCTCGCAGAAGAGGCAGACAAACGAGGAGAAGACCACCCCTATGTATCGCTCGATCACGTGCTCGAAAAGGCAAATCTCATTTCACTCCATACGCCGCTGACGACACACGGTCCGCATCCAACGCACCACCTGTTCAACGGCGATCGGATTGGACAACTTCAGAAAGAGACGTGGCTGATCAATACGTCACGCGGGGCAGTCATTGACAACCAGGCCCTATCGAGCTGCCTTCGTGCCCCGAGGGCCAACGTGACGGCCACAGCCCTCGACGTCTGGGAGAATGAGCCCACCCCAGACGCGGAGTTGCTTCGCCACGTCGATCTATCCACACCGCACGTGGCGGGCTACGCGTTTGACGGGAAGGTCCGCGGCACTTCGATGCTTTACCACGCCTTCTGCGAGTTTCTCGACATCGAGCCTGCATGGTCGCCGGACGCGGCTCTGGCACCGGCCCGTCTGGGGGCTCTTCGCCTTTCCCCGCCCGACGCGCGTCTGCCACGAACGGAGTACCTCGACGCCCTCGCCCGGCAAGCATGCGATGTCGCAGCCGACCATCACCGACTTCAGAAGGTCCTGGATGTGCCACCAGATGAGCGTGGCGCGTACTTTAGCCGCCTTCGGAAGACCTACCCGAAGCGCCGAGAAATGCAGATGCACTCCGTCTCAAAAGATGCGGTCCCGGAAGCCTACCACGAGTTCGTTCGCGACGGTCTGCAGATCACGCTTGTAGACGATGTACGGTAGACGTGAACGTTCATGTCGTACCCGATCGGTGCCGTATGGACCTACTAGAATCATGTTGAATGGGTGTCCTCCGATGCCGGGCGGGCGAGTTTCTTTCCCTGCGAACAGCACGCGGAGTTAAAGGTTGACGTTATGCTGTTGTCACGTTCCTCGTCGCACCCGTACCTGTGAAGCGCCTACACTGGATCATTCTGCGCCGCCTGCCGGGCCCGTTCCTGGGCTGGCTGGGCACGCTCATGTTCCTGTTGGTCATGCAATTCCTGATTCGCTGGCTACCAGAGATCGCCGGGAAGGGCATACCGATGACGGTCATCCTTGAGTTGATCGTCTACAACCTCGCGTACATGGTCGTGCTGGCGGTGCCGATGTCGGTTCTTCTGGCAGCACTCATGACGTTTGGCGGACTGGCTGAATCGCAGTACTATGCCGTCATCAAGAGTACGGGCATCTCGTTCGCTCAACTCGTCTGGCCTACCCTCGTCGTCGGACTGCTCGTGACGGGCGGGATGATGTATTTCAACAACGTGATGCTACCGGAGGCCAATCATCGGGCGAGCGTGCTGTGGAAGGACATTCGTACAAAACGTCCTGGATTCGACCTTCAACCCGGCGTCTTCTACAACGGAGTCGACGACTACAGCATTCTGATTGGCGACCGTCCCGAGGGTACGAATAAGCTGTACAACATCACGATCTACGACTACACGGAGGGGCGAAGCGAACAGGCCGTAATCAAGGCTGCACACGGACGGCTTCAGCCGAGCCGCGACGGCACCAGCATCACACTGTTGCTCTACGACGGCGAGATGCATCGCCCTCGACCGGGTACCGGGGGGCGAACATCCAAGTACGAACGCCTCTCCTTCGCGCGTCACTCGCTGCGCCTCGACCTGTCGGACTTCGTATTCCAGCGTTCGGACGACGGCAGTCGCCGATCTGACCGCACCATGCCGACTGCAACGATGATTGATGTGGTCGACTCCTTGAAGGTGGAGCGAGACTCGCAACTTGTAGACCTCCAGTCCAACCTCGTCGGATACGTCCATCTTGATTCCGAATCGCCGCGCAACGACCTACCCCAACTGGTCCATCCGGACTCCACGAGCGGTGGTTCGGCCCTCGACACGATTCCCGTCCCGACGCCGTACGCCGGCCTTCACGGATTAGCCGTGTCGCAACAGCATGCCGTCGCTGGTAAAGCGCTGCAGGAAGCGCGATCCGCTCAGTCCGTTGCACGAAGTGCAGCACGTACGCTCGGCTGGAAGACCAAACGTATTCAGCGCTATCGTGTCGAGATCTACAAAAAGTTTTCGATCGCGATCGCGTGCCTCATTTTTATGTTTATCGGTGCCCCCCTCGGGCTCAGCATCCGACGCGGCGGACTGGCAACGATCGGAGGCATCGCCCTGGGGATCTTCATGTTCTACTGGGTCACACTCGTCCAGGGTGAGAAACTCGCCGACCGTGGCCTGCTCGAACCGTGGGTTGGTATGTGGATCGCCAACGCCATCATGATCGTCGTCGGATTGTGGCTCGTGATGTATGTGATCCTCGACCTTCGCGCCACGCCTCCCCTGCGAAGCCGTCTGTGGATGTGGCTGAAGTCCCTCGTCGGACGCTCCTGACGCAGCGTTTCTCCCTTCTCCTTTCTCCGCCTGCCGGTGCTTTACCTCGTACCCACCCCCATTGGCAATCTAGAAGACGTCACGATCCGAGCCATTCGGGTACTACGTGAGTCCGACCTGATTGCGTGCGAAGATACGCGCACCTCCGGTGTGTTCCTCTCGAAGTACGGCATCGATACGCCAACGACATCGTACCACGACCACAATGAACGAGAGAAAGCCCCGCAGTTGGTGAAGCGAATGCGGGCCGGTCATCAGATCGCATTGATCACCGACGCCGGGGCACCGGGCATATCGGATCCCGGTTTTTTCCTCGTCCGCGCGGCACACCGGGCCGGCGTTGACATCCAGGCTCTCCCCGGCCCCACCGCCTTTGTCCCCGCGCTGACGGCAAGTGCCCTGCCCTGCGACCGCTTCGTGTTTGAAGGCTTTCTACCAAAGAAGAAAGGGCGCCAGACCCGAATCAAGACCATCGCGAGCGAACCTCGTACCGTCGTCTTCTACGAATCGCCGCATCGCCTCCTCCGCACCCTCGACGATCTGATCGAACAATGCGGTCCAGAGCGCCCCGTCGCCGTTGCACGTGAGTTGACGAAGACCTACGAAGAAATTGAACGTGGAACGCTACGAGAGGTGCACTCGTATTTTGCCGGGTATGAAAAAGTCAGAGGGGAGATCGTCATTGTCCTCGGCGGAGCGGACGCGTAGTCCGCGAGCCCTCTCCACGGAAGCACCTGCCTATTCCCCTCACTCGTGATCTACATCCCGTCATGATCTCAGACCTCGTGTCCGGACGTTCGACCTTCCCCCGAGTCAACCTACAACTGACTTCCGTCCTTCTCGCTCTCGTAATCCTTGGCGCGTCTGGCATCTTGAGTCCTGCTGCCCTTGCGCAAGACGGTCCAACACCTCTTGACGCTGACCGTGACTCGGTTGGGGATGTCACAAACCCCACGCCCATTATGTCCGCACCGGCACCGACCGACGCGGAAAAGGCGGTTCGCGAAATGCTAAAGGAGGACGGCGTAAACGTCGTTCATTTCTGGGCGCCGTGGTGCTCGAACGCCAAAAACGAACTCGAATCTGGCTGGGGCGATCTCGTCCGTAATAATCCGGACATTGACTTCGTATTTATCAGCATCTGGAACGATGGGGAAAGCGGCGCATCCGTTCTCGATCAGTACGATATCCCCGACCGCGTGACGACACTTACGTTGCCCGACACCGGTTCGAGTGACAACGAGGACCTGCGCCGCCGTCAATTTCTCGGCCTCCCGTTCACGTGGAGCCCGTCGACGTGGATCTTTCACCAGAATGGTGAGCTCGCCTTCGCTATGAACTACGGCGAGATGCAGATGTCGACCATCCAGCAGCTTATCGACAATACGCAGGCTGACTGGTAACTGCACCCTCTTTCGACTTTTCCAGCGCGGGCCGCTCGGCCTGCTGCTTCGTCTTCTCCCCTTTGGTAATTCGACAGAATGAACTGGAAGTGGACTGATCGTATCGCCGCCGGCTTCGTCTTCGTGTGGGCCCTGGTGCTTTACTCGCTGACGGTTGCCCCGACGACCTCGTTCTGGGACGCCGGTGAGTTTATCGCCAGCGTGTACAAGCTCCAGGTGATGCACCCTCCCGGGGCTCCATTTTACATGCTCATGGGGCGGTTCTTCTCCATGTTCGTCCCCACCGATTACGTCGCCCTGGCGGTCAACATGATCTCCGTACTCTCAAGTGCGGGTACCGTCTTATTGACCCATCTGATCATTCTCCGACTGGTTCGACGGTGGCATGGCGCGCCGTCGACATGGTCGCCCGAACAACGCGTCGTCGGACTCGGGAGCGGCATTATCGGAGCCCTCGCCTTCGCAGCAAGTGACACCTTCTGGTTCAACGCGGTCGAAGCCGAGGTCTACGCCCTCTCGATGTTCTTTACGGCGCTGGTGGTCTACCTCGCCATGCGCTGGAGCGACGAAGCTGCTGCTGAGGAACGCCTCCTCGCCGGTGGTCGCCACCCGTTTGGCCTTAGCGCGAACCGCTACCTGGTTCTGATCGCCTATTTCTTCGGGCTCGCTATTGGCGTTCACCTGCTGAACCTGCTGGCGTTCTTCTTCGTCGCACTCATCATCTTCTTTACCGAGTACGACCAGCCGGAGTGGGACTCGGGTAAACGCTTGAAGATGATCCTTGTGACGGGCGTGGTCGCGTCGATCGTCTTCTTTACGATCTACCCCGGCGTCATTCTCTACGTGCCGAAGTTCATCGGTGCCGTTGGCTCGCCGCTGATTGCCGTTTTCCTGCTCGTGGCCCTTGTCCTCGGTGGTCTCTACGTGACGCACAAACGGCAGATGCAGGTCGCTAACATCGCGCTTCTCTGCCTCACGGTCATCCTGGTCGGGTATTCGTCGTACGCGCTCATTTTCATTCGCAGCGCGACCGAGCCGAACATTGACCTGAATGATCCGGACACACCCGAACGGTTCGTCTCGTATCTCGAACGCGAACAGTATGGGTCAACGCCTCTTCTGAAGGGCATGACCTACGACGACGAAAGTGGGGTTGTCCCGCGCGAAGGAGAAGCCAGCCCGGAGTGGTTTCCCCGACGCCACTCGATCAGTCAATCGCACTGGCGCGTGTACGATCGGTATGATTCCGACTGGGAGTTTTTCTGGGAATACCAGGTCGGCCACATGTATGTCCGGTACTTCCTCTGGAACTTTGCGGGCCGGCAGAGCGACGTGCAGGATGCTCCGGCCGTGACGGGTATTTCGTTCGTCGATCCACCGGACACCCAACTTCGCCAGACGCCGAGCGAGAAGGCATCACACAACGTCTACTTTGCCCTTCCTCTTCTTCTCGGGCTGTTTGGTGCATTTTACCACGCAAGCCGCGACTGGCGTCGTGCGTTTAGCGTGTTTACCCTGTTCCTCGTGACGGGGATCGGGATTATCATCTACCTGAACCAGTCGCCCAACCAGCCGCGAGAACGTGACTATGCCTACGTAGCGAGTTTCTTCGCCTTCTCCCTGTGGATCGGAATCGGGGCCGGGGGCATGCTCGAACTCGCGTACGACGCCATCCGGAGCAGCCTGAAGAGCATGCAACGAACAAGCGTGATGACGGGCGTTGCTGCTCTCATCTTCGCCGCGGTACCGCTGTGGATGACGGCCGAAAACTATGACGACCATGATCGCTCCGGCAACTTCGTGGCGCGTGATTACGCGTACAACATGCTAAACAGCGTCGCGGAGAACGGCGTTCTGTTCACGAACGGCGACAACGACACGTATCCGCTCTGGTACATGCAGGAAGTTGAAGGTATTCGTACCGATGTCCGGGTGGCGAACCTGTCGTTGCTGAACACCGACTGGTACGTCAAGCAAATGAAGAACGAGCAGGCGTACAAGTCCGAACCGCTACCGATTTCCATGTCGGAGCAGCAGATCAACAACCTGCGCCCGACGCGCTTTGAACCACGACGCGTGCAGATCCCTGTTCAGGCGGATGCAGCGGATCAATTCAGTGACGTCTACCTCGCGGAGCGGACGACCGACTCCCTCTCCATTCAGCGTCCGATGTCGTGGCGGCTTGAGGGGCGGGCCTACGGCCGAGATGTCCGGGTTCTGCAAGTAGCCGACCTTGTCGCCTACAACATGATTCGGACGGCGGCAGAGGACGGCTGGAATCGCCCGATCTACTTCGCAACGACGGTTGCGCGCGATGGCACGTTGAACCTCGACCCCTTCTTCCAGCTCGAAGGACAGGCCAACCGGGTCGTACCGATTCGTAGCGATGCGGCGATCGGCCGAGCAGTGCCCGGGCTGACCGAGGAGCGCATGAACGCGTTCCGCTTCACAAACCTCTCGGATCCGGACCTGTATCTGAATGAAAATGCGCGTCGCATGATTGACGGATACCGGATTAGCTTCTCCCAGGCTGGAGAACAGCTTGCCCGCCAGGGCTACCCGGACCGGGCTCGCAACCTCCTCGGTACCTTCCTAGACCAGGTGCCCTTCTCCACCGTTGCGGGCGACATCCAGACGTTCGTCCTGATGGCCCGAGCCCTCGAGGTGGCTGGCGACATGGACCGAACGATCCGGGTGATGCAGGAGTCCGAACCCGTCGTACTACACGAGGTGCGACAGGGATCGCGCCGCTCCATGACCTACGCGCTCCAGTATGCCGGTTCGATCCGTGGAGCATACCGGGACGCCGGCATGGAGGAAGCACTCGCGTCGTTTGACAGCGAACTCGAGCAAGCACTCTCTGACGCCAACGTGGCCCTATCCGATCGCCAACGCCAGATGCTTGGACTTGCAGGATCTGGCGACACGAATGGAATGCCACCTGAGATGCTGCAACCGGAAGGCGCTCAGCCGAATGTCGCCCCTCCAACAGAGAACCAGAATGGAGGTGGCGGTAGGCCATAACATCCAAGCCTGATTCCGTATCGATTGCGCCTTTAAGAGGGGACGAGCCGTGTGCTCGTCCCCTCTTTTCATGCGCCCGGCTTAATAAACAGAAAAAATGGTTCCTGGCACCGATTACGTCTAGCACCTTTTTGCGACGTGTCCTCTCACCATATCCCACCTGCCTTTACGCACAAATCCACCACGCTGTCACCAACAGATCAGTAGCACTACAACACTCATTCGACATTCTCTTTTATGTTATATATGACATCACTAACAGTGCCGTCTTCCCGCGCTCTTTTACTGCATGACTGGCACCGTGCTGTGATATTGAATCGTTAAGATTATGTATCTTTAGGGGTCACATGCAGCGTTTTTACAGATGCTGCGCCCCTGGCCCTTCACAATTTCTACGATATAGCGCTGGGGAAGCAGATTGCCCCAATATAAGCCTTCGACGCCCTGCCAACGGGTGTATTTGTCGCACTGCGTCGCTTGACAGCGAGGCGAACGAGCGTCTATATTTCTTTACCAAGCAGGTCATGTGCCGTGGTGCTCCCCAACTCGGGGTGCAGGGAACGGAGCTTTAGTGGACATGACATCTCCCTGCGCCAGTAATGCTCGCAAGTCCGTTGAATCGAAGCCTTGGTTGTGGTCCCCCATTTCTGCTCTGGAAAGGACTGAATGGTTGCATGCGCTCTCTAATCGTCGTCCGCACACCGGACACAGGGAATGCGCGCATCTAATCGTCCACGAGAGTTTCGGGGGAAGCCCGGTTTTGGCTTCGTCTACGTGGAGGCCCAGACATGACGACTCAGTATAGTACGGTGAAGTGGTTTGACGCCAAGAAAGGCTACGGCTTCATCAACCATCCGGAAGGAGGCAACGACGTATTCATTCACTACTCGCAGATCGATTCAGACGATGACTTCAAGACCCTCCGAACGGGTCAGTCCGTCCAGTTCGAGATGAACGACGGACCGAAGGGATTGCACGCTGTGAACGTGCGTGCACTAGAGGAGGACGACACGTCCACATCGCAGCCGTCTCCCTCATCCGAGCTCGACACAGAAACGAGCGACATCGAACCCGTCCAGCCGGAAGAACATCTCGAGGCACAGCCCAGCCTGGACGCACCAACCGAGAAGAACGCCCCGGATGAAGGAACCTCGCCAACTCTCTGAGCACGGAGAGTTAGCGATCCGTCCTAGCATATCTCGCTGGGTAGAGTCGCGAACAACATGTCCCCACGGGCGTGAGGGCGTGGTGTGTTTGTCCGACAGTATTCAATCCGCGTGACGATATGTCCGACGCCCCATCGTATGCCGAGCCCGTTTCTATTGTCGTCGATCATGATGACCGTACGGTTGACACGGAGTCACTCACCGACCTCGTTCATGCGGTCGTGAACGGTGAAGGCAAATCCATTCGCCACGTCAGCATCGTTTGTGCTGACCACCAGACGGTGCGCAGACTGAATCGGGAATACCTCGACCACGACTATAACACCGACGTCCTGTCGTTCTCATTGGCCGATCCGGCTGAATCTGCTCTTGAGGGTGAGGTCTACATCGACCTCGACACAGCTGCTGAGAGACATGAGGAGTTTGGTTCGACCTACGAGACGGAGGTCGGGCGCTACGTAGCCCATGGTGTACTTCATCTCGCGGGATACGACGACGCAACCGATGAGGAGAAGCAGCGAATGCACGAACTCGAAGATCTGTATCTTCGGCAGGCCGGATGGTCGCCTGAGTCCGACGGCCGATCGTGAATCCGACAGCCCATCGAAACATTGCAGCGGGGTCGGGAATGTGTACAGTCCTCGAACCCTCGCCTCTCGTTTCACAGAGCGTTCGAGCCTCAGTTATTCGCTCAATCAACCGTCTCAGTATTATGAACACGCAGATCACGGTTCGGCACGTTGACGTTACGGACCACGTGAAAGAGTACGCTGAAAAACGTGCCGAGAAGCTGGAACGCTTTTACGACGGGATCGTGAGCACCCACATCATCCTTGGTGAGGACAATTCGCCCGCCCAGGACAAACAGGTGGAAATCAACATCGATGTCTATCAAAAGCGCCTGACGGCCGAGAATTCGGCCTCGACCTATGAGCAGGCCATCAACAGCTGCGTGGACCAACTGAGGCGCCAGCTCGAGAAGTATAAGTCTCAGCTTCGAAGTAAAAAGCGCGACGCGCACTAGGCGACACATATCTTCCTTTGCACCACGCGTGTGCGAACCAAGAAAACCGCCCGGAACGGTTCATCCCGTTTCGGGCGCTTCCTATGTTGACACTGACGGCATCGTATCAGCCGTTACGCCATCTCGCGGAGAGGCTCCACGATCCGTTTCACCGTTTTGGCACTTGACATGATATAAAAGTGGGCACACGGGACGCCTGCACTCATGAGTTCCTCGGTCTGGCGAAGAGCCCACTCCACGCCAACATCATCAACATGCTCCGGATCAGCAGCCTCAACTTCCGCCGCAAGGTCTTCCGGAATCTCTGTATGGAAGTAGCGCGGGAGCGACCGAAGGTGCCGCTTGTTGGTGATAATCTTGATTCCAGGAATAATTGGAACGTCGATTCCCACCTCTCGGCACCGGTCCACAAAGTCGAAGTACTTCTCATTATCAAAAAACATCTGCGTCACGACATAATGGGCACCGGCATCCACCTTTTTCTTCAGGTGCATGATGTCCCAGGCCAAGTTGGGCGCCTCAAAATGCTTTTCCGGGTATCCGCCAACCCCAATGCAGAAGTCGGTTGGTGCCGCCTCCATCAGGTCCTCCAGATATTCCCCGTGGTTCATCGCTCGAACCTGGCGCACGAGGTCCACCGCATATTCGTTCTGCGAACGTTCATTCGGAATCTGCTTATCGTATCCTTTGTCGTCGCCTCGTATGGCGAGCACATTGTCGATCCCGAGGTAGTTCAGCTCGATGAGTGCGTCCTCGGTTTCTTCTCGCGTAAAGCCCCGGCAGAGGAGGTGTGGGACCGTATCAATCCCGAAACGCGCTTCGATCGCAGCGCACAACCCGAGCGTGCCCGGACGTTTCCGCTTCACACACCGCTGCCACGCCCCATCCGGCATCTGTTTGTAGGACACTTCGGCGGAGTGACTGGTAACGTCAATAAATGGAGGTTCGTACGGCATCAGCTCCTCCACGACGCCTAGCATTTGCTCAGCCGAGCCTCCACGCTTTGGGGGAATGATCTCATAGGAGATCAGGGGATTATTCGCTCGCTCAAGATGCTCTATGACTTTCATGCGACGTGACTTTCAGCCGTTCGATGGTTTACTTAATAGCCCGTCCGTCGAACCGACAGACAGATTGTAATCTCGACAGGATGGATAGGTGCAAAGACCGATCCCAGGCAAGATCCTGGAAGCGTACGTTCAATTCTGCGGCCTAGCAGCCGTAAACACCGTTTGTCATACCTTTCAACCCACCCGGTGTTCGATGACAGGATTAGTGTTTACAACGGCGGAAGAAGCGGACGACATTTTGTCCTCTCTGGACGGAATACGTCCCGACAATCTTATGGAAGGCGATATTCTCTCCCTCGGTGACGTAGTCCTCGGCGTTCTTGGCGTAGGTAAAATCAAAGCTACGCTCAATACAGAGCGCCTCTTGCGCGATCATTCTGTCGCCCGTCTCATCCACGTAGGTACATGCACGGCGCTTTCTGACAACTACGATGTCGGGACACTCCTCGCGGGGTCGTTCGTGCTCGAAGGCGACCGAGTTCACCTCGATGCCCCGAGCTACCCTCGAATGCCGTTAGATTGCCCGTTCGAAACGGATGCGGAATGTACGATTGTCACGCAGGACCATGACATCGGTGATGACGAAGAGCACAGCTATTGGCAACGGATCGCGGATGTCAACGACACGTCGAGCTACGCACTCGCTTATGTAGCCGCGCAGCGCGGAATCCCCTGCCATATCGTTAAGGTCGTTGCGAGTCAGATGGGCGTAGACAGCGACTCGTTTCTTCGGGATCGACAGAAGGCTCACGAGCGGCTCAGTTCGTTTCTTTCCTCCCAGATCCTTGCCGAGGCCTGAGGTCTGTACACCCGACGTCGCTCTTCCAGCACACGGGAGCAAACGCAACCGCCGATTCCAGAAGATGGAACCGGCGGTTATTCAATATGAGAATGTTCTGTTTACAGCACCGCTAATTGCGACGTCGCCAGAGATCTTCGCGCCAGGCCTCTGGAAAGCCATCTGAGCCACCCCAGAAGTAGTTGTAGTCCGGGGATAGGATCTGAGCTCGCTGCCGCTTCTTCCGACGCTGATCGGCTCTGATCTCTCGTACACCGACCGGCACACTCTGTCCTGCTCGCCTCGCCTTTTCGCGAAGCATGACCGGATCCTTCTCGAACGGCAGTGGCTGCTCGGGAAAATATATGCGATACGCTGTCGCCGCGACCCACAGCAGCAGGAAGACGAGGATGGGGCCGAGGATCGTAAAGAATAGCAGAGACATAGTTAGGTGAAGGCTCCGACATCTGCGGTCAAGGAGCGGCCCCGAAAGTCGGGCCCGTGGGGCAACCTGATATGGGGTCAGTTGCCCCTCTTCATGGTATATGCATCCGGCGCAGTCGAAGGTCCCACCCGTTTGGCTCAAGCCGCCGTCGCCACGCAGCGTATACCAGAATGATTACTTCAGGGCTGAATTACTCGGTCGTCTCTGTGGTATCGGATGCCGTCGTATCCGAGGCAGCCGACGTGTCAGAAGACTCACCGTTGCGAAGCGCCTCGTAGTCTGCAGGACTGACGGCCATCTGCTCGGCAGAAAACGTCTTCTGCCGCTCACTCGCTTCGGTCTCCTGCTGTGTGATCTCGTCCACCGTTTCGGCGGATACGTCGCCTAGATCCCCACGAAACGCAGTATCGAAGAGCGTAAACGTGATAAAGATCACGACGAAGAGCGTCCCAACGGAAAACGTCAGGGAGTTGACCGGCTTATCGTACTTCAGCGCCATGAAGAACATCACGACGAGCGAAGCCTTAACCACCGCAATCAGAATAGCCACCGGCATGTCGAGCGGGCCAAGAGGCAACTGAGCGGCAACGACTGTGAGCACAGTCAGACCAATCAGAGATGCAAAGACCGTGGCGAGGGTCTTGAAGGGGATGATGTGATGCGATTCGTGCGACATAGGGAACGTCTTGGATTCGGTGTGTAGCGAGGAGGCAGTTCGAGCGCTACACGAGGTAGAGGAGCGGGAAAAGGAAAATCCAGACCAGGTCGACCAGGTGCCAGTACAGGCCAGACAGTTCGATATGCGTGTAGTACTCGCTATTGAAGTGTCCGCGGTACGTCCGGCTCGCAATCCAGCCGATCAGGATCATTCCCACGACGACGTGGAATCCGTGGATGCCCGTCATGACGAAGTAAATGCTGAAGAACTGCGGGGCGTAGGCATAGCTTGCAAGCGCTCCGTAGTCGACGCCGTGCGCCGTGCCATGAGGGTCAAACATGGCGCCGGGAAAGACGCCGTGTTCGAATTTGGCCGTGTACTCGAAGTACTTGATTACGAGGAAGACGCCGGCAAGTGAGATCGTCGTTATTTGGAGCCAGAAAGATCGCATGGTCTCCCCTTTCTGGATGTAGTGGATCGCCAGAGCGATCGTAAACGACGACGCCAGCAGGACGACCGTGTTGAGTCCACCCAAGTGCCAGTCAAGCGTTTGGCTGGCCACACTGAAGGTTTCCGGGTGCCACTGGCGGAAGACGGCATACGCGACGAACATGCCGCTGAAGAGCAGGACCTCCGTGATGAGAAACAGCCACATGCCGAGCTTCGCGGAGTCAAACTGCTGCTCCGACGAAACAAAGTGGTGTTGCAGGTGAGAGAGGTGCTCCTCGTGGTGATGATCCACCTCCGTCTGTGCCGGAGCGGCCGGCGTTTCGGTCGTGGTATCCGTTGCCATGAATCTAGCGTTCTAGCGATAAAGAGGCCGATGGTACCGCGCGCCGGGGCGCGCAGCGCCAGTCTCCGGATAGCGGGGCAATCCGAGGTGGGGTACACCGGCACGTACAGAGTGAGAAAGCCGTGGCAGGCACGTGAATGCCTGCCACGGTCGGAGTGTGTTTAAGCCTTCGATGACTCTTCTGCTGTCTCCGGTGCAGCGGGAGCCGGCTCCGGGACATCGAGGGTTTTCGTGGCTCCGTCTCCCATGCCGTCGCCACCGAATACCTCGTCGGCGAGGTGGAAGTCGTACGGGCCGCGCGTTACAAGCGGTGTCCGGACGAAGTTGTGCGGATCGGGCAACGCAGCGACGTTGGTCCACTCGAGTGTGGCAGCGGCCCAGGGGTTCGCGGACGCCTTCTCGCCGTAGAAGAGAGAGTAGAGACCATAGAACAGCACGAGGAAGAGGCCGGCACCGAGGATGTACGACCCATAGGTCGAGATCTGGTGGAGAGCCTCGAAGCGCTCAACGTAGTCATAGTAGCGTCGCGGCATACCCTTCGCGCCGAGAACAAGCTGCGTGAAGAATGTCGCGTTGAACCCGACGAAGATCAGGAAGACGGCGATCTTCCCGAGCGTCTCGTTATACATTCGCCCCGTGATCTTCGGCCACCAGTAGTGCATGCCGCCCAGAAGCGCCATGACTGAACCGCCCATCATCACGTAGTGGAAGTGTCCAACAACGTAGTACGTGTCGTGGAGGTGCACATCCACGGCGAGAACACCGACCATAATGCCGGTGAAGCCACCAATCGTGAACAGGAACAGGAAGCTGAGAGCGTAGAGCATCGGGGTCTGCAGCCAGATCGAACCACGGTACATCGTGGCGACCCAGTTGAAGACCTTAATACCGGACGGGATGCCGATCAGGTAGGTGATCAGCGAGAAGATAATCGACGAGATCGCCGACTGCCCGGAGACGAACATGTGGTGTCCCCAGACGAGGAAACCAAGCATGGCGATCGCGACTGAGGACAGGGCGATAGCGCGATACCCGAAGATGCGCTGGCGGCTGAACGTTGCAATCAGCTCGCTCATGATCCCGAATGCCGGCAGAATCATGATGTAAACCGCCGGATGTGAGTAGAACCAGAAGAAGTGCTGGAAGAGCACCGGGTCCCCGCCGAGCGCCGGATCAAAGATCCCTATTCCGAGAGTGCGCTCGAGGATCAGGAGAAGCATCGTGATCCCGATAACCGGAGTCGCGAGCACCTGTACGATGGACGTCGCGTAGAGCCCCCAGATGAAGAGCGGGAGCCGGTTCCAGGTCATCCCCGGCGCACGCATCTTATGGATGGTCACGATGAAGTTCAGCCCCGTAAAGATCGAAGCGAACCCGGAGACGAAAATAGCGGACGTCATCCAGAGGACCCCGCCGCCGGTCGTCGAGGAATATGGCGTATAGAACGTCCATCCTGTGTCAACGCCGCCGAAGTACAACGCGGCGCACGTCATGATGGCACCAATCATGTACACGTACCAGCTCGCCAGGTTGAGACGAGGGAAGGCTACGTCCTTGGCGCCAATCTGAAGGGGCAAGACAAAGTTGCCCAGGATGGCAGGAATCGATGGCACCAGGAACAGGAAGACCATCAGGATGCCGTGCATCGTGAACACCTGATTGTAGGTGTCCGCATCCATGATCGTCTCGCCCTGGGAGACGAGCTCGGTCCGCACCATCAGTGCGAGGACGCCGGCTACGAGGAAGACCACCGCAAGCGAGACGGCATACATGATGCCGATCTTCTTGTGGTCCTTCGTCGTCAGCCAGTTCCAAATGCCTGGCTCGTACTGGAGATAATTCTGGTCATGCGCCTCGTCGTGGTGCTCCTCATGCCCCACTTCGGCCCCTTTCGTCGCGGAGTCCATGTGTGCGTTGGTCCGGTAAATGGAGGTTCGTACAGATGCTTCTCATTTCGATACTCGACCGGACCGGCGCGTGGTTCCAGCGCCGACCGGAGCTCGGATCATGTTACGAAAACCGAGCGGTCGGATCTTGTGTCGCAAATGTCTGCGACGGCGTCTGGTCTTTAGCTGCCGGATCCGTCTTCGGCGTACTGACTGTTTGCCTTCATGAATTCGATCAAAGCAGCCAGCTCACGCTCGCTGAGCGACGAATACGATGCGGGCATCACATTCTGATACCCCTCGACAATCTTGGCTCCAGGCTCGACAATCGCTTCCTTGAGGTAGTCCTCGTCGGCCGTCACGGTCGATCCATCTGCCATAGGGTGATTCGGCTTGCCGTACAGATCTTTCCATGTCGGTCCAACCTTCGGCGAGCCGTCCATCGAGTGGCAGGTCTGGCAACCCTGCTGCTCGTACAGGAGTTCGCCGAGCTCCGGCAGCGGCATGTCGTCTGTCGCTCCCCCACCGGATTCGAGCCACTCGTTGAACTCGGACTGAGAGACAACCTTCACGGTCGCCATCATATCCGAGTGCGCTGTGCCGCAATACTCCGTACAGAAGACGTCGAAGTTTCCAGTCTCGGTTGCTTCGAACCATACCTGACTATACCGATTCGGGACAACATCCTTCTTGACGCGGAAGGCCGGCACGAAGAAGCTGTGGATGACATCTTGGCTGCTCATCTTCATCTTCACCGGCTGATTGACCGGCACGTAGAGATCCTGGCTCGTCGTCCCGTTGGGGTACGTGAATCGCCAGTTCCACTTCCATGCCTCGGCGCGAATCTCGTATGCGTTCGGCGGGGCAACGCCCATCTTGACGAACGACTTGAAGCCCCAGTTGAAGACCAGCAGCACCAGAATCGTAGGAACGACAATCCAGGAAATCTCCAGGATCTTGCTCTCTTTGATCGGCTGCGGACGGTCCCCTGGGCTTTTACGCCGGTAGCGAATCGCGAAGTACAGCATTGCCAGTACGACCCCAACAAACAGAATCGTGCTGACCCACGTCACGAACATAAACAGGCTGTCTACCTCCGGCGCGATCGTGGAAGCGCCGTCTGGAAGCCAAAATGTGCCCTGGTCGCCCATATTCAGGTCGGTAATGGTGTTCAGTTGCAAATGGGGTTACGGCCGATGGCCGAAGCACTCCAGCCCGGAAGAACCTGTGTCTACGACACGATGCTTCCGTCTGTGAGTGCGGGGGAGGTTCATCCGAAACGCTCTTTCAATGCGCCGGTGTCCTCGAGTTCGTCAATTTCCTTTAGAGGATCACGATCCTCCATGTCGCGGAGATCTTCATTCTCACGACGCCAGAAGAAGAACAGGGCGCCACCGAGTATAAAAACGGTGATGACACTCCCGATCTTCATCAGGTTGAATGCGTCGGCCGTATACGTATTGGCCTCCGGATCAAACTGAAAGCAGTACATCGCAACCTGATCAAGGGGGTTCCCCACCGACCCGTCCGATGCTTCAACGAGCGCCTTGCGGACGTCGCCTGCCTTCGGTTCCATTCCATAAATGTACTGCGTGATCTTTCCATTGCCACTGAGAAAGACCCACGCGGTCGGATGCGCATATTCTTGCTGCTCTTCCACCCATCGAAACTGGAATCCAGTCGAGGATGTCAGCGCGTCGATGGAGGCTTTACTTCCCGTGAGGAAGTGCCATCCATCGGCCGCATCCGGTTTTCCAAGCTGTTTGATATACGTTTCTTTCGCCTCCCGTGCCACGCTGGACGTCTCGCGATGGTTGAAGCTGATCGACAACACGCGAAACTCCTCCCCGGGCGTCCACGACATCTCCGACAGAGTGGACGTCATGCCGTTTAGCATGAGGCCGCACAACATCGGGCACTCGTGGTACAGAAAGTTGATAATGACGGGTTTCTCTCCGTCGAAGTACTGCTCCAGGCTAACGGGATCGCCCTCGCTATTCCTAAAGACGAGGTCCTTCGGAATCGTTTGACCGTGCTTCGCATCAATGCCCACCCCCTCGAATTCGCGACGCTTCTGCTTCTCTGGTGGCGCCTGGGCGGCCGCCAGAGACACGCTCGCGAAGAGCAGAATGAGTACGGTGACAAGCACCGTGCGGGTGCGTACCATCATTCGGGTTCAGTCTTTCAAAAGCGCTTCTACCGCCAACAACACAAGGAGGGCGGACCTGACGGAACCTTGGTGTTCTCGTGTGCCGACAGGAGGCGCCGTAGCCACACCTGACACGCCGCTCGGTGTCAAACTAGGTTACGGCTGCCCATCTGGGATATCGTCCTGATTCTGTGCGCCGCCGGTTACCGCTGGCGACTCGCCCACACGTTCGGCCTGCTGCGCGCGGAACTGCTCTGTAGCGATGATGTCCATCGCTTCCTCAATCGGAATCCGGTACACACCGGCCTGCTCATCAACGACACCGGACTGACTCAACTGCTCGTCGGCCTGTGCTTCAATCTCGCGAAGCTGCGTGTATTCGCCTGCCTGACTTGAGGCTTCACGCTGGACAGCCGTCGTTGTATTGTACCAGTTGAACAGTACGATGACGGCAATCCCAATCGCGACGAGGATCGACAATGCGATCGACATGATCTGACCGGTCGCCACGCCCTCGTAAGCAACACCCATCTCCTTCTCTTTCTCGAACCGACTTTCCGGCTCAAGCATTTCTGAGGAGACGTCTTGCTTCGCGGCACGTACGAGTTGGGTTGCAGGGCCCATCTCTTCAGCGGGCGACGAGATGACGCGGTTTGCGTCCTGCTCAGTGGCCGCAATGAAACTCTCGATGCGCTCTCCGGGCGTCTCGCCCCCGTTGCCGCGGGCGATCACACGCCAGAAGTAAGTACTGTTGTCGGTCGGAAAATAGTCTCCAACGGTGACAGCCGTTTGCTTCCCGACGTCCTCCCGCAGTACGACGTTGTTGAACTTCGCATCCGACGACACTTGAAGCGTGTAGGCGTCCGCACCGTCAACGTCATCCCATTGGAATGTGACTTCGCGGCCATACACGACCTCGGCCCCTCGCGGGGATACAAGAGCCGGAGACTCCAAGCGTGTATTCGAGTCGGTGGTATCCATGAACGGTCTCTGCTCAGCGTATGGGTTAGGGAAAAACGCGGACCCGGGTTAGTTGGTCGTCTCCACGCGTGAAGATCATCGAAAATTATACGCACGTGTGACGCAGCTCTACGCCCCGCCTAACAATGTCTCTACATGCGTGATGCCACCCAAGCGGGCAGCACCACGGATATCGCTCGTATTGGTGCGTGGAGACGTACACAACGCTCCGACACCTACACGTTTTCAAAATGTAGCGAGTCTCCCAGGTACGGATCCTTCTCAGGCACCAGGGAATGTCGAGTGAGGCGGTACACGATGGTCCCGGCAAAGACGAGGAAGAGACCCAGTCCAAGGGTCAGGTCAAGCCAGTGGAACGTGTGGTGTGCATCGTGGACCGGGGCCGCAATCCAGTGAATGTCGAACCAGTGCATCCCGATCAACCAGACGGCCATGAAGGAGAGCGTCGGCAGCGACCGCTTCGTGAACCGGGGAAGGAGCACGAGGAACGGGACGATAAAGTGGAAGAGTACAAGGAACGCGCTGTGCCATTCCCATCCGTGCATGAGTCGGTGCTTGTAAAAGATCGTCTCTTCCGGAATGCCGGCGTACCAGATCAGCATGTACTGGCTAAAGGCGATGTAGGCCCAGAAAACCGTGAAGCCAAACATGTACTTGCCGAGGTCATGGTAATGCTCGGTCGTCACGACGCCATCCAGCATGCCACTGATCCGCTGGAACGAGGCGAGGAGAACGACCATGAGCGACACGGCGGCTAGGATGCCGCCAATGAAGAAGTAAACGCCGAAGATCGTCGAGAACCAGTGCGGATCGGTAGACATCAGCAGGTCGTAGCTCGCGAATGCCGTCGCGACCGCTGTCAGCGGAAGCCCCCACGCGGAGGTTTTACGGAGCTTTGCGGGCAGCCCTTCGCCTCCTTCCACATCGCTCCGAACGGAATCCGCATAGAGCTTGTAGCTGAGGAACGTCCACAGCGCGAAGTACACGACGACGCGGGCGATCCAGAAAGGCGTATTCAGGTATCCACGTTTTCCAGCGAGGATGGGATCGTACTCTGGACCTCCGACAACGTAGAGCTCTTCATGCGTCCAGTGATACAGGTCGTGCATCCCGAAGACGATTGGGATGCCTAAGACAAACAGTAAGGGAAAAGCCCAGACGATCGACTCATTCACACGCCGAACGACGACGCTCCACGACGCCTTCGTCAAGTGGTTGAAGAACAGGAAGAACAGCGCGCCCACAGCAATGGTGAGGCAACTAATCCATCCGATGAAGTAGGAGAAGTAGAACTGCGAGGCGTCCGTGGCAAAGCCGACGAGGCTCACCAGCAGCAGGGCCACACCAATCGCGAGAGGCGCCAGGTAGGAGCGCCGGTCGGCGGTAAAGCGGTAGGCACGCTGAGCGGCGTCAGCAGTCGATGCCAGCGGGTCGGCCAGCCATCCCAGTACGGAGTTGGAGCGAACGGAGTCGGCCATGGGGTGTGTCGTGTTCGGTGGTGTCGGGACGCGCCTGAGGGACGGAGTCCCGAAAACGGTCGTGTCGAGTACGAAGGGTTCCGGTGACGTCGTGGCGCGAGCCACCAGAAGGAGTCAGAGGCGGTCGAGTTATTGCGAGCTAGAAGCGCCGGAACGGGATCCGTCGATGTTGGCGCTACGTCCGCTCTGGATCCGGGCAATTTGCTCTGACGTCAGATCCTCACGTGTCGCGTTCTGACTTAACTGTAGCGCCTTGATGTAGGCGACAATGGCCCAGCGATCACGAACCGGGATCTGCTGTGCGTATCCGGGCATGTTGCGAATGCCGTTTGCGATCACGTCGTAGAGATAGCCATCACTCACCTGCCGGAGGCGATCAACGTGGTAACTAGGTGCCGGGGTGTAGCCATACCCTTTCCCCTGTGGACCGCCAACCATAATTACGCCGTTGCCATCGCCGGACTTCCCGTGGCAAACGGCACAGAAAATTTCATAGCGCTCCTTCCCGCGCTCCAGCAAGTCGCGAGTGGTTTCGATCGGAAGGCGCTCCACGTAGTCTCCTGCCTCGGTTCGGCCCGTATAGAAGATCGGGTCCTCTTTCAGCAGTCCACGTGCCACAGTACCAGCAACGGGCTTCCGCATGGCGGCTTCGTCGGCGAAGAACGTGTTCTTCTCCTGGGCCTGGTACTTCGGCTGCCAGTCCATGTTGGGGTTCGGGTGAATCGGATTGCGATCCGACGTCGTTCCCCGGCATCCGGCCAGCAGAAGGACGCTGAGAATCAGTCCGGTCGTGAGTAGGTTGCGCATCAGTCGTCGGGTATCGGTGGTCAGCGGCCGTCGCGGGACAGAAGCACTCCGAGACGGCGGCGGCAGCGGAAGGAGCGGTAAGGTCTAGAGGCTAGAGGCAGGCGCCGTTTCTGCGGTCCCGTCGTCCTGCACGAGTTCGACATTCAACGCCCCCGCCTTGCGGAGCAGGTTCGCTGTGTCTGTCTCATCGAACTGACTGTCGCTTGCAGCGATGTGCAAGAAAAAGGCATCGTCGGTCACGCGCTCGAACCGCTCGGAGTAAAACAGCGGGTTGTACGGGCGGGGCAGACCGTTCAGGGCGAGCATTCCCGCCACAGCGCCGAGCGCGCCGAACAAAATGGTCAGTTCGAACATGATCGGCACAGACGGCTCGACGGCGAAGAACGGCTTGCCGCTGATGTTAATCGGGTAATCGACGGCCGATGTCCACCACTGCAACAGATATCCGACAGCGAGGCCGGTGACAGCGCCCCCGAACGAGAAGAAGCCAACCTTCGAGTTGCCGAGCCCCATTGCACGGTCCATGCCGTGAATCGGGAACGGGCTGTGCGTATCGAAGTGGCTGTAGCCGTTTTCGCGCACGGCCTCCGCCGCGTGGAGCAGAGCCCCGGGATCTGAGAACTCCGCGAGCAGGCCGTAAACCTGCTCCTCGTCGCTCTCATAGATGCCCATCGTGGCTTTCAGTTCGCGTGTCAGTTCGTCTAGCATAGCTCAGGGAGCATTCGTAGTGCGCGTCAGGGTTGCGGCGCGAGGCTCGATCCGATGAGCCTCGGCCGGTATTGCCGGGCCGGATTACTTGCCGCCCCGGGTCTCACCGGCTTCGTTTCGTCCGTTGTCTTCCTGTGCCGGCTGGATATACGGCACCTTGCTTTCAGCCGTATGGCCGTCACCTTCGTCGTAGTAATGCGGATCGGCTTCCGGCATCACGCCCTTCACCTCTGCCATGGCAACCATCGGGACAAACCGCAGGAAGAGCAGGAAGAGTGTAAAGAAGAGGCCGAACGAGCCGATGAACGTCGTGACGTCGGTCAGCGTCGGCTCAAAGTAGCCCCAGGAACTCGGCAGGAAGTCGCGGTGCAGCGACGTGATCGTAATCACGAAGCGCTCGAACCACATACCGATGTTCACGACAATAGAGAGCGCGAACATGACCGGAATCGACCGGCGGAGCTTCTTGAACCAGAAGAGCTGCGGCGAGATCAGGTTACAGGTCATCATGATCCAGTACGCCCAGGCGTACGGACCGAAGGCCCGGTTAATAAAGGCGTATTGCTCGTACTCAACCTGCGAGTACCACGCCATGAAGAACTCTGTGATGTAGGCAAAACCGACGATCGTACCCGTCACGAGAATGATGATGTTCATCTTCTCGAGGACGTCCAACGTGATGACGTTTTCGAGGCCGTAGACCTTTCGCGCGATAACCATGAGCGTCACCACCATCGCGAAGCCGGAGAAGATGGCACCGGCAACAAAGTAGGGTGGGAAAATCGTCGTGTGCCACCCAGGAAGGACGGAGACGGCAAAGTCAAAGGACACCACGGAGTGAACCGAGAGAACGAGCGGCGTGGCAAGACCGGCGAGAAGCAAGTATGCTTTCTCGTAATTGCGCCAGTGCCGGTTGGCACCGGTCCAGCCGAGTGAGAAGAACCCGGTCACTTTCCTGCGCAGCCACGTGCTCGAGCGGTCGCGAATCGTCGCAAGGTCCGGTATCAGTCCCACGTACCAGAAAACAAGCGAAACGATGAAGTAGCTCGAAACAGCGAATACGTCCCAGAGGAGCGGGCTCTTGAACTGCGGCCACATCTCCATCTGGTTCGGGATCGGTAGCGTCCAGTAGATCACCCAGACCCGGCCCACGTGGAAGGTCGGGAAGATGAGTGCACACATCACGGCAAAGAGCGTCATCGCCTCTGCCGCCCGGTTAATAGAGGTACGCCATTTTTGCCGGAAGAGGAAGAGAATCGCCGAGATCAGCGTTCCGGCGTGACCGATACCAACCCAGAACACGAAGTTGACGATCGGCCAGCCCCAGGCGACGGGCTGGTTGTTGCCCCATACGCCGACGCCGTTCCAGACCTGATAAGCCAGGCTAAGGAGTAGCAGCGCGGCCATGGAGGAAGCCAGACCGAACGCAATGTACCACGCAAGCGGCGTCTTCTTCTCTGTGTGCCGCGACACCATCTCCGTGATGTCGTGGAACGAGAGATTGCCTTTGACGAGCGACTCGTTGTGAGCGTGCCCGGCACTGTGGTGATGTTCGGCCGTGGGTTGGCTGGTCGTGTTGTCCACGGTGATCTCGCTTAGATTCTAGGGTGAACGTCAGGGCGCAGGTGCGCCCTGGTAGTGCACGGTGTGTTTCGTTTGGCGGTTACGCCGTCGCTTCTGCCGTCTCCGGCTCGTCGGCGCTTTCCGGCGCGGCGGGCCCTTCCTCCATATCGAGGCCGAGCGCCTCCTGAATGCGCGGGTTGACGTTGCGAACCCGGCCCAGGTACGACAGGCGCGGCTTGACGTTGAGGTACGACAGCAGCTCGTAGCGGCGCGGGTTCTTCCGCTTCTCAACCACCGAACTTTCGGGGTTGTTGAGATCGCCGAACGTGATGGCCTCTGTCGGGCAGGCCTGCTGGCATGCCGTCTGGATTTCATCCGCACGAAGATCGCGCTCTTCCTGATTCGCCCGGTGCTGATTGTCGCGAATCCGGTGAACGCACCAGGAGCATTTCTCCATGACGCCACGGGACCGAACGGTGACGTTCGGGTTCTGCGCCATTTTGACTTCCTGCGGCAGCGTCTTCGTCCAGTTGAAGAAGTTGAACCGGCGGACCTTGTACGGGCAGTTGTTGGAGCAGTACCGCGTCCCGATGCAACGGTTGTAGATCATCTGGTTGGTGCCATCCGGCGAGTGCACCGTGGCTGCGACCGGGCAAACCGACTCGCAGGGAGCGTTCTCGCAGTGCTGGCACATCACCGGCTGCATCATCATCTCGGGCTCTTCTCGGTCGTCCTCACCCGAGTAATAGTACCGGTCCATCCGGAGCCAGTACATGTGACGGCCGTTACTTACGGATTCTTTCCCGACCACCTGCACATTGTTTTCGCTCGTGCAGGCCACGACACAGGCGTTGCAGCCCGTGCACGTGTTGAGGTCGATGACCATGCCCCACTGGTTATCGAAGTAGTTGCTATCCTTCATCGCCGCAGCTTCGCTGGGGTGATTCTTCGCCCACAGCTCCGGAAACTCTTCGAAGGAGTCGTACTCGTCGCCCGGGACCGGTTCGGTCTCCTCCTTGACAAACTCAGGGTTGTTGCGAAACTCCTCGAGAGATCCCCAGCGCACGATGGCTCGACCGTGCATGGAGCCGGTCTCTTGGGTGGTCGCGATCATGTAACCACTACTGGCTTTCTCGACCGTCGCCCCCGTTGCTATGCGCGACCCGGATGGGCGCAGATGCGAGGTCCGCACACCAACGGAATTGACCGGCTCACCATCAGATCCAACCCCTCCAGCAATCGGTCCGTCGAAGTAGACGTCCGTCGCGTTATCTGTATCCCAGAACGGCGTTCCTTCCGGATCGCGTGTGGTCGAGATCGCGCGGCCGTAGCCGTGCGTCAGACCAATCGTTCCATCGGGAAGACCCGGCTGAACCCAGACGGGAATGTTGATGGTTTCGCCGTCGATTGTCAGATTGACGCGATCGACGAAGAAGTTTCCTTCGCTGTAACCGTTTTCCTGACCCTCGTCGTACGTACCGTCGGCGGAGAGGCCGAGATCGGCAGCCGTCGCGGCACTCATCACGGCGACGTTATCCCACGTAATCTTCGTGACCGGGTCCGGCAGCTCCTGCATCCACGCGTTATTTCCATACGATCCGTCGAGAACGGACGGATCAAGGCGAAAGATCACCTCCAGCCCGTCATCGGACGGCGTATCGATGCTGGGAACGCTGGCCGAACCGGGTGATGCCGTCGGATAGGCGGAATCAGCAAGGTAGCCGTCGTGGAGAACGCGGCGCCATCCCTCTTCGAACGAACCCGAGATTTGACCACGCCAGGTGTCCCGGACAAGGTCATATCCCGACTCATCCATTCCCGTACCGAGGAGGTTGAGCACCTCGATTTCGGAGTGGGATGCGCTGTAGAGCGGGGCAATAAGTGGTTGAATGACCGAGAGCGTACCGTCGAAGGTACGACCGTCGCCCCAGGCTTCCAGATAGTGCGCTCGCGGCAGATGCCAGCGTGATGCGCGGGCGGTTTCGTTTCGGCGAAGCCCGACGTGGATGGTGTTGTCCACCCGCTGTAGCGCCTCGCGGAAATTGAGCCCGGCGGGCGCATCGTAAACGGGATTGACGCCCATCATCAGGACCGTGCCCACACGACCGGCGTTCATGTCGTCGACGAGCGTAGCGAGCTCTTCGTCCTGCGCCTCGACAGACTCGACACCCGTATCGAGGAGCATTACGCTGTTCCCGATCGCGCCAAGGCGCTCGTTAATAGCCATCGCGAGGGCGTGAACCTCCGGAGGCTGCGTTTCGCCAGCAACAACAACACCGCGCGAGCCAGCTTCCTGGAGATCTCGAGCGATCTCACGGGCGTGAACAGCCTCTTTCTCGCTCCAGTCGTAGTCGGGAGCGGTACCGAGACCCATCTCGGCAGCGACGGTGGCCGCAAACGCCGAAACGACGCTGGCCTTCATGCGAAGGCGGTGATCAGCCGTCCCGCCCGTTGTGGAATACTGACTTTCCACAACGTAAAGGCGGTTCATGTCGTCATCGACGGAGTCGACGCGCCGACCGGAGAAGAACGTCCGGTTGTTATTCAGAAAGTCCGGCGACTTGCCGTCGAGGAAGTCCGCGTCGAGGCTCAGGACGACATCCGACTGCTCAAAGTCGTATTGTGCGCGGTACGGACGTCCGAATGCTTGCTGCATGCCGAGGCGAGCGTTGTCGTTGCCCTCGGTTGCGTATTCCACGACCCGAACGGAGCCGAAGCGACCGCGCGCCCTCTCTAGCATCGCCTCGAGCGTCGGCGACGAACTCGTTGGCATGAGGATAGCGAGCTCCTGATTCGCCGCCCGATTGGCGAGTTCAACACAGAACGACTTGAAGTCGGCCCATTCCGCCTTGCTACCATCGCGCCAGACGGAGCGTGAGCGATCTGGATCGTACAGGTTGAGAACGGATGCCTGCTCAAACGGGCTGGTCCCCCCGTTCGACCCAGGGTGATCAGGATTGCCTTCCACCTTGGTCGGACGCCCTTCGTGGCTCTCAACCAGCAGCGGGCGCAACGACCCACGGAACGGCATGCCCGTGGCAAAATGCTGTGGAATCCCCGGAATGACATCTTCCGGCTTCCGGGCGTACGGAAGGATGCGCTGATCGGGTCGACGGCAGGCGGTCAGACCCGCCATGGCCATCGCTGCTCCCATCAACTGCAGGAACTGGCGACGAGACGCCTTGCTCGGCGGCTCGCTGGCCCCATCGGAAAACTCAGGTGTCGGAGTGTCAGCCCCATCGCCGGACGTCTTCCGCTCAAGCTGCGGAAGGCTTCGCCAGAAGCGCTCACTAGGCTCCTCGCGGTCGGCCGACTTGGGATCGATGACGTCAAGCTCAATCATGCTACGTAGCAGGGTCGGATGGCGTATTTCGAGAGGCGGGGTGCCGCAAAGGGGCGACAGCTTTCGAGCGAAACCATCTCTCTGTCGTCCAGCCCACGGGCTGGTCAGGCGTAGGCGTATGTTTCAGCCCACTGAGAGACGAAACGGCTCACAATCCGGGGCGGCAGTATGCAACCGCACTGATAGCGAGCCAGAGAGCCGCTCCTCGAACGTGAATTAGTAGTGGCAAGCCGAACAGTTGGTCGGCGGTTGAATCCCCTCTTCCTGAATACGGGCGAGGTTGATCTCGACAAAGTTTTCGGGGTGAACATACCCCATCGTCGTCACCTCCTCGTTGGGACGGAGGTAGAGCTCCGGCTGGCGGTGACACTCAAGGCACCAACCCATCGACAGCGGCTCTGCCTGGTACACGACCTCCATCTTGTCGATACGGCCGTGGCAGGTCTCACACCCCACGCCGTTATTGACGTGCGACGCGTGGCTGAAGTGCGCGTAATCCGGCAGGTGATGCACTTTCACCCACTGAATCGGCGTGTCCGTGGCCCAACTCTCTCGGACCTTCAGCAGCTGCGGCGACTGCGTCTTAATCTGGTTGTGGCAGTTCATGCACGTCTGGGTGGGAGGCACGTTGGCGTGCGCAGAGTTCTCTACCCAGTTGTGGCAGTACCGGCAATCCATTCCAAGCTGACCGGCGTGAAACTCGTGGTTGTATGCCACGGGCTGATCGGGCTGATAACCAACCACCAGAAACTCGGGAGAGAAGTAGTACCAAACCAGGAATATGAGCGCGACGCCGCCCAACAGAGCGCCCCCCAGAGAGAGGATCGGCAGGACGTTAGCCTTCTTCGGAAATATCTGCGGCATACGATCTCGGCGTTGAAACGGTGGTCGACCGGGACACGGACGTAAAAGGTACGTTACGACCCGCGGAAAAGCGGTACCACAGCGCTTGAAATTCGAGTTAAGGGGTCCCGGAGCGCGGGTATCAAATCAGTCGATGCTCATCATAAGGCGTAAGGGGCATTCACCTCAACCCATTCCTGTTGATTCGGCTAAATCCCACGCGAATTACGCCGAACTTTAATCCGATGCGTCGGACCCCTGACAACCCGCACCATACTCGCGTTAGACATTTTGCGAGGAAAAGAAGAGCTGATCACGGAAAAGAGGCCCTCAGATTCACGTGAATGTGACGCCTTGTGCGTGGGATCACCACAATCTTTTCCATCCCGCATCGAGGCTCAGGGTCATCAGACGGTGTTTTTCCAGCCTGGTCCCACCGGTCGACGTAAAGGTGGTGTCACGTTCTCCGGATGAACGAGATCGCTTGAGTCCACGCGCTTCGCAGCCTTGCGAGGTGAAAAGAACGCGTACGCCGCAAGTAGATTCTTATATAGACTAGATCCAAACAGTAGATATCCTCTCCAATCGTCTTAGCATACGACGACATGAAGCACCGGACATCCCGTCGTCGGGGTGTCTGTCTCGGACAAAATCATTACAGTTCAGCACGTGATGTGACCGGGTGATCGATGGCACGAGTCCAAACGATATGACGCACTCGTGCTGCAAGCACCTCGCTCTAACACGCTGCGCCTATGCAACCGAAGTGGGGCCCGACCTGCTCCACTTATACCGTTTCGACTTTAAAATGTCAGTGTCTCCAACGGCTTCGACTCGGCAGACGCGCCACACCCTAACAAAAGAACGTTCGAACATGTGTTGTTGAAACGTTTCTCTTCCCAACTCGGAGCCGCTGCGAGGACACGGTTTGGGCAATCCCGACAATAACATTCGGAAAACGTATTACAGACGAACTTCCGTCCGAATTCGGGCCTCAAACCGTTCGACATCGCCGATAGCATACCCAACTCCGGGGGTGAGATATACGTCGCCCGGCAAATGGAAGGTTGGGGCCACTTCGACCGCGCCCACGACAGCCTCCTCCTGGACAACCGTTTCCTCAAAGCGTTGCCCGGTCAGCGTTACGCCCAGATCCATCCACTCGACGACTCGAGACGACCCACGCGCACGCAGAAGCCACTCCGACGGTACAACCTGATTGTCCTCAAAAATCGGTTCGGCTCCAAAGCCGAGATTGGGGACGAAAATGCGGCTCTCGGGCCAATGCTGAAGTTGTCCCACGACGCGAACCGTCGTAAAATCACGCTGGAAAAGGTACTGAACGGTCCCGGCCAGCTTGTACCGAGCTTCGTAGCGCTTCTCCCCTTCGACGGTGTCGGACCCAAATCGCGTATACGAAAGGTCGGTCGAAATCGCGTGGTGCTGCCCGACGCGCACGTCCGCCCCTCCAAACACCTCCACCTCATTCCCCGGATCGTACGCACCCTGAAGAGCCTCTGTGGGCTCGTACGGGCCGCGATACGTGTAGCCTGCGCCGATTCCCAGCATCACGTTTTCCCGAACCGGCACCGCCCACGTCAACCGTGGTTCGGCGTTGAACCCCTGACCGAATCCACCCACGCGAAAGCCGTAGATGTTTTGACTCGCGAGAATGGACGTCCGCCATTCCACAGCTGAGAGGTTTCTTTTCCCCGTCGGAATCGAGAGGTCCGCCGCCATCACGAGGCTCCCGAGTGATAGCGCTCTAGCGTACGATGCACCAAGACGAACATCGTCCAGCCCCTGCACCGATTCGAGACCGTTCGCATCCGACTGCGCCACGCTGGCCCGAACGTACGCCTGCAGATTTCTGAGCAACGGGACGGACGCCATCAGCCGGGTGCTGAACTGCGACAACTCGCGCCCCTGATGCGTGACGCTCTGATACGCCGGCTCCACGGCGATACGGATCGGGGGCTGCTGACTCGTAAGCGTCGGCCCCGTCTGCCCGTACACAACAGGCGCGGAGCACCATAGCAACGCCATGCCAGAAAGGGCAAGTGCGATGAAGTGTAGAGTCGAGCGCATCAGAGAGAACCGCTTGTCGGAGAGAGAATGCGACATGAAGGGCACGAAGCTATCGAATGAGGGTCATTTTCCGGGTCGCGGTGAAGTCACCCGCCCGCATTCTCAAGAAGTAAACGCCACTCGCGAGGCGAGACCCTCCGCCCTGTGCTCGCCACGTGATCGTGTGCGGACCAGCGGACTTTTGGCCATCAACGAGTACGGCGACACGGCGCCCGAGAAGGTCGTACACCTCCATGCGCACATGCATGGGCTTCTCGAGCTGAAAGTCGATCGTTGCCGCATCGGTGAAGGGGTTGGGATACGTCTTGTCGAGCGCAGTATCGATCTGCTCTAGCGCAATCTCGTCATTATTGCTGCGGGCGAACGACTTGGTTCCCGCTACAACACGGAGCCGGGTCGGAGACGTCCGGCTCACCGGCACGGACACGGATCCATCCGTCACCGGCAACGGAATCTCACGTTCGAGGTCGAACACGAAGAGGTCGAAGCCTTCTGGACGTGCTCCATGCTCGAGTAGGTTCAATGTCACCTGTTCCTGGCCACCACTGCGCGTCTCTTTCGTAAATGCCGTCACGTCCACATCCCATGCCTGCCCCTCCGCATCTAACGGACGGTAGCTGCCGGCCAGGAGACGATTCTTCTCCCGGACGCTGACTCGAACGTGATCTCCAATCGGAGGCGCTTCAGCGAAGTCCAGGCTGTCCGCTCCGGTCGCTGCGCCCTTCCGGATTCCGAGGTAGTTGATGTCGTCACGAAGCGTCTCGCCATTCGAGCGGACGCGTGCCTGAAGTTGCATGGTATAGCCATCCTCCGGTCGGGCCGGGGCACGCGCGGCAGTCTTGGCCGCGAGCGCAGGAGGCTGATCGCGTTTGGCGTTTGCCGCACGCGGCGGGATCGAGATCGTAACAGCCTGACTCGTCGGATTGAACACCCAGGCGCCGTCCCACGGGCGAAGCACGGAGCCGGTGTAGTCGTATTGCGAACCGCTGTAGATCACGGGCGCCTGGAGTGCGCCGGTGTTCTCGACATCAGACCAGGCAATGGGAAAGCCGAACGGCGTCGCGATCTGATTCCATCCGGGGAGGACCTGCATCGTGACGGGTTGCGAGGCGTCGGTGCTCACGCCCGAGCCGACGGTAAAGGGGGTTCCTTCTCGCGTGGCAAGCCACAAGCCCTGTCCAGTCTCGACAGATCGGATTCCCTGTGCTTCGCGATAATCGCTGATTTCGGGATCGTAGCGAAGGAGTCGCCACACGCGGGGATCGAACGCCCCGTAGTCGTCGCCAAAGATTTCGGTGGCGTCCGACGAATTTAGCTGTGCAGGGATGGAAATCATGCGGTGCGCTCCGGCGGGCAACTCGATCGGCGCCGTGATTTCCTCAAACGCAACCTGTGCATGCACCGGAGACGCTTTCGATTGCGCAACGGTGGCCTCCGGTAATGTAATCTGATCCGTCTCGTCTTCGATCAGAAGGAAATAATCGAGCCCACGAAGTGTCGAAAAACGGCTGGGAATTTGAGCCGTCCATTCGGTTTCTGTCTGGCGCGTGAGGGGGATGGCCTCGTACTGCACATCTCCGCCCGCGCGGACGTAGAGACTACTGTCAAGGAGCGTCGTGAAGGTCGGAAGCGTTGCGACCACGTTCGTCGGCTCGTTGAAGCGCGTGTCCGCAACTTGAAGATCGATGTCGACAGCCCGAAGCCGTACGTCGAACGCAGGGGAGCCCCCGTCGGATGCCACCTGAAAGACCCGCTGCGTTTCCCCGAAGGTTGAAGGGTCGGCAGTCATCGTGAAGGACAGGGTGTCGCTGGGAGCGATCGTCCCGACAATATCCTTCGAGAGGGTGAACGTGCCGTCCGGCGACTCGAACCCGGCGCTGGAAATCGTCAGCGTGGCACCGCCCGTATTGATAAATCGGATCGGAAGGGTTCGGGTTGTCTGCCCCGGGATAACGGCTCCAAAGTCCAGGTACGTTCCAGGGTCGACGGTTAGGTTCGGTGGCATGACGGCATTCGCCGAAATCGGAACCGTTTGCTGTGTCGTGTACGGCAGGGCGCCATCGGAATCCAGATCGCGCGTCGTTTCAACCGCCAGCGTGTCCTGAATTTGACCGACAGGATCGTTCGGGTTATAAATAACGACCAGCGTCTCCGTCTGTCCGGCCGGCACCGTAACAGGCAGGGGCGTATCGATAACCATGTCGGCCGTGCCTGCAGCAAGAGCCGTATTTTCGGTAATGCTTATCTGCTGAGAACCTGTATTTTCAACCGTGACCGACAGCGTATCGGATGTGTCGACAAATACCTGGCCGAAGTCGAGATTGGCCGGTGAGATGGCCGGCGCGGGCAAAACTTCTCCCGAGAGGGCGATACTGACTGCCCCGGTCGTCGCCGTGATATCGAGCGAGGCGGAGAAGATGCCGGGCACCGTTGCATCGAGCACAACCGGAATGGAGGTAGACGCACCCGGGCTTAGCGTGGGTAGCGTACTCGGTTCGGCGACGACGAACGCAGATGCGTCCGTCCCCGACAGAGAGAGACTGGTAATTTCGGAGGAGACGTCGTTTTCGTTTGTGACAACCGCATTCAATGTGTCGGGCGTCTCCGTTTCGAGTCGCGGTGGGAAGGTTAGCTCACTTTCCGTCGGTGACAGCTCTTTGATCCCCCGTCCCTGAAGATCAATTCGGATGGTTCCGGTCAGCGTCAATACATCAAGTGCAGCCGTCTGAAGTTCGGCAGCTGTCGGGCCGTAATCGAGCGAGATCTCCAGTACTTCGCCGCTGGCAAGCGACAGCGTACTGCGTCCACTGGTAATGCTAAATGGGCTACCCGAAGGCAACGACAAACCGAGAATCGACAGCACAGCCGAACCCGTGTTCTCGATCGACACGGTCCTGACCGCCGAACGGGTGCCAAGCTGCACCTGGCCGAAGTCCACGACGCTCGTCGTCAGGTTGGAGGCGTAAAACAGCCCGGACCCTTCCAGCGGAACGGACGCTGAGGCAACGACAGAACCGTTCACGCTGCCCTCAACCGTGAGATCAGAGGTGCGCGTTCCCGAAGCGGATGGCGTAAACGTGACCGTCACGGTCCGCGTATCCCCCGCCGCGATCGTACCACTCGTCTGGCCACTTGTGATGGAAAAATCCGCTCCATCGTTCGAGGTGATGTCGCTGATGGTATAGTCGACCGCTGCCGAGCCGTTGTTCTCCAGCGTCACGACTTCGGATGTCGACGAGTCGACAGGCACCGACGCGTACGTAACCTGACTTTGCGTAAATGCAAGCCCGTAGTTTTCGACCGACGCCCCGATCGGCACCTGTAGTCCACCATTCGGCGACGCCACTTCCAACACCGCGCCTTCCGTTCCAACAATCGACGACGAATGAACGATGTCGACGGCGACGGAGCTGTTGCCCGGCACTCCCGTCGGAAGGGGCGTTGACGTATCGAGCGCAAAACCCGTAGTGCCATTCGGCTCCGAAATCGAGATCGACGAAATGGTGTAATCCACTGTCGTCGAGTTCGATAATGTCACCGTCGTGGTGGTCGTGGTGCCCGTCGACACCGCCCCCAGATCAACGGGATCCGGTGATGCTGTCAGCGTGGGCGATATCGCTGTCCCACGAACCGTGGTAGAGTTGTTCAGGTTGTTTGTGACGTACACCGCGAGCTGCGCGCTGTGGTCTCCGGCAGCCGACGGAGCGTAGGTGACATCGACAAACAGCTCATTCGCGCTCGAATCACCACTCAGATCCAGCGCAGTCCCGCCGTTGGTGAAACTCGTTCCGTTAACCGGGTACGTCGTACCCGTTTCATCCCTGATCTCGACAATTTCGAACTGGTTGGGCGTTACCCCACCGAGGGCAATCTCTGTGACATCTTGATTTGAGCCTGTATCGTTGGAGATCGTGATCGTCTCGGTAGAGGAACGGTCGCCGGGTGCCGTATCGGAAAAGCTTGTTGAACGGTCAAATGTAAGCGTGTCGTTGCTCTGACTGTCGATTCCAGCTCCCGACAGATCGACGACCAACCCGCTCGTGGACCCCGACAGATCATCGTACTGAATCGTTAACGTTCCAGAATTCGTCTCGATATTGTCCGGCGTGTACTCAACTGCGATCTCCTCCGACGTGCCAGCCGCTAGCGACGTGCCGAGCGTCGTCTCCGTATCGTCGATAGAAAACTCGCCGTCTCCGTTATTCGCGATCGATCTCGAAATACCGTTGATGTCGACCGTTCCCGTATTGGAGACAGTCACGAGAATCTGGTCCGTCGTGCTGCGCTGCGTTCCCGCGAACTCGACAGGACGCGGACTCGCCGAAATACCAAAGTCCTGCGCTTCCCCTTCCAGGGTGAGGGTGCGATCGAATCCTGCATCCGTATTGACGGTCAGCGTACCCGTCACCGTTCCCGTCGTCGCGGGATCGAAGGTTACGTCGACCGTTTCTGGGGCATTCCCGGCGACCGTAAATGACGTCGGGCTTGCGATCTGAAAGTTGCTGTTGTCGACCGAGATGTCCGTAACCTCAACATCCACCGACTTCGGGTTTTCGATGGTAAACGTTTTAGTGAGGGTAGCATCATCTTCGATTTGGCCGAATGCGAGGGGGTCTGGACTGATGAGGAGCTCCGGCGCAACCCCTACACCTGTGAGGTCCACGCGGCTCTCGAGTCCCTCCGTTGTGTTGACGACCAGTTCGCTCGTACGCGTGCCGCTGACGCTCGGCTGGAAGGTGACATCAACAGCAATGGACCCGTTGGCAGAGAGTGTAGTCTGATCCCCGCCCCCGGTCACGCTGAAGTCGGTGCTACCACTGGACGAGATCCCGATGCCGCTGATACTCAGGTCATCGCTGCCCGAATTCGACAGAGTGACGGTTTGGGTCACCGATGTACCGGTCTCGAGGGAGCCAAAGTCCGCCGGGTTCGGGGACGCCGCAATCGACGCGTCCAGTCCCGTTCCCTCCAGCGGCACGTCGAGCGTAAGTCCACCATCGGTCTCGACACGAAGCGTCGCGCTCCGCATCCCACTTACCGCTGGGGAGAACGTCACATCGACCGGTTCCGTCGAGCCCGAATTGATGGTCACCCCGGCAAGACCCTGCGCACTGAACTCATTCTCGGTGTCGTTCAACACCGTCGCCGAACTGATCGTGACGTCGGAGTCCGAGCTGCTGATGTCGACCGTTTTTGTCCGCGACGTGCCGAACTGAACATTCCCGAAAACAAGCGGACTGGGCTGCCCGGAGAGTCCGGACTGAACGGCCTGACCCGTTAGAGGGACCTCCAACTGTCCGTACAGCCCGGTCGAGATCACGAGCGTGGCGTCGAACGTGCCGGCCGTGCTAGACGAGAATCCCAGATCAAGCGAGTAGTTGTCGCCCGCCGGGATCCCTTCAGAAATCAATGTAGACGCCCCTCCCACGCTGTATTTCTCTGCCCCCGTACCGAGGACATTGACATCCGTGACGGTCAGCGTTGATGCTCCATTCGGTTGGCTGATCGTGACGCTCGAAGACGCCAAGTCATCGACAAGTATGGTTCCAAGGGAGAGACTTTGCGGTGAAACGGACGGGCGCATCGATCCGGAAAGGACAAGCCCATCCTGCGCAGGAACGGCCACATCACCGTTTCCAGCAATTGTAGGCGGTAAATTGGGTGTTGATGCCGCCGGAAGGGGAATGCTCGGCAGGGACTCACCGGATCCGCCGGCTAAAATCTCCACCCTGTACGTTCCGGAGTCATTCGACGTCAGGTACACGGAGGGGTCCGCGTCCCGAAACGATGGAGCCGAAACGTCTGCGTCGATATTACGAGCCCAGATCTCTTCGCCTTCAGAGCTAAACCGATGGACGGTACTAACTCCTGCAGGGTCACTGCTCGTCGTCGAAAGATATACGTCGCCCTCGGGACCGACGGTCAACCCCTTCGCCTTGCCCGAAGTGATTGTCCGCTGCCACCGGAGCCCATCCTCTTCCGAGCTGTTGATATCGATCGCAACAAGCTCTGGACTACTTCCGACCAGATCATTATCCGGATCTGCGGCCGTGATTAGATACAAAACACCGGTATCGCTCATAGCGGGCGGCAGGAGAAAGTCTCCTTCGACATTGGCCATCGACTCGCCCACATCCCCCCCGGGCGACATCGCAATGACCCCTCCGTTCTGCGTTCCAACGACAATGCGTCCGTCCGATGCAATGACAGGAGCAGTGACACGCGTGCCGTCCGTTTCGACGCCCGCAATTACGCTAACATCCGACTCTTGCACGAAGAGCACGGACCCGTCGAATCGTGGGACATAAATGACGCCGTCGTTGCCAATGGTCGGTGTCCCTGAGAGGGGAGTACCGTCGTCGACCACCGTTTCGGGTATGCCCCCGTCCAGCGGTACACGAAATAGAGAGGCGAACGAATCCGAGTTCGAGGACGGCGCAACGAAGTACACATGGCCGGTCTCCGAGATGATCGGTGACGCGCGGAGTTGAGGTGCGGTATTATCCGTCGTATCCGTCACATCGATCTCCCACCGCGTCGTGCCATCGGGCGCATGGGAACGAAGCCGCATGGTCGTCCCATCGTACGTCAGGAAGTACAGGTTTCCATTGCTATCCGTCGCGACCGGTGAATAAACGGGATTTGTCGGCTCGGTCAAAGCGGGTACATCCTGGAGCGCATTACTTTGACTCGTCCTCCGATTGTCGGCCTGGCTTGTCACCCAGGGTCCCGGGTCGAGCTGCGCGCGAGCCGGCGACGAGCCCATCGAGGACGCGAGGACCAGCAGGCAAAGAGCCCAGAGGACCGCCGACCATCGGGCCGCGGTAGGCGGGCGAGGCGAATGTGTAGCGTATTGTTTCATATCGAAGGGGGGACCGAAGAAGAACCGGATCAGCGCTGCGAGCGAGGGGAGGGATCAAAGGGCGCCGCAGCGCACGCAGTGTCGGAGGGCGTGCGTTCGGTCTGATCAGTTTGGGGGCTGGTCGGCGGGAGGTCTCGGAGGAGGCGGCAATGCCTCCGGCGTTCCTGTGACGCTCTCCTGGGCGGGTTCACGAATCGTTTCGGGGGAAAGAGACACCCCGAAGCCCATATTGCGGAGGCGTTGGTCGAGAAGGTCGATCGAAGTCGCTCCGGCCTGTGCCTGAGTGGCAGAAGCCATAGCATTCTGCGGCGATCCGCCACCCGCACCGAGGGCCTTCATCTTATCCTTACGCTGACGCGGCGCATCGAACGTCGGATCGAGCGCCTGCGACCGTCCGTAGTGCCGCTCTGCGGCACCGAAGTCGCCACGATCTTCGTCTTCCAGTCCGCGACAATAGGCCAGAAACGCTTGGAGATTCTCCGTCGGCACCTCTTCGATCTTGGCCCGCTCACGCGGTGTCAACTCGACATCCAGCCCATCGATGATGCGGAAGACAAGTTGCTTCTGCAGCCGGAAGAGATTTCGCAGTTCCCCGGACTCGCCGTCGATGTCCGGAAACTGGACGCCCGCACCAATGGATGCAAGCGTGACGTCAACGCGAAGGCGTTGGTCCGTGGTCACAAAATAGCTTCCACCCACCAGGCGACCCGCGCCGAGCATGCGCCCGAGCCGAGGCGCCGTCGACGAGTTGACATACTCCGTCTGTCCGAGCTCCAGTTCGTCGAGAAGCGCCTGCAGACGAATGCGCTCGACGACCTTCAGGCGACCGATGCCGGCGAGGTCAGTCGTAACCATGGCTGCCAGACCGCGCCCAAGGGGTTTGTACTGGTCATCGGCTCCCTGAAACTCGAGCGGAAGAACGGCCACAACACGCTCAGACACTTGCTGATCCGCAATCTCTGTCTCGCGCTGCATCATCTCGCGCATGTCCTCCTTCGCCTCCTCACGCACGAGCCATTCGTACCGGCCCTCCATGAGTGTGCGATAGTCCGATGCGCGGGACACCTCACCGTACTTTTTGAAAATGCGCAGGGCAGCCTGCTGCTTGCCCACGCCCTCACTTGCAAGCCCGAGATAAAAAAGCGTCTTCGGGTCCTCCGGCTGGTAGGAGTATGCCTTCTTCAACAGGTCATACGCCTGTGCCGGCCGCTGCGTACGCATGTAAATCGCACCAAGGTCGCGGAGGGCCTTCGCGTCGTCGGGTCGCTCGGACAGGCGCGCCTCGAGGTTTTGAACCTCTTTGGCGTACGCCTCCGGATCTTCCTCAAGCGAAACGGAGGGCGAGGAGCACGCCATTAGGCCGCAAGCTAGAACGGCGGCAGCCAGGACGCACCCGATGCCTCGAATCCACATCATCATGGGGGTACGGGAGAACTGAAGAGTCGGGGTACTGGAGGAGAGCCAAGCCTGGAGATGCCTGCCCTCCGTCGCTCGGTGGATGCGCTACGCGACCACCCGTTCGAAAGCAGCACGACAGAGGCCCCGCCCGCAACTCGGACGAGGCAACTGCATGCATCAGGTCGAATCCAACGACCGAAGGGAGCCGTCGCGACGCGTCTGTTGGCGGTACGCCGCAACTCGACGCTGCGACCTAGACCGAGCTAACAAACAAACGCTTGGGCGGAGTCAAGATCAGGCAATCGCCGAAACGTGAGGACGTCAGCGATTCATCTGCGTCGTCGACGTTTCAGAACCTTCCACACCGGCCGTCGAAGCGACCATCGGCTTGATGCTTTCCGCCTTGATGCGTGCACGACTGAAGCTTTCGTCGTACTCGACCGCCTGCAGGAATTTCTCGCGTGCGGCCCGGTACTTTCCATCCTCGAGCAGGCTGAGCCCATCTGAGTACGCCATCATGGCGTCGAGCGACTTGGTTTCACTCGTTCCCATCTTGGCCTCCTCCATCTCGACATTCACGGACCGCGTGATCTTGGTGCTCAACTCTTCGATCAACTCAAAGAACTCGTCCGGTTTGCCCGTGACCTGCTCGCCGAGAAGTACTTCTCCTGTCTCGACCTTCACGACGCGAGCAAGAATCATCATCTGCCCCTCAAACACCGTATAGCTGCCGAAGACGACCGAATGAGCTCCAAGGAGCTTGCCGGTCCGGACCGCGGTGGACTGGTCCACCTTCTGGTCGTCGCGCTGAAGCTCGAGTTCGTTTAGAAGCCACTGAATCCGCTCTCGCTCAATGACCTTCAGATCCGTCCCGCCATTCAGGTAATTGATCATCATGGACGGCAGGCCCTTCTCAAGCCCTTCGAAGCGCTCGCGCTCATCGACGGAGTCGTTCGAGAAGTCCATGACGGCCAGCGTCTTGAGCCCGGCGTCATTTTGCACGCCATATCCATCCATCTCTTTGCGCACATCATAGTAGATCTGCATGATGGGTGGCGGCTCCACATCGGGATCGAACTCGGCCCCCGGCTTCATCTTGAGAAGCTGCCGGACAGCATCACGCGCCTTCGACTGTTTATTCTTCGCAACGTACACGCGAGCCAAGTACCGTAGCGCCTGCGATCGATCCGCTTTGGAGGCAGATTCATTGTCCGCTACCTGCGCAAAAAGTTCGCTCGCCTTATCATACTCCGCGAACTGATACTCCTCCTTCGCCTGCTTGAGAACCGAATCCTGGGCGTGGACGGCCGTCACTCCCATCAGGAGGAGAACCGTCACCAGCAACAGCGGGTGAAGTCGAGACCTTCGAGTCGTAGCACGTTCCTGCATATGGGGTCACCTTAACCTATTGATCGTGCAGCAAGAGATAATCCAATGGATGAATCCAGAAACTCTGTGTACTCCATCCCGCAAGGCGCGGGCCACATTTAGACAAAAAGAAATTACTTTCCGCCCACTACGTGAACGATCGGGGCATTTTGTACCACGAAACTGAAAACAACATTACGATTCCGGGGAGAATGTGATGTAATGCTTGTATTTCTGAAATGCGGGCTCAATCTCCACGTCGTAATAGCTCGTTTCGAACGTTCGCCGCGCCTTGTTTTCCCCGCCTTGAGCCGGAGTGAGGCGGTACGTACCGCCTTGGATGCGAAAATCATCCTCTCGCTCCTTTCGAATCTCGACGCGATACGTTCCTGGCGGCAACGACTTCTCCCCCGGCGTGCTTATTTTGGAGTTGACGCCGTCGATATAAATATTGCCCCAACTCGCGAGAGAGTTGACAGAAATTACGTGCTGATACACGCAGGATATCGATACCGTGTCATTTTGAGACACATTTACCTGCCTTTCGATGGTCTGATACCTGGGATGAAGGCACCGCACCGTTCGAGTGCCTGATGCGAGGCGGAAGGTACCGCCTCCTGTCCGCTCTTCGCCATCGACCCAGACTGTAACTTGAGACGGGGCGGTCACGGATATACGTCCGGACGCCGCCGGCTGCCGGGAAGGCGCAGATTCCGCAGGAGCACGTGTCGACCGAGTAGACGCCTCATCGGCCCGATCGAGCTGTAGTCCCGCCAGCGTGACCTGGCTCCCGGGCTCGAAGGTTATGGTCGTATCGAACGAGGTGTACCCGCCCTTCTCCAATAGCACCCGTGCCTTCCCGGCCTCCACGGTCGCGCCTTGAATGGGCGTGGTGCCAATTTCGCTGCTTCCGACGAGAACGCGTGCACCCGATGGAGCAGAAGACACAGCGAATTGTACCGGTTGCGGGCGTAGTTCGAACCCGCTCAGCACGAGAGTCTGTCCTTCTTTGACCGTGACCGACGTGTCGATGGGCTGGAATCCAGACTTCCGGATCTTGAGTCTGTGCGTCCCCGCCGGCAGTTGATGGTTCGCCAGTGGCGTGACTCCGACACTATCATCGGCGATCTCGATAACCGCAGAACCCGGTTTCGTTTGCAGGGTCAACGTGGACATCGCGGTGCTGCTCGGCTGGAAGAAAACGTACCCGCCTCCAGCGACGGCAAGCATCGCGACCACAATGGCGGCCACAACGCCGACCGGGACACCTTTGTCTGTTGTCCCGTCTCGACCGCGATGATCAGAGGCACTGGGGGCGTGCTGCTTCGTTGGGGCGGGGCCGCCGGACGCTTTCGCCGGTGGTTGGGTCGCGCCCCCGTCGATCTCGTCCAGCAGCGAGTCGTCGAGGATCGTTCCATCGTCCGCCTCCGACGTGTCATCCGCCGGTGACGTATCGGCGGTCGGGTCGCCGTCGGCCGTATCCGCGGCCGTGTCTGCATCGGTATCCTGCGACTGCGTTTGCTCGGGCGCATCACTCTCGGCAACATCCCACATCGCCGACGGACTCGTGTCGTCGATTCGCTCAGCCGCTTCGTCCAGCGCCTCCAGCATGGCATCCGCTGAGGGATAGCGGTCGTCTGCCTTTTGCTCGGTCGCGCGTTCGATCACCGTTGCGAGCGGAGCCGGCAGGTTTGGGACGAAGTCTCCCGCAGGCGGAACGTCTCCCTCAACGACCTTCCGCATAATGTCGAAGTCCGTATCCAGCTCATCGAACGGGAGGCGTCCAGCGAGCATCTCGTACATCGTCATGCCAAGAGCATAGAGGTCGCTGCGGTTGTCAACCTCATCGATCTTCTCGATTTGCTCCGGCGACATGTACTTCAGCGTCCCGCCCTGCCCCCCCTGTGTCACGGTTTCCCCGGAGTCCCGGCGACGGAGCTTCGCGATGCCGAAGTCTGTAATTTTGACGTCGCCATCGGACGTCAACATGATGTTCTGCGGCTTGATATCGCGATGGATCACCCCCGCGCCGTGCGCATCGCGGAAGGATCGCAGGATTTGCTGAACGATGGGTACAGCCTCAGCCGGCGTCATGGGGCCCTCCACGATCCGATCTTTGAGCGTACCCCCGTCGACATACTCCATGACGATGAGCAGCCCGATATCGGTATCACGAAGTGCGTAAATGCTCGTGATATAGGGGCTGTTAATCCGCGCGAGTGCTTTCGCTTCAGCGCGAAAGCGACGCAGGAACTGCTCTCGGTGCGCCTGGGCCGGATTAATCCGTTTGAGTGCAACCGGACGAGACAGAGCGACATCTTCGCCTTTGTACACGACCCCCATCCCACCACGACCGAGAATGCTCTCGATGTGGTAGCCGTCTACCTCCTTTCCAATGACTGCGTCGTCCATGCTCCCGTTCTTCTCCTTCCGTCTATCCGGTGACCGAATTACGTCGGGCCCACCCTCTCATCCGTATTCTATCGATCCTCCACGATTTCGCTCTTGTCCACGTCCCAGGCCTTCGCCATGCGATCGAGGTACGCGTCGATGTACGTGGGGCGAAATAGTTTTTTCTCCAGCGCTCCCCACTCCATCGAGTAGAGTTCGCGCCATTCTTCGTATAGCTTCTTGATCGGCTTGCCGCCCTCACTTCCGGCAGAAAACAGGTTCGAGAAGCCTCCACCGCCCGTGCTGCGGGCCTCGTCGTAGGCGTCGCTCGGGTTCACCTTGCGGAGAAGGTCTTTACTTCCCTTCATAGCCGCTTTTTTGTACCCCGCAAGCATGGCGACGTTATGCGCAACGAGTGTGTTGACGGCCTCCCGAAGGTGCTCAAGGCGCTTCTCTCGCTCTGCATCGCCGATGTCCGGATCCAGCACGTGCTGGCGAAGTGAGTCGATATCGGCTCTGTGTAGAAAGGATTTCTCCGGGGGCTGAACCACCGTGCTACCACTGAACTCTCGCCAGAAATGCGTCGGGATGCTGATCATCCGCGCGACGGACTCGAGCAGCATGTCGACGACCTCGTTCACATGCTCGGGCGCCTGGCCACGGCCGTCCGATGCGGGCGACTCCGCTTGGGCCGATGCCGCGCCGTCGCCCCCGACCTCCATTCCCATCTGAGCAAACATCGTCTGCACCACCTGCTCATCCGTCTTCGCTCCAGACAACGCGCCGCCCAACGCACGGTCGAGTTCCTCGTCTCGCTGGTCGGCAGGCGCATACGTGTACGTTTCGGCCAACCCCTTCATAGCACTCGCGAGCTGTGCAGCGTGCTTCTCGAACGGGTTCTCATTTTCGGACGCACTCGCAAACGCCGTCTGCTCCGAGGACGGCATAAACAGAGGAACGAACTCGATCCGAAAATCCCCGACATTGATCACATCGCCACTCTTCAGAACATACGGCCGATCTTCACCGACCCGGGCTCCGGCAACGAACGTGTGGTTCTTGCTCTCCCGGTCGTGCAGATAATAGTCTCCGCCATCCTGAACGATCCTGGCATGCTGCTTACTGACCTTTTGATCAGGGATGGTGAGATCATTTCCACTTCCTCGCCCAATGGTAATTTCCTCCTGTTCAAACAGATAATCGGCCGGGTCATTACCCTCGGCTCCTTCCTTCACCACCTGAAGTTTGATCGGCATAAGTCGACGCGTTGCAACGGGGAAGACGATGAATGATGTGAAGATAGCTGGCCCGGAAATGGCGGGCGGTCCTTCGGCACCGCGTACATCTTGTATCGCGCAATTTGCGCCAAGACGAGGCCAATCGTGTAACCTAATACGGTTTAAACCTAATCAGCAAGCTTCAAGCCAGCCACACAGGTGAAGAAAGAGCACACGATTCTTACGTCTTCACACTCCGAGTGCTGGCTCCATTGCCCGAGGCATTCCGGTAGAGATGATTCACCGGAAGTGACCTAAGGTATCTCCGTTAGATAAGCAGAGGCGTAGACGCATACAAATCTCGTTGCCGTATTTGCGACGACAACGGCGCTTCATAACCGCACGTTTGCGAGAGGAGCGCGGCTTGAGACATTCGCGTACAGACTCAGAGACCCGGGCGCACCTGAAGCGCGAAGGGACCCGAAACGACGTGAAGCCCGACACCCCTTAACTCTCGGATGCGCGGGCTCCTCGTACGTGGTTCAGCCGCTACCATTTTCGAAAATGTCGACGCTGGACCTCCTCTATACTGTTTTAGAGTAAAGAGGCCGCTTTTGAGAGGCATTCAGATAGGCATCGAACGCCATCGCCGCGTTTCGAATGAAGAGACGCCCCTCGGGCTCGACGCGTACAGCGTCCTCGGTGACCGTCACGAGCCCATCGTCCACCATTGGCTCGAGTGCTTCCATAGCAGACGTGAACGTCGCGTCGAAGTCGATGTCGAATCGAGACTCAATGTCCGCCTTCAACACGAGTGAATTGCACATCAACTCCATAATCACCGCCCGTCGGACTCGGTCATCACGAGTAACCTCGTAGCCGCGGTAGGTTGCCAGGCGTCCCTCATCGATGCGAGCATAGTAGTCTGGCAACCCCTTGATATTCTGTGTGTACGCTCCGTCCAGCTGACTGATGCCGGACATGCCGAAGGCCACTACATCCGCACCGGCCCGCGTCGAGTAGCCTTGAAAGTTGCGGTGCAGGTTGCCGGTATCGAGCGCCACCGCGAGTTCGTCGTCAGGACGAGCGAAGTGATCCATTCCAATAAAACGATAGCCCCCTTCGCCGGTTAGTCGCTCGGTTGCCATCTTGAAGATGCGAAGCTTCTCTTCCGGCTCCGGCAGATCCGCCTCGGGAATAAGGGTCTGGTGCTTTCGCAGCGACGGAATATGTGCGTAGCTGAACAGAGCGATGCGTTCCGGGTCGAGCCGCATGACGGTATCGACCGTATCAGAAAACGTCTCGGACGTCTGGTGCGGCAGACCGTAGACGAGGTCAAGGTTGATGCTTCGAAAGCCATGCATCCGCGCCCATCGGACGGCGTTCTCCACGAGTTCGGTCGGCTGCACGCGGTTGATGGCCTCCTGCACCTTCGGGTCCACGTCCTGCACGCCGTAGCTGATGCGATTGAATCCAGCGTCCGCCGCCGCAGCGAGGTGCTCTTCCGTGAGTCCGCGCGGATCCGCCTCCAGACTAATCTCGGCGTCGGGGTCGAAGGAAAACACCGATCGCGTATGGGTCATCAGGTCGCCGATTTGCTCGGGAGTCAGGTAACTCGGCGTCCCTCCCCCCCAGTGCACCTGTACGACCCGACGATCGAGATCGATGTACTGCGCAGCAATCTCCATTTCGCGTTTTGCGTACCCGAGGTACCGCTCGATCACCTCCGGACGGTGGGTCACCTTCATATGGCACCCGCAATAGTAGCAGAGCGAGCGGCAAAATGGGAGATGAACATACAGCGACAGCGGCGTCTCTGCATTTCCCTCTGACAGAGCTTGTGCAAATGCGTCGTCCGTTACCTCCTCTGAGAAGTGTGGAGCGGTCGGGTAGCTGGTGTACCGCGGTCCGGGCTGGTTGTAGCGCCGGACCAGGTCGAGGTCGACGTGAACCGTGTTTGAGTCGGACGTCGCCGGAGAAGAAGAAAGGGCGCGCATAGATGTCATGGGTACGAACGGACGCGATGCGATCACAGGGTAAGAATGCGCCAGCAGGCAGTGTCGGCACATCACTGAACTACGCGATGTGGTTCGTTCAACCCTGAGAGGATGCTGCCCGTCGCTCCGTGGGGGTCGCCCACGCGACCGTGTGGGGGGATTTCTTACGGGGCCGACGCGAAGCCACATCGTCGTTCCGTGGATCTACCTCCCTCGCCCGTGCCCCCTGGATGGAGATGGCAGGTGAACGGATTTCGTGAACCAGCAACTCGCGGGAAAGCATACCGATGGGTTGTCGCCCCGCAATACCCAATTCGCGCAGCATCCGTCGGCGATGCAAACAAAAACGACCATCAATCCGCCAGAACGTCTGTCTGCCGCGGCCTCTACGGCCAATTCACGGTGAATCTGAACGGGAAGATCTGCGCTGGCTTAGGATCGGGCTATCGATCGCGGAACTGCCGGTCGACACTGCGTTACCACCCTATCGCAAACGTCCTGTGCCCAATTTCCACGTTCGCTCATGCTGGGTACGATTGGTGAGTTTCTCATCCTCGTCTCGTTCGTCGCCTGCGCCGTTTCGGCGTTAGCCTTTTTCCGCGCTGCTCAACGCGAGGGCGCTGCCGGTGCCGTGCTGTGGAAACGCGTCGGCCGCTGGGGCTGGGGCTTGTCAAGTCTGTTCGTCGTCGGCGCATCGGGCATCCTGTGGTATCTGCTGCTTACGCACCACTACGAGTACGCGTATGTCTATCAGCAGTCGTCGAATGATCTCCCGCTCCACTACCTCATATCGACGTTCTGGGCGGGACAGGAAGGTTCATTTCTGCTGTGGATCCTGATGATGTGCGGCGTGGGCGGCGCCCTGATCGGCTACGTTCACAAGGAGTATGAAACGTCGGTCATGACCGTCGTCGCCCTCTGTCAGCTGTTTCTGCTGTCGATGGTGGTCGGCCTTCAGATCGGTCCGGTCGAGATTGGTGCTTCGCCATTCCTGACCCTGGCGGAGAAGTTCACGGATGCACCGATCTTTCAGCAGAACCCGGACTTTGTCCCGGCAGACGGCCAGGGCCTAAACGACCTGTTGCAGAATCCCTGGATGACGATCCACCCGCCGATGCTTTTCGTCGGCTTCTCGTCCATGGTCGTCCCGTTCGCCTTTGCCGTCGCAGCGCTCTGGAAGAAGCGGTTCACGCAGTGGGTCCGCCCCGCCCTGCCGTGGACGCTCGGCGCCGTGCTCATGCTCGGCGTCGGCATCGCGATGGGCGGCTACTGGGCGTACGTCACGCTATCGTTCGGTGGCTACTGGGCATGGGACCCGGTCGAGAACTCCTCGCTCGTTCCATGGCTCGTTGGCGTCGCCGCGTTCCACACGATGCTCGTGCAGAAGAAGAGCGGCGCCAGCCAGAAGGCGTCGATCTTCCTCAGCATCCTCGCTTACATGTTCGTCATCTACAGCACGTTCCTGACGCGGAGCGGCATTCTCGGCGACGTGTCGGTCCACTCATTCGTCGACCTTGGCCTCTACAACCAGCTGCTGATCTGGATTGTCGCGATCGCCGTGGGCGCGTTCGGGCTCTTCTTCTATCGGTACAGCGAACTGCCATCGCCAAAGGAGGAGCCACGCGTATTGTCGCGCGAGTTTATGATTTTCTCCGGGGCCATCCTTCTGTGCGCTACCTCCGCCGTGATCATTCTCGGCACCAGCTCCCCCATTCTGGGTCGCATCTTCCGGGACAGCCCCTCCGCCGTACCGATCGAGTTTTACAACGAATGGACTCTTCCGCTTGCGCTCGGATTCGTCTTCTTGGCCGGCCTCGGGCAGTTGTTCTGGTGGAATAAGATGACCGTAGAGTCGCTCAACCGGGTGCTTCTCGCTCCCGTCGCACTCGCAACGGTCTGCACCATCGCGGTTCTGGCTCTGACACCGTTCACGACGGAAACGGTCGTCGTTCCGGCCACCGCTGCCGCGTCCACCACGCCGACGGAAGCGGGCGTCTTCAGCGGACTGCAGGAGTTCTGGGCCACGTACGGCTTTGCGCTGCAGATGCTGATGCTGGTCTTCGTCGGCTTCTTTTCCCTCTTCGCCAACGGCATGGTGCTGTGGCGCATTGCGCGCGGCAACCCGAAGATGGCGGGCGGCGCGCTCTCCCACGTCGGCTTCGCAATCCTGATCCTGGGTGTCGTGGCGTCGAGTGGGTTCAGCAGCCCCCTCCCTCAGATCGGGCACATGTCGTCGGCCGACGAGGACAACCAGCCACGTGAGAACTTCGTGGTTGCCGAGGGACAGACCCGCATGATCAACGGCTATCGGGTCACCTACAAGGGCCAGTCGACCAATGACCGCGGTCGCGGCATCTACCACCTCGCGTTCACCGACCCGAAAGGCCGATCCTACGACATGAACCCGGTGGCCTACGAGGGCTCGGGTGGACAGTGGTTCATGCACCCGGACGTAAAAGCTTTCGTTGAGAAGGACATTTTCGTCGCCGTCACGCCTCGCGAAGCCACCGGAGCAGCGGATGAATCGAACGGCGGCGAGATTGAGTTGGCTAAGGGCGACTCCACGCTTCTGGGCGAAAAGGAATATGCGGTCGCATTCTCCCACTTTGAGGTGCTTCGAGCGCCGGAAGGCATGCCGATGTCCAGTCAGCAGAACCCACCCGAGGCCGCCTCCTCGCGCGTTCCGGACAACGCGCAGATCGCCGTCGGGGCCGTACTCCACGTAACTCGCCTCGAGAGCGGCGACACCCGCACGCTGATGCCGATCTACATGGTGATGGACAACAATCAGCAACAGTACGTCGAGAACCGGATCGACGACTGGAACCTGCGGATCGCGTTCACGCAGATGAACGTCGGCAGCGGAAAGGCAACATTCGCCGTGGACGGCGTCGACGTGATGCCGGAAAACTGGGTGGTCGTTCAGGCCTACGCCAAACCGATGATCAGCCTGGTCTGGATTGGCATTATCGTCCTCTCGATCGGCTTCATCATTTCAATCGTGCGCCGCGTGGGAGACATCGTCGCCGCACACTGATGTGCTCTGCCCCATTCCTCCCAGAGAACAAAAGGCCGAGGGCGATCCCCTCGGCCTTTTCTATGCTTCATATGTAGGTTTCCGTCCCGGATTCCGCTGCGCTCGACTTCCGTTTTGCGTCCGAGTGTGCGCTATCCGATCTTCCTCGCGCACGTTGACCTCGGATGGCCCTACGTCCGTTCGTGCACTTAATTCTCGCCAAAAACGGATGCCCACTCTTTGCAGCCACCTATGCTTACCGTTCGCGACGACATCTGGATTGCTGCGTCCCCGGAAGCCGTATTTGACTACGTCGACGTGCCCGAACGTCAGCCCGTGTTCACACCAAGCCTTCGACGGTCCGAACTGATCGAACGGCTTCCCAATGACGGCGCACGTGCTCGATACACGTTTTCCCTGCTCGGGCTCTCGCTGTCTGGAGAGGTGCGTGCAACGGACTATGAGCCACCGGAACGAATCGTGTTCGCAATGACCGGCAACCTGCGCGGCTCCATTCGCTGGTACCTCGACGCAGAGGACGGAGGCACGCGGTTTACGTACGCCGCGACCTACGCCGTGCCCGGCCCGGTTCTTCTGCAGCCACTTCTGATGCCAATCATTCGCGGATACAACCGGAGCGAGATTCGTACGCTCCTGCACAATCTGAAGACCCAGGTCGAGCAGCACGAGGAGACAACTCAAGATCCCGACACTGTGTCTTAAGTGATGTTACCGCCAGCCCGTGGAGACCCTATCGCCATCGCTGATCCGATTGCTTCGGCTCTAGGCCCGGAAGCTTCCCGCGCCAGTACTGCGTGAGGAGGTAGCCGACCAGCGCACCGCCGAGGTGAGCGAAGTTTGCCACGCCGGTCTGTCCACCGGAAAAGCCGTAGAAGAGCTCGAGCAGCATCAGGCCGGTGACGAGCCATTTCGCCTTGATCGGAAACAGGAAGTAGAGATAGATTGGCTGGTTCGGGAAGAGGACGCCGAAAGCGATGAGTACACCGAACACACCACCGGAGGCCCCTACCGTTGGCACGGGCGCACTCACCATAAACATGTGAAGGAGCGCCGCACCGATGACGCAGGCAAAATAGAAAATGGCGAATCGCTGCGATCCCCAGCGGTTTTCGATCTGCACGCCAAACATCCAGAGTCCGAACATATTGAACAGGATGTGGCCGAACGTAGCCGGGCTGTGCAGAAAGCTGTAGGTGACGATCTGCCACGGCCAGAAACCTGGGATCTCACCCCGTGCCCCGAAATAGCTCACTCCCGCCTCCCCACTTCCGGGAGGATACAGCGCCATGTAGTTCAACACCTCGGCGAGGAGCGTTCCATGCTGAGGTGCTGCCACCTGAGCCGCGAGGAAGAACAGCCCATTGATGATCAGCAGATTCTTGATCACCGGCGGAAACACCGAAAACTGGGTGGGGGGCCGGTAGTACGTCTGTCGATTCATACGAGAGGTTGAAAGCATCGATCGAGGAGCATTCCGCGCGATGCCCGTGCGAAGGGATCGGCACAGTGCTCCATTCATTTCAACATCGTCCTACGCACCGACCCGATCAGCGTTCGGCGCGTAACAGGCCGTTCCCCTTCCTTCGTCATTTCCCCACGTCGCTGTGGTTCTGTTCGTCTCGGACATGCACTTCGGACGCACCGGTGCACCGGATGCCGAAAAAGCAGAAGAGGCCGACCTGCTCCGTTGTCTCGACGCGTTCGACGACGAGCTGGAGCATCTCTACCTTGTCGGCGATGTGTTTGACGCATTCATCGAGTACTCGCGGCTGGTGCCAAAAGGGTTTGTCCGGTTTCAGGGACGCATCGCTTCCCTCACGGATCGAGGCATTCCGGTCACGTACCTGCTCGGGAATCACGACCCCTGGCATGCCGACTACTTCACGGAAGAGCTCGGCGTCGACGTCGTCCCGGACCACTGCGTCGCCACGCACTACGGGCACCGTGTCCTGTGCGCTCACGGCGACCATCTTGCGGGTTCGGCGGGCGGACTGACGACACGCTTCCGGTCTCTGCTGAGGCATCCCGCGTGCGTCGCTCTGTATCGCACCCTGTTACCGGCAAACCTCGGATTCGGACTCGCCCAGTGGGTTAGCCGCCAGATGCACGACCGCACGCCGAACCCGGATCTCGTCCAGACGCTGGCGGAACGCGGGCACGACCTGATTAAGCAAGACCGCGCTGACATGGTCGTGATGGGTCATAGTCACGTTCCCACGCTTCAGCAAAACGAGCACGGCATGTATTTGAATACAGGCACCTGGTTTGCGGACCGTACGTTTGTCGTGCTTACCGAACCTGCCGCGCGACTCATGCAGTGGAACGGGAGACGTGCTGAAATCATTGAATCAGCCGATTTCCAGAACGACATGGCCGAAGCCGGCCGATCTACCTGAACCGGGCCTTTTTCTCTCCGTCTCTCCGGCCCGAGCCCGTTCTGTTGTACTTATTCATCGAGCCCGGACACGAATTCGGATCTCCGGTCCGTTTTTTCTGTCGCACCCGGCTCATCCTAGACGAACCACGCCTCATGTCTGAGTGGTCTTACTCGGAAGAAGAACTCGACCAGTATTTCAACGAGCCGACTGTCCGTGACAGCCAGGTATCGGAGAATGGTCACGAGAAGCCGTCCCCCGGCGGCATCCGTGGCTATTTCTACGATAAGTTCGACGATCCCCGGAAGGGGCAGGCTGCGTTTCTGCTATCGATGCTGGTTGGGGCTGTCCTCGCCGGCGTGCTCTTTTTGAGCGGTTGGCTGCTCATCGTCTCAAGCGACCTACCGTCTACGCAGAGCCTGGAGAACCCGACGTTTCAGCTTGCCACCGTTGCGTACACGGCGGACGGCGAAGAGCTTGCCCGTTACGCACGGCAGAACCGCTCCTGGCTCCGCTACGACAGCATCGCCACACCGGCCGTCAACGCGCTGGTAGCGACGGAGGACCACCGCTTCCACGAGCACTGGGGCGTGGACATGCGCG